>NZ_JBSGGK010000002.1:0-457766 GCF_053603855.1 Monashia sp. NPDC004114 | reverse complement strand
ACTTAATATTCTGTGTGGGCCGTGTAGTCAAGAGTGGTGCCCTCCCCACGGCCCTCCCCCCCGGGGGGGCCCCGGGGTGTCTCCGCCGCGCGCGGCGGAGACACGCCTGCCCGCGCCGCTCAGCCCGCCCTCGTCGACCGGGCAACGCCCGCCTGAGGCCGCCTGGAAAGGCCGCGCGTCACTCGAGCCAGTCGGTGACGAAGCGCTCGTTCGCGTGGATATGGACGGCCTCGTAGCCGTCGGGGCCGGTCCGGAAGCGGTGCGGCGTCTCCGCAGGCACGACGAGGATCTGGCCGGCGCGGCCGACGATCTCCCTCGCGTCGTCCCCGGCGCCGACCGTGAAGGTCGCCGACCCGCGCCGGATGATGAACGTCTCGGCATAGGGGTGCTTGTGCAGGCGGGGACCGGCACCCTCCCGCGTGGTCGACTCGAGGATGATGCTGATCCCGGCCCCGCCGGGCAGCTCCTCGTAGTTCTCCGTCCACTCCTCACCGTCGAGGCGTCCGTCGCTGCGCGTGATCAGGGTGTCCATCGTGCGTCTCCTGTCGCTACTGGGGCTCTCCCAGCATCCCGACATCACGTCGATCGGCCAGGTCGGCGTTCGACATCGCTCCCGGTTCGGGGACCGCACTCATCCCCGCGGGCGCGACTGCGGGCCGGGCTGCGGCCGACGTGCCCGGTGCCACGGCCGCCATCCCCGAGGATGTGAGCGCCGCTGACGCACCCACACCGACCTGCGGCGGCACCGGGGTCGGGGTGAAGCCGATCATCGGCGGAAGGTCGTGGGTCCCCGGTGCCTCCGGCAGGCGCCACATCCACACGTCACTCGGGCGCCACAACAGCCGACCCGGACGCCTGCGGTCGCGCAGCGCGTGCATGCGCCAGGCCAGCACCGGGTGGGAGCTCATGGCGTTGGTCACCCACACGAAGAACCCGGGCTCGGTCACGGCCCGGTCAGCCATCGCGTCGACGTCAACCGACCGGTTGAGGTACTTGCCACCGGCCAGGGTCGCCATCGCCGAGCGCGCCCCCTGAGGCACGAGCAGGTGGCCGTAGTTGTCGGCCGTGTACTCCTGGGCGCGGCTCAGCGTCGAGCCGATGAAGGGGATCCAGTCCGCGGCCGCGATGCCCAGGATCCGCCAGTAGCTCGTGTGCCCGGCTGCGATATGTCCGACCTCGTGCGCGATGACGAACCGCAGGGCGTCTGGCTCCCGGGCTGCGCCACCGACCTCGAAGAGGTCGCTGTAGATGACGACGAACCGCCTGAAGCCGTGGCCGGAGGCGCCTGCGTTGATGGCTCCGTTGCCCAGCACGACATAGGCGTCCGGCACGAACGACAGCCCGGACCGGGCAGCAGCGTCGACGAGCATCGCGTACGCCTCCGGGAACTGCTCCGGAGTCAGCTTGACGCCGTTGAGACGCTGTTGTGCCCACAGCTGGCCGCGGGCGAACCAGATGAGCAGTGGCGCGAAGATCAGCGCCAGGGCGTAGATGTCAGGCGTTCGCTCCTCGTCGATGGCCGATATCACCTCTCCGAACGAGGCGAACAGCAGCAGCCCCGAGGCCAGGATCGCGACGACGAGTGCCAGGATCTCCTGCGGATGCCGCACGAGCCGGCGCATCGGTACGTGGGACCCGGGTGGCACGGGTAGGGCCTGCATGGGCTGGGGTCGCATGGGCGACATTCTGCGGCACGCCCGGGCGTTCCGGGGCGCCGGACGTGGGGAGCGCGTGAGCGTCGCAGGTCCAAGTCATGGGAGACTGTCCTGTCGCGGCGGTGGTCGCCCGACCGCGGTCGCCCACGATTCGCTTCCCACACCCTTCCCTTGCGAGGTTCGTCCCACGTGTCGCCCATGGCCCGCTCCGCGTTGGCTCCCAACGCAACGCCGCCGGACCTGATCCGCAACTTCTGCATCATCGCGCACATCGACCACGGCAAGTCGACGCTCGCCGACCGCATGCTCCAGCTGACCGGTGTCGTGGACTCGCGGGCGATGCGGGCGCAGTACCTCGACCGGATGGACATCGAGCGCGAGCGCGGCATCACCATCAAGAGCCAGGCCGTGCGCATGCCGTGGGAGGTCGACGGCCAGGTCTACGCGCTGAACATGATCGACACCCCGGGGCACGTCGACTTCAGCTACGAGGTGTCGAGGTCTCTGGCGGCGTGCGAGGGCGCGGTGCTGCTCGTCGACGCGGCCCAGGGCATCGAGGCGCAGACGCTCGCGAACCTCTATCTCGCGATGGAGAACGACCTCACGATCATCCCCGTGCTCAACAAGATCGACCTTCCCGCCGCGCAGCCGGAGAAGTATGCCGAGGAGCTCGCCAAGCTGATCGGCGGCGAGCCGCAGGACTGCCTCCGGGTCTCGGGCAAGACCGGAGCGGGCGTCGAGGAGCTGCTCGACCAGATCGTCGCCCAGTTCCCCCACCCGGTCGGCGACCCGGCGGCGCCCGCCCGGGCGATGATCTTCGACTCCGTCTACGACACCTACCGGGGTGTGGTGACGTACGTCCGGGTCGTCGACGGCAACCTCAACCCGCGCGAGCGCATCGTCATGATGTCGACCAAGGCCACGCACGAGCTCCTCGAGATCGGCGTCATCAGCCCGGAGCCCGTGCCCAGCAAGGGACTCGGGGTCGGCGAGGTCGGCTATCTCATCACCGGCGTCAAGGACGTCCGTCAGTCGCGTGTCGGCGACACCGTCTCCAACGCGGGCCGGCCGGCGGCCCAGTCGCTCGGTGGATACCGCGACCCGAAGCCGATGGTCTTCTCCGGCCTCTATCCGATCGACGGCTCGGACTACCCGGACCTGCGCGATGCGCTCGACAAGCTCAAGCTCAACGACGCGGCGCTCGTGTACGAGCCGGAGACCTCTGCAGCGCTCGGCTTCGGCTTCCGCTGTGGCTTCCTCGGGCTGCTGCACCTCGAGATCGTCCGCGAGCGGCTCGAGCGGGAGTTCGGGCTGGACCTCATCTCGACTCAGCCGAACGTCGTGTACGAGGTGACGATGGACGACGGCGCGCAGGTCCATGTGACCAACCCGAGCGAGTTTCCCGACGGCAAGATCCGCGAGGTGTCGGAGCCGGTCGTCCGCGGGACCATCCTCGCGCCGTCGGAGTTCGTCGGAGCGATCATGGAGCTCTGCCAGACCAAGCGGGGGCAGCTGCGCGGCATGGACTACCTCTCCGAGGACCGCGTCGAGATGCGCTACACGCTGCCGCTCGCGGAGATCGTCTTCGACTTCTTCGACCAGCTGAAGTCGCGCACTCGCGGCTACGCGTCGCTCGACTACGAACCCGACGGTGAGCAGATCGCCGATCTCGTCAAGGTGCAGATCCTGCTCCAGGGTGAGTCGGTCGACGCGTTCAGCGCGATCGTCCACAAGGACAAGGCGTACAGCTACGGCGTGATGATGGCCGGCAAGCTCAAGGAGCTCATCCCGCGGCAGCAGTTCGAGGTGCCGATCCAGGCCGCGATCGGGTCGCGGATCATCGCCCGGGAGAACATCCGCGCCATGCGCAAGGACGTGCTTGCCAAGTGCTACGGCGGTGACATCAGCCGTAAGCGCAAGCTGCTCGAGAAGCAGAAGGAAGGCAAGAAGCGGATGAAGATGGTCGGCCGGGTCGAGGTGCCCCAGGAGGCCTTCATCGCTGCCCTCTCGAGCGACGGCGGCAGCGGGGACAAGCAGAAGAAGTAGGGGCGGCGCGGAGCCTCAGGCGAGCAGCTTGCGGCGCAGGCTGTCGGTGTCGGCTGCCGACCAGCCCTGCTCGTCGAGCCATCCGGCGACTCCGCCGTAGCGCTCGTCGAGCGTGGCGAGCAGCATCCGCATGGTGTCGGTCGTCGGTGACTGCTGGGCGACGGTCTTGTCCTTGAGGTTGTCCGCATAGGCGGGCTTGGCGCGCAGGCGCGCCATGATCGCCTCGACGCGGTCGGCCGATGCGGCATAGTCGGCGATGACGAGGTCGTCCGGGACGCCCACGACCTTGAGCGCGAGGCCGACCACGGTGCCGGTGCGGTCCTTTCCCGCGGCGCAGTGCACGACGACCGCCCCATCGCTGGAGGCGATGGCGTGCAGCGCGGCGACGACCGAGTCCGGGCGGGTGGCGAGGTAGGACAGGTAGTGCTCCGACCAGAACTCGTCATGGCTGCGCCGGTGCGCCTCGTCCTCGCCGGAATGCTCAGCCCGCTCCCGGGCCCGTCGCTCGTCGGTCTCCCAAGGGAGGGCGCGCTCGGCCGCGGGGATGCCGCTCTCGGAGGTGTCCTCGCGGTAGAGCGTGAGGTGGTGGTGATGGATCCCCGGCACGGCCACGAGCGGGCCGTCGCCCTCCTTGGCTACCTCGACGTGGGTGCGAAGGTCTACGACGTCGCGCAGGCCGATGTCACGCACGAGTGTGCGCACCGCGGCGGGCGTGAGGTCCTGGAGGTTGTCGGACCGGAGCATCCGGTGGGGCTGCACGATGTCGCCACCGGCTGTCACCATCCCGCCGAGGTCACGCATGTTGACGACGCCGTCGAGATCGATCCAGTTGGGGACGTACACACCTCGACCCTACGTGACCTCTGGATAACGGTTTGCATCGCTGCGGTGACCATCAGATATCTTGATATCAAGAGACTTTGGGCCCTGAAGGAGCGAAGCGCACGTGACGATGACCGCGACCGAACCGTTGACCCGCAAGGGAATCCCGATCGACCCTGTGCTTCGGGTGCTTGCCCTGGGGTCGTTCGCCAACCGATTCGGCGCCGGAGCCGTCCTGACGACCAGTGCTCTCTACTTCACGCGCCAGGTCGGGTTCACCGCGACCCAGGTGGCTCTGGCCATGTCCGTCTCCGCGGTCGTCGGCATCGTCGTGCAGGTCCCCGCGGGCCACCTCGGCGACACCCGGGGTCCGCGAGAGACGCTGACGTTCTTCATGACCGGCGCCGCACTGTTCAGCGCGCCCCCGGTCTTCGCCAGGAGCCCGTGGGGTCTGGCCGTGCTCCTCGGGATCCTGGCCCTGTTCGAGCGCGGGGCCGGTGCCGTCAACCAGGGTGTGGTCGCCCAGCTCGCAACCGGAGGCCGCGGCGTCCTCTTCAAGGCCTACCTGCGGGCCGTCACCAACACGGCGCTCGGCCTGGGCTCGGTGTTCGGCGGCGCCGCACTCGTCATCGACCAGCCCTGGGCGTATGTCTCCGTGTTCTTCCTCAACGCCGCGTTCACCGGCTTCGCCGCCTGGAACACCAGGCGCCTGCCGCACATCGAGCCGCACGAGCGGACTGCCGGGGAGCCTCGGCTCGCCGTGCTGCGCGACTGGCCCTATGTCGTGATCACGGTCATCACGGGGCTGTTCTCGCTGCACTTCTTCGTCATGGAGCTCGGCCTGGCGCTCTACGTCTCGGCTCACACCCAGGCGCCCACCGTCATGGTCGCCGTCCTGCTCATCGTCAACACGACCGCCGTGGCGCTGTTCCAGGTCCGCCTGTCCCGCCGAGCCGACTCGGTCCAGGCCGGTGTCAAGGCGCTCGTGCGGGGCGCCTGGTGGATCGCAGCCGGGTTCGCGATCGTCGCGGTGGCGGACCGCGGCAGCATGTGGCTCGCGATCGCTGCGCTCGTGGCCGGCTCGCTCGTCCATGTCGTCGGCGAGATGATCGGCTCGGGTGGCCAGTGGGGCCTGCAGATGGGCCTGGCTCCGCACGAGCGGCAGGGCCAGTACCAGGGCTTCGCCGGCCTCGGGTTCAGCGTCCTGGCCGTCGTCGGCCCACCCGTCGTCACGTTCCTGTGCGTCGACCTCGGCGAGACCGGCTGGCTCATCCTCGCGGTCTTCATGGTCGTCATCGCCCTCGTGTCGGTGCCGGCCGCACGCTGGGCGCTCGCCTCGCGTGCCCGCTACGGCGTCACCACCCACTCGGGCTGACGCCCAGCGGCATACCCAGGGCGCATTCATCCTGATGGTGCAGCGCACCCGGGCGGGCGTGCTTGGATATGCCCCGTGCGATGGATGCGCAGGCTCGGCCGCAGCCGAGGGAAAAAGCCGGTGAAGACGCCGGGAGAGCCGGTTCGACAGACCACGCCCGCCGGAGCCGAGCGGGTCGGGGCGGAGTCGGCAGCACCGTCCGGGGGTGCCTCCGGGGCCGGTATGCCGTCCGGCGCGGTCCGGCCCAGTCGCGGGGCCCCAGCGCAGACCGGAGCCGCGGGTGACCGTGCCAACGGCACCGCCGGAGCGCCTAGCACCGCAGCGCCTAGCACCGCAGCGCCCACCGCAGCGCCCACCGCAGCGCCAACCGTTGCCGCAGGTCAGCAGCCCCAACGGGGTCAACCGGGCCAGCCCGCGGCGCCGGCAGCCCCGCTGCCCGTTCTCACGCCCGCGCAGGAGCTCGTCCGGCTCGCCCAGGAACAGGACTGGCAGGACGTGCGCCCGCACCTGGGTGCGATGGAGATCGTCGTCGAGGCAGTCGGCCAGCAGGTCAAGGGCAAGGTCGCCGTCGTCGGTGGTCCGGACGTTGATCCGTGGGCCGCGATCCTGACGCAGCGCTGGCCCGACCTGCAGGTGACGAGGGTCCACGTGAGCGACGATGCGTCCGACGCCCACGTCCGGCTGACGGTCGAAGGACCCTTCGACGCGGTCATCGACGCATCCGACGAGAGGGCGAACGACCAGGCGCTGCTCTTCGAGCGGACCTACATGCACCTGCGCAAGGGCGGGGCGTTCGTTGCCCGACGCCTCGTCCCCATCGAGGCGCCGGCCACCAGGCTCCAGGGCGAGGCGGGTCCGGACGCGCCCGCCCCAGAGGCCCAGCCTGTGCCCCAGGCCCACCTCGAGCTGCCCAACGAGAACCCGACGTCCGGCCCGCCGTACGCAGGCGACCTGTGGGAGCTGTTGAGCGTGGCCCAGGAGGCGCGGACCCGCGACTACCGGGAGCTTGACCCGCTGAAGGAGCGGTACCGCGACGCGGAGGGGGTCGGACGCACCCTCGACGAGCTGCATGTGCACAGCAAGGTGCTTCGAGTGGTGAACGGCATGCGAATGGCGCCGATCCTGCGTGAGGAAGAGGTCGCGCCGGTCCTCGAGGCGCGCCCAGAGCTCGGCACGACGCTCGAGACGCAGCCGTCCTCGTCCTGGGATGCCACCTGCTCGTACGCGTCGAACCGCCCCGCCGACCCGTACGTCCGCAGGCACTTCGACGTGCCCTCGCTCGCGATCCGCAGGTACGACGGAGCTATCTGCTCGCGGGGGCAGGTGGTCACCAAGGACGACATCATCTTCCCGGACACGTTCCGACAGAACTGGATGGAACGCCTGTCCAATATCTACGTCGTCGAAGGAGGGCCCCGCTTCGGCCGGGTGCGCCGCGACCTCAGCGAGGCCTACCCACTCGACGGAGCGTGGTTCCACCTCGACTGCGAGTGGCCAGGACAGTTCGGCCATCTCATGACCGAGCAGCTGAGCCGACTGTGGGCCTGGGACAGGGTCAAGGCCCTGGAGCCGGACCTCAAGGTGCTGATCACCGTGGAGCCGGAACGCGAGCCGGCCGTTCTCGCGTCGTTCGAGATCGACATCCTCAGCACCTTCGGCATCGAGTCGGACGACGTTCACGTCTTCACAAGCCCGTGCCGGCCGCAGCGTCTGTACACCTCCACGCCGATGTTCGCGCTGTCGCGCTACGTTCACGAGGACATGGACCAGGTCTGGACGCGCGTGGGCGACCACGTCGTCAGCGGAGCCGAGCCAGGCGAGCGCCCGAGACGCCTGTTCCTGTCGCGGCCGCCGCACCTGAAGAGGTCGTGCCACAACGTGGCCGAGGTCGAGACCTTCTTCGCCGGCCAGGGGTTCACGGTCGTGCATCCGGAGACGCACGCGCTCGCTGAGCAGGTCGCGATGTTCCGTGAGGCGGAGGTCATCGCTGGGTTCGCCGGCAGCGGCCTGTTCTCCCTAGCGTTCTGCACGACCCCGAAGCGCGTCATCGCGCTCGGGCCGGACGCATACACCGCCCGAAACGAGTTCCTGATCTCGGCCGTGCGCGGGCACGACCTGACGTCTGTCTGGAGCCGCTCGGATGTGGAGCATCCGGAGGGATCGTGGACGTTCGACGCGTTCGCCTCGAGCTTCACCTTCGACTTCGACGACGAAGGCCGGTACCTCGAGCAGGTGCTCGCCCGGCTCGACGGCTGACGTCGTCGTCGCAACCACGATTCGATGTGATCCCGCGTGACATACGGTGCGGGATCACATCGAGTCCGGCGTCTCGGGGGTCTCGAGCGTCAGCGGTGGCGGGCGACGTCCACGTCGATGATGCTGATCGACAGGAACGGCGGCCCGTCCGGTCTCGTGTCCTCGCCGCCCTCGTGGGCGATGTGCTCGACGACGTCCTGCCCGGACACCACCCGTCCGATGACCGAGTAGGCGACATGGTCCGGCTCGAGAGTGAAGTCCCGGTGCACCATGAAGAACTCTCCCGAGGTGCTCGGGAAGCCGTCGCCGCGGGCCACGCCCACCGTGCCGAGCGCGTAGTGACGGTCGGCAGGAGTGTTCTCGACCGGCAGGTCGTAGCCGGGGTCGGCTCTGCTGCGGCCCGTGGGGTCACCACACTGGAGGAACGCGGTGGGTGCCTGCTTCGTCGTCAGCCGATGGCAGACACTGTCGTGCCAGTACCCGGCTCGCGCGAGCGTGACGAAGGACGCGACGCTCTTCGGGGCCGCATGCCCGTCGAGGAGCAGCCCGATGTCGCCGCAGGTGGTATGGAGCGTGACGTCCCACTCGCCGTCCTGGGCCACCGACGGGTCGGGTGCGGAGGCGAAATGGGTCGGGGACTCCTGCGGGTCGGGCGGCGCCTGACAGGCGACACCGCCGGAGGCGCCGGGTGCCGAAGGGCCAGGTTCGGAGGCACCCGGTGCACGGGCGCCCAGCACGTCGGTGTCGGAGCCCAGGGAGAGGGCGACCACGGTCATCACGAGCGCGACCATCGCACCGGCCGCAAGGAGCATGACCGTGCGGACGCTCCACCACCCGCGGTTCGGGGTCGGAGGCGGTGCCGCTTCCTCCATGGTTGGAGCGTAGGTCCACCGGCGTCCCGATCCCACCCGTGGCGCCTGAGACAATGGCCGTATGCCGCCCTCCGCCCTTCCCCACGGCGACCCCGCGCCGTCGTCGGGGGAGCTGCCCGAGTCCGCGCTTTCCGGCCTCGCGGCCACTGACCTCGGCATCTACGTCCACGTGCCGTTCTGCTCGGTGCGGTGCGGCTACTGCGACTTCAACACCTACACGCTGACCGAGCTGGGCGGGCCGGACGCCAGGGTGGGAGTCGTCAACTATGCCTCGGTGGTCGATCGCGAGCTCGACCTGGCACGGGTTGTTCTCGGACACGAGTCTCCCGTCGTATCAACGGTTTTCGTGGGTGGGGGCACCCCGACGATGCTCAGCTCGCGCGATCTCGTGACGATGCTGGACGGCATACGCTCGCGGTTCGGTCTGGCACCCGACGTCGAGGTGACCACGGAGGCGAACCCGGACTCCGTGACACCGGAGTCGCTGCGCGAGCTCGCCGAAGGCGGGTTCACACGCATCTCCGTGGGCATGCAGTCGGCCGTCCCGCACGTCCTGCGCACTCTCGACCGCACGCACAACCCGGACAATGTCGCTCGGGCCGTCGAGTCCGCGCGTGACGCGGGTCTGCAGGTGAGCGTCGACCTCATCTACGGCACACCGGGGGAGTCCCTCGACGACTGGCAGCGCAGCCTCGACACCGCCGTCGCGCTCGAGCCGGACCACATCTCGGCCTACGCACTCGTCGTGGAGGAGGGGACGAAGCTCGCCGCGCAGGTGCGCCGCGGCCTGGTGCCCGCCCCGGAGGACGACGACGAGGCCGACAAGTACGAGCTCGCCGACGACACGCTGGCACGCGCCGGCTTCGGCTGGTACGAGGTGAGCAACTGGGCGCGCTCGGAGGCGACGCGCTGCCGCCACAACGTCGCCTACTGGGCCGGGACGAACTGGTGGGGCATCGGGCCGGGCGCACACAGCCATGTCGGCGGGGTGCGCTGGTGGAACGTCAAGCACCCGAGCGCGTATGCCGCCCGGCTGGCTTCCGGGGTGTCGCCCGCTCATGCGCGCGAGACACTTTCCGCCGAGCAGCGTTACGACGAGCGGGTGCTGCTCGGCAGCAGGCTCGTGGACGGCCTGCCGATGGAGGATCTGCGAGGATCGGGCCGCACGGCCGTGGCCGGCCTCATCGCGGACGGGCTCGTCGACGGCCCGGCCGCGGTGCGGGGCGGTCGTGTCGTGCTGACCCGGCGCGGCAGACTCCTGGCTGACACCGTGGTACACCGGCTCCTCGCGGCCTGACGAGCAATGACGAAGAAGGACTTCATGACTGACACCGTTCGCACGCCCGACAGTCCGGCGGTCGACCCCAGCGACTCTCCGACCCTTGCCACGGCCGCGGTCGAGCAGGCCCGGGCGGCGTTCGACCGCGGCGTCACCAAGCCGTACGCCTGGCGGGTCGAACAGCTGCGTGCACTGCGGCGCCTCCTGGTCGAGAGGGAGACCGAGCTCGCCGAGGCGCTGCGGGACGACCTCGGCAAGGCCGGGACCGAGGCATGGGTCACCGAGATCGGCTTCGTCGTCGCCGAGATCGACCACACCCTCCGGCACCTGCGGTCGTGGCTGCGCCCGAGCCGCGTCTCGGTACCCCTGTCGCTCGTGCCGGGGCGCGCGAAGGTCGTCCGCGAGCCGCTCGGCGTGGTTCTCGTCATCGCACCGTGGAACTATCCGATCCAGCTGACCCTCACGCCCCTCGTCGGCATTCTCGCGGCCGGCAACGCCGCGGTCATCAAGCCCAGCGAGGTGGCGCCCGCGACCTCGCGTGCCATGGCGCGTCTCGTGCCGGCATACCTCGACCCAGCCGCCGTTCACGTCGTCGAGGGCGGCGTCCCCGAGACCACAGCGTTGCTGGCCGAGCGGTTCGACCACATCTTCTACACCGGCAACGGCGCGGTCGGCCGGATCGTGCTGGAGGCGGCCGCCAAGCACCTGACCCCGGTCACGCTCGAGCTCGGGGGCAAGTCACCGACCTATGTCGCCGACGACGCGGATCTCGAGGTCGCGGCCCGGCGCATCGTGTGGGGCAAGTTCACCAACGCTGGCCAGACGTGTGTGGCGCCCGACTACGTCCTTGCGTCGAGGACGACGCTAGATGCGCTGAAACCCCTGCTGGTCAAGGCGATCGGGGATCTGTACGGCGACGACCCGAGCGTCTCCGACCACTACGGCCGGATCGTCAACGACCGCCACTTCGGACGGGTCACGGCCCTCGTCGACACCGACAAGGTGGTCAGCGGCGGACGGTCGGACGCAACGAGCCGTTACCTCGAGCCCACCATCGTCGACCAGGTCTCGGGCGACGACCCCGTGATGCAGGAGGAGATCTTCGGCCCGGTGCTCCCGCTCGTCGAGGTCGCCGACGTCGACGCCGCCATCGCGTTCATCACGGCGCGGGACAAGCCGCTGGCGCTCTATGTCTTCACCGACGACGCGCAGACTCGGCACCGCTTCGTGCGCGACACATCGTCGGGTGCGCTGAACTTCAACGTGCCACTGGCGCACCTGGCCGTGCCTGGGCTGCCCTTCGGCGGAGTGGGTCCAAGTGGCATGGGGACCTACCATGGCGAGCGCTCGGTCGAGCTGTTTTCGCACACCAAAGCGGTGCTGTCGCTACCCACGAAGCCGGACCTGCTCGGCGTCGTCCAGCCGCCGTTCACCTCGGTCAAGGAGCGCGTCATCGACCTCGTGGTCTTCCCGGGCCGCCGCACGCGCTAGCCACCCCGTGGCTCAGGCCCCGGGCTCGGTGACGAAGTCGATGAGCTCCTCGACGCTCGCGAGCAGCGCGGGCTCGAGGTCCGCGTACGTGCGGACTGTCCCGAGGATGCGCTTCCACGCCAACGCGATGTCGGTCTGAGTGTCGTGCGGCCAGCCGAGCGCGTCGCAGATGCCGTGCTTCCACGAGGTGCCGCGCGGGATCACCGGCCACTGCTGCCAGCCGAGCCGCTCGGGCCGCACCGACTGCCACACGTCCACGAACGGGTGTCCGAGGATCTTCACGTGCGGGGCGATCCCAGGCAGCGCGCGCGCCTGCTCGACGAGTCGTGCCTCCTTGGTACCGGGCACGAGGTGGTCGACGAGCACGCCGAGACGTCGTCCGGGACCGGGCTGGAACTCGGCGACGATGCCGGCGAGGTCATCGACGCCGTCCATCAGCTCGACGACGACGCCTTCGACCCGAAGGTCGTCGCCCCACACCTTCTCCACGAGCTCGGCGTCGTGGCGGCCTTCGACGTAGATCCGCGAGCCGCTTGCGACGCGCGCGCGAGCCCCGTGGACGGCGACGGAGCCGCTCGCCGTGCGCGCGTCGGCGCGCCGCGCTTCGGCCAGGGCCGCCGATGCTGCCGCGACGGGTTTGGTCAGGGTGACGGGCCGTCCGTCGACGAGGAATCCCGGCCCGAGCGGGAACGCCTTGGTGCGGCCACCGCGGTCCTCGAGGTGGACCACGTGCATCCCGCCCGCCTTCTCGACCCGCACGACGGCGCCGACCCAGCCGGTCTCGACCTCCTCGACGACCAGGTCAGGCTCGGCCGGCAGGTCGACCGAGCGCCCGCGCCGGGGCGCCCGCCAGTCGCCGCCCAAGACGTCCGATCCGTAGCGATCCATGGAAGACACAAGCCCACACGGTATGCCGCGCGGACGCCGTGACCATTGACCGCCACGCGGTGGGCCCCTCCCCCTCGCTGCCCTCCGTTTGGGGGCCGGGGCGCGCAGATGGATGGTGTTTCCCGGACCTGGCCCTCCGTTTGGGGGCCGCGGCGCGCAGATGGGTGGTGTTCCCCGGACCTGGCCCTCCGTTTGGGGGCCGCGGCGCGCAGATGGGTGGTGTTCCCCGGACCTGGCCCTCCGTTTGGGGGCCGCGGCGAGGGTTTCGGGTAGGGCAGTGTCGTCGTCTGCGGCATACGGTGGGATGAAATCGGAGAACTGGACGCGGCGACGTAGACTTGGCACTCGGGTCGCGAGAGTGCCAGGCCGAGGCGAGGAGGTGTCGCGATGAGCGAGGAGCGCAAGCTGATGGTGCTGCGCGCCATCGTCCAGGACTATGTCCAGACATCCGAGCCGGTCGGCAGCAAGGCGCTCGTCGAGCGCCATCACCTCGGGGTCAGTGCCGCGACGGTTCGCAACGACATGGCACAGCTCGAGGAAGAGGGCCTGATCCACGCCCCACACACCTCTGCCGGTCGCGTGCCGACCGATGCCGGGTACCGCGTCTTCGTCGACCGGCTCAGCCAGATCAAGCCGCTCGGTGCCGGGGAGCGCCGTGCGATCTCGCACTTCCTCGAAGGCGCCGTCGACCTCGACGACGTCGTCGACCGGACGGTGCGGCTGCTGGCCAGCCTGACCCGACAGGTCGCCGTCGTGCAGTACCCATCGCTGACGCGCTCGACGGTGCGCCACATCGAGTTCGTCCCGATCGGCGCGAGCCACCTGATGATCGTCCTCATCGTCAACACCGGGCGCGTGGAGCAGCGCGTCGTCGACACCGGGCGCTCGGTCGTCGACACCGACGGTGAGGCCCTCATCGCCTGGCTGCGGAGCAAGGTCAACGACGTCGCAGCCGGGGTGCCGTTCGCGGTCGCCACGACCCAGCTGCGCCGGCTGGTCGAGGAAGCCGACGAGGCCGACCGCCCGGCGCTGGGTGCGGTGGTCTCCGCACTCGGCGACGCCCTCGCCGAGGAGCGGGAGGAGCGGGTCGTGCTCGCCGGTCAGGCCAACCTCGCCCGCGCGGCCACGGCCGACTTCTCGCGGACGATCGGGCCCATCCTCGAGGCCCTCGAGGAGCACGTCACGCTGCTGCGCCTGCTCGGCCAGCTCGGCGACGACCCGGAGCTGGTCTCCGTGCGAATCGGCTCAGAGAACCCTGTCACCGGGCTCCAGACCACCTCGCTCGTGTCGATGGGGTACGGCTCCGGCAGCGAGCGCATTGCAAGCCTCGGTGTCCTCGGCCCGACCCGCATGGACTACCCCACGACGATGGCAACGGTGCGCGCCGTCGCGCGCTACGTGTCCGAGGTCCTCGACGACAACCGCTCGACCTGACCGTGCCGACAGCGCAGCCCATCCGCCACCGCTACCCAGCATCAGCCCCAACAGCCCGAAACCAGCCTTGACCTCCGATCCTGACCGACACCGACGCGAGCCGCGCCTGCACGGCCCGAACGCCACGCACTGAAGGAACACCCGCTTGAACGACTACTACGCCGTCCTCGGTGTCTCCCGCGACGCAAGTCAGGAGGAGATCAAGAAGGCCTACCGCCGGCTTGCCCGCAAGCTCCATCCGGACGTCAACCCCGGCCCGGAGGCTGAGGAGGAGTTCAAGCGGGTCTCGCAGGCCTACGAGGTGCTGTCGGACCCGCAGAAGCGTCGCTCCTTCGACCTCGGTGCCGACCCGTTCGCGACCGCTGGCGGCGGCTTCGGCGCCGGCGCGGGCTTCTCCTTCAGCGACGTCATGGACGCCTTCTTCGGAGCCGGCGCAGCCGCCGGCAGCCGTGGTCCGCGGTCGCGGGTCCAGCGCGGTCAGGACGCACTCGTGCGGCTCGACATCGACCTCGCCAAGGCGGTCTTCGGCTCCGAGGAGGAGCTGACCCTCGACACCGCGATCGGCTGCGTCCGCTGCGGCGGCGACGGCGCCGAGCCCGGCACGGGCCGGCAGACGTGTGGCATCTGCCACGGCGCGGGCGAGGTGCAGCAGGTCCAGCGCAGCTTCCTCGGCCAGGTGATGACCTCGCGCCCCTGTGTCAACTGCCAGGGCTACGGCACCGTCCTCACCGACCCGTGCCACGACTGCTCCGGCGACGGCCGGGTCCGCACCCGGCGCACGCTCAAGCTCAAGGTGCCGGCCGGCGTCGACACCGGCACCCGCATCCAGCTCACCGGCGAGGGTGAGGCCGGGCCCGGCAACGGCCCCAAGGCCGACCTGTACGTCGAGATCCGCGTGCTCAACCACGACACGTTCACCCGGCGCGCGGACGACCTGCACTGCAGCGTCGAGCTGCCGATGGCGGCGGCTGCGCTCGGCACGACCGTGAAGCTCTCCACCTTCGACGGCATGCAGGACCTCGAGATCCGCCCGGGCACCCAGAGCGGCGATGTCCTGACCCTTCGCGGGCTCGGCGTCACGCACCTGCGCCACGGCGGCCGCGGTGACCTGCTCGTGCACGCCACGGTGCAGACCCCGACGCGGCTGACCGAGGAGCAGCAGGAGCTGCTGCGTCAGTTCGCGGCGCTTCGGGGCGAGGAGCGTCCGGAGGGCCGATTGACGCCCGCGAACAAAGGCCTCTTCGGCAAGCTGCGCGACGCGTTCAAGGACAAGTGAGCGCTCGGTGAGCACCCCGTGACCCATCAGCTGTTTCTGGCCGGGCGCGAGGTCGTCGCGGAGGCGGCCGTGGGCTCGACCCTGGTGCTCGATGGTGATGAAGGCAGGCATGCTGCCGCGGTCGTGCGGATCAAGCCGGGGGAGCGGTTCTTCGTCGCGGACGGCGCTGGGCGTCGGGCCCTCGTCGAAGCGGCATACGTCGACCGCGCGAGCGTCCGGGGAGTGGTGGTCTCGCTGAGTGAGGAGCCCGAGCCCGCCCCCAGGCTCGTGCTCGTGCAGGCGCTCGCCAAGGGCGACCGGGACGAGCAGGCGGTCGAGGCCGCCACAGAGCTCGGCGTCGACGAGGTGGTGCCTTGGCAGGCGGAGCGTTCCGTGGTCGTGTGGCGCGGCGAGCGGGCGGCGAAGTCGCTCGCCAAGTGGGAGGCCGTGGTGACCCGGGCGACCAAGCAGTCCCGCCGCGCCCGTATGCCGCTGACGGCGCCCGCGGTCAACCTCACGTCGCTCGTCGGTCGGGTGGGCGCCGCGGCCCTGACCCTGGTGCTGCACGAGGACGCGAGCGAGGCCCTTGCTGACGTGCGGCTTCCGGACGGTGGCGATGTGCTGGTCGTCGTCGGTCCGGAAGGCGGCATCACCGACCGTGAGATCGAGGCGCTGACCGAGGCCGGGGCCCACCTGGTGCGCCTCGGTCGCACCATCCTGCGCGCGTCGTCGGCCGGTCCCGCCGCTCTGGCCGTGCTCAGCGCCCAGTCCCGCTGGCGCTGACTTCCGCAACACACCGAGCAGTCGCAAACCATGACAGTAATAACCGTCGAACCTTGCGACTGCCCGGTGTGTTGCCGGGGAGGGGGCCGCGCGGAGCCCGCGTGGTGCAGGCGCGGGGTCAGCGGACGGTGAAGGGGATTCGCTGCTCGGCGGTGACGGACCCGTCCTTGGCGCTCGACTCGTAGACGCGGATCACGTAGCTGCCGGGATCGAGCGCGGTGTTGGTGCTGAACGAGTACTTGCCTCGCGCCGGCGCGCCGGCGTCAGCCGTGGTGAAGCCCGACTCGACCTCGGTGCCCGACTTGAGCAGCTGCCACTGGACGTTGGCCTCGAAGGTGCTGGCCAAGCCGCTGACATCCAGCGGACGGCCGGCCTTGAGCACCTGCCCGCGGTACGGCTGGTCGATCCACACCGGGGCGACGACCGTCAGCACCTCGATCTGGTCGGTCGGTCGGTTGTAGACCGCGGTACTGGGCAGCCCGGGCGCGAGGTCGGCGTCGTGGGGGACGGTGATGCGGACCGGAAGGGCGCCTTGCGCAAGGGCGGCCTGCACCGTCCACACGATCTGCTGGACCGCGAGCGCGCCGCCGCCGGTGGGTGTCTGGCCGAGGCCGGTCGACAGCTTGACGGTGATCTGGCCGTCGGCCACGGACACGGCCAACGGCACCGACGCAGCCCAGGGCGAGTCGTACGGTGGGCTCGACGGCAGGAGGTTCGGCGGACCGAACGCGTGCCGGAGGGCGGCCAGGGCCTTGTCCTCGGGCGTGGCGGACTTCGGCATCTCCACGGGCACGAACTCCCGGAAGAGGCGTCGCTGGTCGCTGCCCGGTGCCACCGGCCCGACGTAGTAGACGGGCAGGGACACCGTGGCCGTGGCGGGCGGGACCTCGGGGGTCGTGGACGAGGTCGTCGGGCCGGTGGCGGTGCTGGTCGGTACGCTCGAGGGAGCAGACGAGGCGACGCTCGAGGTCTGCTGTGACGTGGCGACCGTGCTCCCGGCGACCGACGGGTGGTTCCCGGACGGCCGGTTGACCGCCCAGACGGTCCCGCCCACGAGCAGGGCGACCGCCGCAGCCGCGGCAGGCACGAGCCAGCGGTGCGGCCGGTGGGTCGTGCTCGACTCGGCCACATGCGCGTCATCGAGGATCGCTGCGAGACGCTCGGTCGGGGAGATGCGCTGCGCCTCGCTCGCGAGCGACCGGCGCAGGTGTTCCTCGACGGGCCTCAGGCCGGCGCCGATGCGAACCGGCTCCTCGTCCCCGCGGCCCGGGGTGGGGCGTGTGGGTTCGTTGTTCATGACAGCTCCGAGGGGTCGATGGTGTTGCGCAGGGCCGTCAGGCCCCGGTGTGCGTGGGTCTTGACGGCGCCCGGCGAGATGTCGAGGGTCTGGGCGATCTGGGCCTCGGACAGGTCCGAGTAGTAGCGCAGCACGAGCACCTCACGCTGCCGCTCGGGAAGGTCGCGGAGCGCGTCGATCATGGCGTCACGTCGGGCCGTCCCGAGGGCCTCCGTCTCGGCGCTGCCATGGGTGTCGCGCCACGGGGCGTCCGCGGCCGACGCGTCGCGCGCGTTCTGGCGGTCCACCACCACCTGGTGTCGCTGGACGGAGCGGCACCCGTTGACCACGGCGGTCTGGAGGTAGCCGACGACGCGCCCACCTTCGCGGATCGAGGTCCAGTGTCGGTGCGTGGCCACGAACGCGTCCTGCACGACGTCCTCTGCGGCGAGCTGGTTGCGCAGCAGCAACCAGGCCAGGCGCACGAGCCGGTGCCAGTGCGCGTGGTACAGCTCGGTGATCGCGACGTCCGGGTCGGCCGGCACACCTGTATCGCCACCGCGTCCTGGATCGGCGGCGCCCGAGGTCGCGGGGTCGCTGAGCGGGCCGACCGGCATACCCAACGTTCTCACGGACCCTTGACGCCTACGTGCACGTTCCGGTTGACATGCCTAGGGTGCACACATGACCTCGCAGACCCAGAGTGACTGCCTCTTCTGCAAGATCGTCGCGGGCGAGATCCCCTCGGACCGGGTGGCCGAGAGCGAGCGGTCAGTGGCGTTCCGCGACATCAACCCGGCAGCGCCGATCCACGTGCTCGTCGTGCCGCGGCGTCACGAGCCGACGGTCGGGGCGCTCGCCGCCGCCTCGGCCGACGACCTCGCCGACGTCTTCCGCCTCGCCTCGACCGTCGCCAGGCAGGAGGGTGTCGCGGACGCGAACCGGATGATCGTCAACACCGGCAGCGAGGCCGGGCAGACGATCTTCCATGCCCACGTGCACGTGCTGGCCGGCACGCGGTTGACCGAGAGGCGGATGGTGTGAGCGACGAGCAGCCGTCGAAGCCGGAGCCCGAAAAGGGTTCTGCCGCAACAGAGTCCGAGCCGGGAAAGGCGGAAGGTCCCGCCGCTGCGAAGGCACCAGAGCCGGTCGACGACTTCGTCATCACGAAGCACACGCTCCGCGTCGGGCGCCGGCGCCTGAGCTACACCGCCACCACCGGGCGGGTGGTGCTTCGCGAGGAGGAGCACAAGGACGGCACCTTCGGCGGCAACAAGCCGCGCGCGGAGCTGTCGATGACCAGCTACGTGCTCGATGATGCCGACGTGCGCACGCGGCCCGTGACGTTCGCGTTCAACGGCGGCCCCGGAAGCTCCAGCGTGTGGCTGCACCTCGGGCTCTTCGGCCCCCGCCGCGTCGTCATGGGTGATGCCGGTGACCTCAAGCCCCCGCCGTACTCCCTCACCGACAACGCCGAGTCGCTGCTGGCCGTCAGCGACCTCGTGTTCATCGACCCCATGTCGACGGGGTACTCGCGTGCGGTGGAAGGCGGCAAGCCGGGCGAGTACCACGGCTACCAGAAGGACATCGAGTCCGTGGGAGAGCTGATCCGGCTGTGGACCTCGCGCAACAAGCGCTGGATGTCTCCGAAGTTCGTCGCCGGTGAGTCCTACGGCACGCTTCGTGGCGCCGCGCTGACCGCGCACCTGCAGGAGCGCTACGGGATGTACCCCAACGGGCTCATCCTCATCTCCAGCGTCCTTGACCTGTCGTCGATCGACTTCGACAAGCAGCGCAACGACCGCGCCCACGCGCTCTACCTGCCGACCTACGCCGCCGTGGCCCACTACCACGGCAAGCATGGCCGGCGTTCCCTGCGATCCGTCCTCGAGGAGGCACAGACGTATGCCGCTCGCGACTACCCGTGGGTCCTGTCGCGCGGCAACCGGCTGACGACGGCGGAGCGCGCCGAGGCCGTGGCGACCGTGGCCCGGCTGTCCGGCCTGAGCGAGGACTACATCGACCGGGCCGACCTGCGCATCGAGCACTGGCGTTTCTTCACCGAGCTGCTGCGTGACCAGCGGCTGTCCGTGGGCAGGCTCGACTCCCGCTTCACCGGACCGGCGGCGAGCGCCATCGCGGAGAACATGGACGCCGACCCGTCGATGGACGCCATCACCGGGCCGTATGCCGCTGCGTGGAACCACTACGTGCGAGACGAGCTCGGCTACAGCAACGACCTGCACTACGAGCAGATCTCCCGCATCGTGCACCCGTGGTCGTTCAAGGACTTCGAAGGGCGGCCGGTCGACGTGTCCCCGCAGCTGGAGCGGGCGATGCGGCAGAACCCACACCTGCGCGTCCACATCGCCTACGGCTACTACGACGGCGCGACGCCGCACTTCGCGGCGGAGGACGTCGTCGCGCACCTGCAGCTGCCTGAGGAGATGGTGGCCAACATCGAGCACGCGTACTACGAAGCCGGTCACATGATGTACGTGCACGAGCCGTCCCGGGTGCAGCAGAGCCGCGACCTGGCCGATTTCGTGGTGAGGTCGTCCGGCCTGCCCACGTAGACTCGTTGACACGATGAATGACGCTCACCCCGGCCGACCCGAGCCCCACGACACCGACCCCCTGACGCCCGAGTCGCCCGACGCCACGGGTGCGGGCGACACGCCACGGCTGACCCGGCAGATCCCGCCGCCGATCGAGATGGTTGCGCTGCTCGGGCCGCGGGACGAGCTCCTGCGGACCATGGAGCGCCAGTTCCCGCTCGTGGACACCCACGTTCGCGGCAACGAGATGACCTTCACCGGCCCGGCCGGCGAGCTGGAGATCATCGACTCGCTCCTCGACGAGCTCCTCGTCATCGTCGAGACCGGGCAGCCGCTCAACCGCGATGCCGTCGAGCGGTCGATCTCGATGCTGCGCAACCAGACCATCGAGCGCCCGGCGGACGTGCTGACGATGAACATCGTCAGCCACCGCGGCCGCACCGTCCGCCCGAAGACGCTCAACCAGAAGCGCTACGTCGACGCGATCGACAGCCACACCGTCGTCTTCGGCATCGGGCCGGCCGGAACCGGAAAGACGTACCTCGCGATGGCCAAGGCGGTCGCCGCGCTGCAGGCCAAGCAGGTCGACCGGATCATCCTGACCCGCCCGGCCGTCGAGGCGGGGGAGCGGCTCGGCTTCCTGCCGGGCACCCTCAACGACAAGATCGACCCGTACCTCCGGCCGCTCTACGATGCCCTCCACGACATGATCTCGCCCGAGTCGATCCCGAAGCTCATGGCGTCCGGGACCATCGAGGTCGCACCACTGGCGTATATGCGTGGACGTGCTCAACCGCTCGACAGCCAGGTGCTGACCCCCTCCGGCTTCAGGGACTTCGGCTCGCTGCAGATCGGCGACCTCGTGGTCGGGTCGGACGGTCTTCCCACGCCCGTGATCGGTGTCTACCCCCAGGGCCGCAAGGACGTCTATCGGGTGACGACGCAGGACGGTGCCTCGACGCTGTGCTGTGGGGAGCACCTCTGGACGGTCCGGACGCCGGAGGACCGCCGCAGGAACACGTGGCGGACGATCCAGACGGAGGACATGATCGGCAAGCTCCGTCGTGGCTACATCCGCCGCTACGAGCTTCCCCTCGTCGGGCCTGTCGAGTTCAAGGGCGGCGAGCTGCCCATGGATCCATACGCGTTGGGCCTCCTCCTGGGCGACGGATGCCTCACCACGGCGACGACACCGAGCTTCGCCACCGCCGATGGCGACCTGGCGCTGGAGCTCCAGGCCCGCCTCGAGGGCGTCGCGGTGGCGCACAAGGGGGGTTACGACTACGTCCTCCGGCGGCGGCCGATCAGCCGCGGCGGGGTTGGGGTCGCCAACCCGCTGACCACCGTGCTCAGGGAACTGGGTCTCGCCGGCACCCGGTCGTCGACCAAGTTCGTCCCCAACTCGTACCTGCACACCTCGGCCGCCAGCCGCCTGTCGCTGCTCAAGGGGATCCTCGACACCGACGGAGGACCAGTCACACAGGATGCGCGCACCTGCCGCGTGCAATACACGACAACCTCACCTCGGCTTCGCGACGATGTGGTGTTCCTCGTCCGCTCTCTCGGAGGCGTCGCCTACTCTCGCACCCGGGCAGCTTCCGGACGGCCCCCCGGGCGCGCCAACGGTCGTCCGGTGCCCTACAACGCGGACGCCTATGTGCTCGACATCCGGTTGCCGGCCGGGGTGCCGCCGTTCTGGCTTCCGCGCAAGGCTTCGAAGTTCAACCTCACCGGGGGCGGGCGGCCGATGCGTCATATCGAGTCCATCGAGCACGTCGGCGTGCAGGAGACGATGTGCATCCAGGTTGCGTCGGAGGACTCCCTCTATGTGACTGACGACTTCCTCGTCACCCACAACACGCTGAACTCCGCGTTCATCATTCTCGACGAGGCGCAGAACACCTCCAGCGAGCAGATGAAGATGTTCCTGACCCGGCTCGGTTTCGGCTCGAAGATGGTCGTGACGGGCGACATCACCCAGATCGACCTGCCCGGCGGCACTCGCTCGGGTCTGAAGGTCGTGCGCGACATCCTCGACGGGATCGAGGACGTGCACTTCGCCGAGCTGACCTCACACGACGTCGTGCGGCACCGGCTCGTGAGCGCCATCGTCGATGCCTACGAGCGCGACGAGGTTCTGCGCGAGCGCCGGGCCAACCGCGCGGCGCACAAGTCCCGAGCCCAGTCGCCGAGGCCGTCCCAGTCGCCGTCGACGTCAGGGTCGTCCCAGACCTCCGCGCCGGGCCACGGCATGGAGGCAGGCGCATGAGCATCGACGTGCTCAACGAGACCGACCACGACGTCGACGAGCTCGAGCTGCTCGCCTGTGCCCGGTACGTCATGGACCAGATGCGGGTGCACCCCCAGGCGGACCTGTGCATCAAGCTCGTCGACGAGGACGCCATCGCGGTCCTGCACGAACAGTGGATGGACCTGCCCGGCCCGACCGACGTCATGAGCTTCCCGATGGACGAGCTGCGTCCCGGGCGAGAGGGCCAGGAGCCCGAGGAGGGCACGCTCGGTGACATCGTGCTGTGCCCGTCCGTCGCGACGAAGCAGGCGCTCGAGGCCGGGCATGCGCCGATCGAGGAGATGCTGCTCCTGACGACCCACGGCCTGCTGCACCTGCTCGGCTACGACCACGCCGAGCCGGACGAGGAGCGCGAGATGTTCGAGCTCCAGCGGCAGCTGCTGCTGACGTTCCTGGCCACGCGCAACCGGCCGACGGCCTGAGCGGCGAGACGAGAGACCGACATGCTTCCGCAGTTCGTCCTGCCGGCCCTGATCAGCATCGTCGTGGCCTTCCTGCTCTCGGCGGCGGAGGCCGCCATCTTCCGGATGTCCCGGGTCCGTGCGCAAGAGCTCTTCGACGAGGGCCGCTCAGGTGCGAAGTCGCTGCTCACCGTGGTCGCCGACTCACCGGCATACCTCTCGGTGATCGCCTTCCTGCGCGTCGTCGCGGAGGCGACGACCGCCGTGCTCGTGACCCTCGCCGTGGCCGGCCAGGTCACCGAGACGTGGAGCCGCCTGCTCATCAGCATCGCGATCATGGCGGTCGTCTCGTTCGTCGTCGTCGGCGTCTCGCCACGCACGCTCGGCCGGCAGAACTACGACACCGTGGCACTCTGGGCCGCCCCCTTCGCCGTCGGTCTTCGCCGGATCCTCGGCCCCGTCGCCAAGCTGCTCGTCGTGCTCGGCAACGCGGTCACGCCGGGCAAGGGCTACAGCAACGGCCCGTTCCAGACGGAGTCCGAGCTCAGGGACCTCGTCGACATCGCAGGCGAGTCCGACGTCATCGAGGAGGACGAGCGGGAGATGATCCACTCGGTCTTCGAGCTGGGTGACACGGTGGCCCGCGAGGTCATGGTGCCGCGCACCGACATGGTCACCCTGGACGCGGACAAGACCCTGCGCAGTGCGATGTCCCTCTTCCTGCGCTCCGGCTACTCCAGGATCCCCGTCGTCGGCGACGACAGCGACGACGTGCGTGGCCTGCTCTACTTCAAGGACGTCGCCAGGCGCCTCAACGCCGCACCCGAGGACGCCCGGCATCCCGCGGCCGAGGTGATGCGGCCGATGCACTTCGTTCCCGAGAGCAAGCCGGTGGACGACCTGCTGCGGGAGATGCAGCTGGAGCAGAGCCACTTCGCCATCGTCGTCGACGAGTACGGCGGCACGGCCGGCCTGGTCACCATCGAGGACATCATCGAGGAGATCGTCGGCGAGATCGCCGACGAGCACGACCGGGAGGCGCCCGGCGTCGAGCAGCTCGAGGACGGCACGTTGCGGGTCCCGGCGTCGATGGACATCGACGACCTTGCCGAGTTGTTCGACGTGGCGATCGACGAGGAGGACGTCGACACCGTCGGCGGTCTGCTGACGAAGGTCATCGGCCGGGTGCCGATCGTCGGCTCGTCCGGCACGGTCGCCGGCCTCGAGCTGACCGCGGAACGGATGGCCGGCCGGCGCCATCGGGTCGCGTCGGTGATCGTCCACCGCGTGGCGCAGGAGCACACTGGCGGCGAGCACAGCGAGACGGAGGACGCTCATGGCCACACGGCAGGACGCTGACGACACGCAGGGTGGGGGAGGTTCCTCCGAGGGGCGGGCCGCGGCATTCCGCGCCGGGTTCGCCTGTCTCGTAGGCCGGCCCAACGCCGGCAAGTCGACGCTGACCAACGCGCTCGTCGGGCAGAAGGTCGCGATCACCTCGTCGAAGCCGCAGACGACCCGACACACGATCCGGGGTGTCGCGACGACCGAGAAGGCGCAGCTGATCCTCGTGGACACCCCGGGCCTGCACAAGCCCCGCACGCTGCTCGGTGAGCGGCTCAACGACCTCGTGCGCGAGACGCTCCTGGAGGTCGACGTCGTCGGCTTCTGCCTGCCCGCCGACCAGCGACCCGGCCCGGGCGACGCCTTCATCGCGAACGAGCTCAAGGAGCTGCGGTCCGTGCGCAGGCGACCGGTCGTCGCGATCGCGACCAAAGCCGATGCCGTCGACCGCGACCGACTGGCCGAGCACCTCATCGCCATCGACCGGCTCGGCGACTGGGACGACATCGTGCCCTGCTCGGCCGTGTCCGGCGAGCAGGTCGAGGTGGTGCGCGAGGTGCTGTCGTCGTACCTGCCCGAGTCGCCCCAGCTCTACCCCGATGGCGTCCTCACCGACGAGCCGGAGGCGGTCATGATCGCCGAGCTCGTCCGAGAGGCGGCTCTCGAAGGCGTGCGGGACGAGCTGCCCCACTCGCTCGCCGTCGTGGTCGAGGAGATGGTCCCGCGCGAGGGCCGGCCCGAGGACAACCCCCTTCTCGACGTCCGGGTCAACGTGTTCGTTGAGCGTCCGAGCCAGAAGGCCATCGTCATCGGCCGCGGCGGCTCACGCCTGCGCGAGGTCGGCACCAACGCCCGCAAGGGGATCGAGGCGCTGTTGGGACAGCGAGTGTTCCTCGACCTGCACGTCAAGGTCGCCAAGGACTGGCAGCGGGACCCGAAGCAGCTCCAGCGCCTCGGGTTCTGAGACTCCGCCGGGCCTCGGGCGTCGTTCGCGCGACTCGTGACGGGCGGCGGCGTGCGGGAATACGCTTGAGGCGGGAGGCGATCATGAGCGAGCAGCCAGACCACGAGCTCGAGATTCTCGAGGACGACCAGACCGTGCCGCCGCGTCCGGAGGAGCTGATCGCCGACGCCGGCACCAGCGCCGCTTCGCTGCCCACAGATCAGTCCGCGACGGGTGTCCGCGGCGCGACCCCGAACGCAGACTGAGCCGCAGACTCAAACCCAGACTCAACCGCAACCGGATAGCCACGCACCGGTCCTGAGGCGGTCTCACGATCCGGGCAGCTCGCCCGACCTGTGGACGCAACCCAGCCCACCGGAATACGGTGTTGGCATGCGTTCGGCGCAGCTCCTCCTTCGCTGCCGCGGCGAGGCCTGATCCCGGCCCCCCTCGTCGCGGAGTTTCTCGTGTCCGGCCGGACACCCGCAGAGACACCGAAAGACGAGAGAGCGAAGCGATGATCCACCCTCAGCAGACGTCCGGTATGCCGTTCCAGAAGTACGTGCCGTTCCAGGAGCAGCTGCCTTTCGACCTTCCTGACCGCACCTGGCCGACCAGGCGCATCGACCGGGCCCCCCGCTGGTGCGCTGTCGACCTCCGCGACGGCAACCAGGCCCTGATCGACCCGATGAACTCCGAGCGCAAGCTGCGCATGTTCCAGCTGCTCGTGAAGATGGGCTACAAGGAGATCGAGGTCGGCTTCCCGTCGGCGAGCCAGACCGACTACGACTTCTGCCGCGAGCTCATCGAGGGCAACCACATCCCTGACGACGTGACGATCCAGGTGCTGACGCAGTGCCGCGACCACCTCATCGAGCGCACCTACGACGCCATCGCCGGCGCAAAGCAGGCGATCGTGCACTTCTACAACTCGACGTCGGCCCTCCAGCGGCGGGTCGTGTTCGGCCTCGACCAGGACGGCATCATCGACATCGCGGTCCAGGCGGCGAGGCTGTGCCGCAAGCTCGAGGAGTCCGTCCCGGACACGACGATCTACTACGAGTACTCGCCGGAGTCCTACACCGGCACCGAGCTCGACTTCGCCATGCGGATCTGCAACGCGGTCATCGACGTCATCGACCCGACGCCGGACCACAAGATGATCGTCAACCTCCCGGCCACGGTCGAGATGGCGACGCCGAACGTCTATGCCGACTCCATCGAGTGGATGATCCGGCACCTGGACCGGCGCGAGTCCGTCGTCGTGTCACTGCACCCGCACAACGACCGCGGCACCGGGGTCGCCGCCGCCGAGCTGGGCTACCTCGCCGGCGCGGACCGGATCGAGGGGTGCCTCTTCGGCAACGGCGAGCGCACCGGCAACGTGTGCCTCGTGACGCTCGGCATGAACCTGTTCAGCCAGGGCATCGACCCGCAGATCGACTTCAGCGACATCGACGAGATTCGACGCACGGTCGAGCACTGCAACCAGCTCCCGGTCAACGAGCGCCACCCCTACGGCGGCGACCTCGTCTTCACCGCTTTCTCCGGCTCGCACCAGGACGCGATCAAGAAGGGGTTCGAGGCGATGGCCGCCGAGGCCAAGGAGAAGGGCACGAGCGTCGACGACCTCGTCTGGGGAGTGCCCTACCTGCCCATCGACCCGCACGACCTCGGTCGCTCCTACGAGGCCGTCGTCCGCGTCAACAGCCAGTCCGGCAAGGGCGGCGTCGCCTACATCATGAAGACCGAGCACCAGATGGACCTGCCGCGGCGGCTCCAGATCGAGTTCTCGGGCGTCGTCCAGCGCGGTGTGGACCAGGACGGCGGCGAGGTGTCCCCGGCCGACCTGTGGTCCAGGTTCCGCGACGAGTACCTGCCCGACCCGGCCCGTGCCTGGGGCCGCTTCGACCTCGTCAACGTCGTCACCGACTCGACCGTCGACGGTGCCACGACGATCGAGGCGACGCTGCACGACAGCGGTGAGCCCACGACGGTCAACGGCACGGGCAACGGCCCGATCGCAGCTTTCGTCGACGCGTTGTCCGCTGTGCCGGACACTCCGGACGTGCGGGTGCTCGACTACCACGAGCACGCCCTGTCGGCCGGTGGCGACGCCCGTGCGGCGGCATACGTCGAGTGCGCGGTGGGGGACCGCGTGCTGTGGGGCGTCGGCGTCGACCCCTCGATCGTCACGGCCTCGATCAAGGCGATCGTGTCGGCGGTCAACCGGGCGGAGCGGGACAGCTGAGACTCCGGAGCCCGCGGTCCGGTACCGTCTGAGCCCATGGAGACCCCCGTCGGCAGAGCGCTGCTCAGGCTGACGGGGGTCGTTCTCGTGGCCGTCGCCGTCGTGGCGCTCGTGGCGCCCCGCGCGGCGAACATCGAGTACCGCTGGCAGGTCGTCGTCCCGACGGTCGTCGTGGTGCTTGTCGTCGCCGCCGTCGCCCACGTTCCGCGGTGGGTGGAGAACCTCTGGGTGCCCGTCGTCGTCGCGGTCGGCGGAGGCGTCCTTGCCACCTGGGTCGGCCTGATGGGCCGGTACGAGTACGGCTGGGACGCGCGCGTCATCATGGACATGGCGCGCTCGGTCAGCGGCGGCCGACCGCTGACCGATTCGGACTACGGCTACCTCTCGCTCTTCCCGAACAACCTCCCGCTGCTTGCCATCGACCGGCTCGGCGTCGAGGTGGGCAGGAGCCTCGGCCTCTCGCCTGATGCCGTGCTCATCACGCTCAACGGCGTCTGCGTGGCCGTGACGGTGTATGCCGTCCACCTGCTCGTCGTGCGCGTGGCCGGCCGCGGTCCGGCCCTTGCGGCACAGCTCGCGACGCTCGCACTGGTTGGCACGAGCCCGTGGCTCAGCGTGCCCTACACCGACTTCTACGCGATGCCGTTCGTCGTGGGCGGTGTCGCTCTGGCGGACAAGGCACTCGCACCAGGTCGGCGGTCGACCCGGATCATCATGTGGGTGCTGGCGATTGCGGCGATCACGATCGCGTACTCCATCAAGACGACACCGGTCGTGGTGGTCATCGCAGCCGTGCTCACGGCCGTCATCGCGACGTTCGACCACGGGCTGCCGACCGCACGACGGATGGGTGTCGTGGGCGCGTGTGCGGCCTCGGTTTTGGGGTTCGTGCTCCTCGGCACCGGTCTGGCCAACGCCTCGATGAGCTCGGCCGGGGTCGACTCCTCGCGGATCGACGACACCGTGACGCCGCCGCTGCTGTGGTGGGTCGCGATGGGGTCGCTGGAGCATCGGGGCTCGACCGGCGCGGTCGCCTACGGGGCCTACTCGGGCGAGATGGTGGCGGCCGTGCACGGCCAGACCCAGGGCCAGATGCGCGACTATGCCGGGCAGGTGCTTTCCGGACAGTGGAGCGAGCGCGGCATCGTCGGCACCGCCGCGTTCTACGGCAACAAGGTGGCCTGGAACTGGGGCGACGGGATGTTCTGGGCCTGGGGTGAGGGTAATGACGCGTCGCCGGAGGCCCTCGCGCCGGCCACCGGGGCGACCGCGGTGCTGCACGAGGTGAACGGGCTGCACGGGACCTGGTACCAGCTCAGGGCCGACCTGGCCCAGGGGCTCTGGATCGCGGTGCTCATCGTCGCGGGCCTCGGCCTGCTGCGGGCGCCCTATCGCCGCGAGACGGTTCTCGTCGCCGTGTCGGTGCTGGGGATCGCCGCGTTCACCCTCGTCTTCCAGGGCCGGTCGCGCTACCTGTTCGCGTTCGTCCCGCTTGTGGTGGCGCTGGCGGGGATGGCGCACGCCTGGCTGCCGGTCCGGCGTCGGCGCGCGGCGGACACCTCGGTCCGGGCCGCCTGAGCGTACACGCCATCCGAAAGGCCGTCACGGGGCCGGCTCAGTCGATCGAGTGCCCGAGCACGCGGTCGACGGCGGCGAGCGCTGAAGCGTCACCATCTCGGGTGATCTCGCCGTGCGCCGGGCGGTTCCAGAGCCAGCAGTCGAGGTCAGCCGCAGAGCCGCAGATCTCCGCGGCGGAGTCGCGCCCGCTGCTGTCATCGGGCCCGTCGCTGACGAGGAACCTCTCGACGTCGATGTCGTCGCCGTCCGCGTCGGTGCCGGTGATCCGAACCGGGGTCACGGTCCATGAGTGCATGGCGTCGACCGTGGCGATCGTCACGCCTGGACCTGTCGCGACATGCGTCAGCCCCGGCTCGGGGTCGTACCCACGCATGATCCGTAGGACCTCGTCGACGCCGTCGGCCGCCAGGCGACAGTCGATCGGCGCCCGGTCGGCCCCGGCCGTGAGCTCGGCGTCGATGCGGTGCACCAGCGCTTCGTGGGTCTGCCTGCGGCGGATGTAGCCGGCCGAGCGGTCGTCGGCCCACATCCACAGCTCGGTCTCGGGAGGCAGCTGCGCGAGCATTCGCTGGAGGCGCTCGCTGGACTCGTCGAAGAAGCCCAGGAGGCTGGCTCGGTCGGTGGGGCGCTCGCGTCGTGCCGCGTTCATGGCCTCGAGATCCGCCGGATCGGTGAGGCGACGCTCGGCGATCTCCCCCCAGAACCACTGGACCTCGCCGAGGTGCCAGATCAGGTCGTCGGTGTCCCAGTCGGGGCAGGTCGGCACACGGCTGGCCGCTGGGGCTTGCGCGAGCACGGCGCGGAAGCGCGCTGAGTCCTGCGCCAGGTGCGTGAGAAAGGGAAGGTCGCCAGCGGTCGGGCGAAACGGCATACATCGTCTCCTGTCAGCGGACACCCGCCACACGGAACTGAACGGAAATTCGCGGTCCGACCGGGTCGGACGTCTTCGGGATGGAATGATCCCACGTCCGCTGGCACGAGCCGCCCATGACGACGAGGTCACCATGGGCCAGCGGGAAGCGCAAGCTCTTTTGTCGGGTCCCGGCGACGACATGGCCGTCGCGCGGGCGCATCGCCAGCGTCCGAGCCGAGCCGAGCGACAGGATCGCGACCATGGTGTCGAGGTCCTTGGAACGGCCGATGCGGTCGCCGTGCCATGCCACGCTGTCGCGGCCGTCGCGGTAGAGGCACAGGCCGGCCGTGACGAAGGGCTCGCCGAGCTCGGCGGCATAGTGGGCGCTCAGCGCGTCGCGGGCGGCGACGAGCATCGGGTGGGGGAGCGGCTCGTCAGCCGCGTAGAAACAGGTCAGACGCGGGACGTCGACCACCGAGTCATACATCTGCCGCCGCTCGGCTCGCCATGGCACGTCGTGCAGCAGCGCCGTGAACAGCTCGTCGCCGGCGGCGAGCCACCCTGGGCGGACGTCGACCCACGCCCCTTGGCCGAGCACGTGGCGGCGCAGGCCGGTGCGGACGTCGCGCAGGGTCATGTCGTCGGTGAGGTCGAGCAGCGACCCCTGAAGGGTGAGGTCCATGGAACCACGATAACCCAGATCCTCGAACAGGTGTTCGACAGATCGTGGTCATGTCAAGACGCTGCCCCGCCGAGCGATCCGTGCACGACGCGCCAGGGCACCTCGATTTGACCACTGGACTCGTGAGGGACAATGGCGCCATGCCGCTCTACCGTGACGAGGCGATCGTGCTGCGCACCCACAAGCTGGGCGAGGCCGACCGCATCATCACGATGCTGACGCGCACCCGCGGCCGGGTCCGCGCCGTGGCCAAGGGCGTCCGCCGGACGAAGTCGCGCTTCGGCTCCCGACTCGAGCCGGGCATGGTCGTCGATGTCCAGTGCTACGAGGGGCGCAACCTCGACACCGTGACCCAGGCGGAGGCCCTCGCGCCGTACGGCGACGCCATCGCCCGCGAGTACGCCGCGTACACCTGCGCGACCTCGATGCTCGAGACCGCACTTGCGCTCACGGAGGAGCACGAGCCCCAGACGCAGCAGTACCTCCTGCTCGCCGGCGCTCTTCGCTCGCTCGCCGAGCGCGCCCACGACCCCGGCCTCGTCCTCGACGCGTACCTGCTGCGCTCACTCGCCGTGGCGGGCTGGGCGCCGAGCTTCGTCGACTGCGCCAAGTGCGGCGCGGCGGGGCCGCACCGTGCCTTCAACGTGCAGTCCGGCGGTGCCGTCTGCCCCGTATGCCGTCCACCCGGGTCGAGCGCGCCCGCGCCCGAGACGTTCGAGCTCCTCGCGGCACTCCTCTCGGGTGACTGGGACGTGGCCGACTCGAGCGACCCCCGTCACCGCCGGCAGGGCAGCGGGATGGTGGCAGCCTTCCTCCAGTGGCACATCGAGCGCGGCCTGCGGTCGCTGCCTCTCGTCGAGCGTGCCTGAGCCCACCCAGCGACCGCGACGGAGACCCATGACCCCGCCCTACGCCCGGCCCTTCGCGCACCCCTCCGGCGCCACGCCGCCGACGATCCCGAGCGGGCTGCTGCCGCGCCACGTGGCCATCGTCATGGACGGCAACGGCCGCTGGGCGAACCAGCGCGGCCTGCCGCGGACGAAGGGCCACGAGGCCGGGGAGGCATCACTGCTCGACGTGGTAGCCGGGGCCATCGAGGTCGGGGTGACCCACCTGTCGGCATACGCGTTCTCGACCGAGAACTGGCGCCGCTCGCCGGACGAGGTGCGTTTCCTCATGGGCTTCAACCGTGACGTGATCCGGCGGCGACGGGACCAGCTGCACGAGTGGGGCGTCCGGATGCGCTGGGTCGGCCGCACGCCGCGTCTCTGGAGGTCCGTGATCAAGGAGCTCGAGATCGCCCAAGAGCTCACGAAGCACAACACCGGGCTCACGCTCTACTTCTGCGTGAACTACGGCGGTCGCGCGGAGCTCGCCGATGCGGTGCAGCGAATCGCCTACGACGCCAAGGCGGGCCGGCTCAAGCCGAGCGGGGTCGACGAGCGGACCATCCAGCGCTATCTCGAGGAGCCGACGATGCCTGACGTGGACCTGTTCGTCAGGTCGTCGGGTGAGCAGCGCACGAGCAACTTCCTGCTGTGGCAGTCGGCCTATGCCGAGATGGTGTTCCAGAACCGGCTCTGGCCGGACTACGACCGGCGTGACCTCTGGTCCGCGATCGAGGAGTATGTCGCGCGCGACCGCCGGTACGGCGGAGCGGTCGACACGCCCCAGAGCCGCTGAGCCACCCGGTCGTTCGTCACCGAACGAACGCGCGTTCGGTCAGGTGGGGGGACTGCAGTCGGCGCAGGTGCCGAAGATCTCGAGGCTGTGGGTCACCCCGGTGAAGCCGTGCTCGCTCGCCACCTGGTCGGCCCAGCTCTCGACGGTCGGCCCCTCGACCTCGACCGTCTTGCCACACTCCCGGCACACGAGGTGATGGTGGTGGTGGTTCGAGCAGGCGCGGTAGACGGCCTCGCCGTCGTCGGTGCGCAACACGTCGACCGTGCCGGCCTCGACCATGGACTGGAGGGCACGGTAGACCGTCGCCAGCCCGACGCCCTCGCCGGCCTCGCGGAGCCGCGCATGGACGGTCTGGGCGGAGGTGAAGTCGTCGGTGTGCTCGAGAAGCTGGGCGACGGCCACCTGCTGCCGGGTGGGTCGCCGGGTCGTCGTGCCGCTCATCGCCCGCCTCCGGTCGTCGATGTCGTGCTCGGTTCGTGCGTGTGCGAGGTCAGCTCGCCATGCTCGTCGTAATGGCCCTCGTGGGCGGCATGCAGGTGCCCGTCGTGGATGTAGTCGACGTGGTCGCCGTGGGTGATGGCCCGGTGACCGCACTCGACGCCGTGCTCGTGCGGATGGCGCTCGGCCATGGCGTGGCGCCGGTTGCGCATCCGGGCCGCCACGGTGGTGCTCACTGCGGTGACGATGAAGAGCGCTACCGCGAGCAGGACGATGGTGCCCCCGGACGGTGTGTCGAGCGGGTAGGAGAGGACGACCCCACCGACGGACGACACGAGGCCGAAGGCGATGGCCCAGCGGAGTCCACTGCTGAACGACCGGGCCACGAGCTGGGCGGTCGCGTTGGGGACGATCATCAGCGCGCTGATGAGCAGCAGGCCGACGACGCGCATCGCCACGACGACCGTCGTCGCGGTGAGGACGGCGAGCACGATGTTGAGCGGCAGCACCGGGATGCCCACCGCGCGGGCGTACTCCTCGTCGTTGGCGACCGCGAACAGGCGCGGGCGCAGTGCCCACGTGGTCACCGAGATGATGACGGCCAGCGCCGCGAACACGTAGAGGTCGCTGCGCTGGGTCGTCAGGATGGACCCGAAGAGGTACTTCATGAGGTTGGCCGGGGTGCCCTCGGGCGACCTGCTGATGATGACCACGCCCGCCGCGATGCCGCCATAGAAGATCACCGCGAGGGCGACGTCGCCGTTGGTGCGCCCACGGGCCCGCAGCAGCTCGATGACGACGGCGGCGACCACGGCCGCGACGAGAGCGGTGAGCACCGGAGCGGCACCGGTGACCAGCCCGATCGCGACTCCGGCGAGGGCGACGTGCCCCATGCCGTCGCCGATGAGGGACAGCCGCCGCTGGACGAGGAAGATCCCGACCATCGGAGCGACCGTCCCGACGAGCAGAGCCGCGACGAGGGCGCGCTGCATGAAGTCCACGGTGAGCACGTCGATCATGGCCGGCCTCCTGGGGTCTCCCGCGCGTCGAGCGGGCCGTGCGGCAGCGACCGTGCCATCGGATGCGAGCCGCCGTTGTCATGGCCGTCGAGCTCGTCGTCGTGGTGGTGGCTGTCGTGGTCATGGTGGACGGTGCCTCGTGCGACGGCATACTGCTGCGGCGTCCCGTCGAAACGGATGCGGCCTGCGTCCACCACGACGATCCGGGTGATGAGACGCTCGAGGGCTCCGAGCTCGTGGGTGACGACGACCATCGTCACGCCGCCGTCGATGAGGCGCTCGAGCACGTCGGCGAGGACGTGCTGGTTGGCCGCGTCCACCCCAGCGGTCGGCTCGTCCATGATGAGCACATCGGGCTGCGCGGCGAGCGCCCTGGCGATGAGGACGCGACGTTGCTGGCCTCCCGAGAGGGTGCTCACCTCGGTCGCCGCCCGGTCCGCGAGCCCGACCACCTCGAGGGAGCGCGCGACGATCTGGCGGTCGGTGGCCCGGAGGCGGCCCAGCCAGCCGATGCGGGGGAGCCGACCGGTCGAGACGATCTCCTCGGCCGTGGCCCGCACGGACGCCGAGAGGGTATGCCGCTGGGGCACGTAGCCGATCCGGGCGCGGTCGCGCACGTCGTCGCTGGGCACCCCGAAGAGGGTGACCTGGCCGGCGACCCGGTCGTTGAGGCCGAGGATGCCCTTCATGAGGGTCGACTTGCCGGACCCGTTGGGCCCGACGACCGCGACGATCTCGCCGCGGCGGACGGTGAGGGTGGCATCGGCGAGCACGGCGCGGTCGCCGTAGCCGAAGCTCGCACCGGCCAGGTCGATGACGGCCTCTCCGGTCGGCGAGGTGCCTGGGGCACGAAGCGGTGTAGCGGTCACTGGCAGCCCAGTCCCTTCTGGAGCGCGGCGAGGTTGCTGTGCATCACCTCGAAGTAGTCCGTGCCCGCCGAGGCCTGCGTGATCCCCTCGACGGGGTCGAGCGTCGCGAGAGTGGCGCCGGTCGTCGTGGCGACGGTCTGGGCGAGGTGCGGCTCGACCAGCGTCTCCTGGAAGATCGTCGTGACGCCCTCGGCTCGCACGAGGTCGGCCACCCGCTTGAGCGCCGCGGCGCTGGGCTCGGCGTCCGGGCTGACACCGGTGATGCCGTGCTGCTCGAGGCCGTAGCGCTCGGCGAGGTAGCCGAAGGCCGCATGGCTGGTCACGAGCACGTGCGAGCGGCAGGTCTGCAGGCCCTTGGTCAGGTCTGTGTCGAGCGCGGTCAGACGGCCGACGAACGCCTCGGTGTTCTTGGCGTACTTGGCGGCGTTGGCGGGGTCGACCTGCGCGAGCCGGGCGCCGATCGCCCTGGCCACAGCGGCATACCGCTGCGGGTCGAGCCAGAAGTGCGGGTCGGCACCGGCATGGTCGTGCTCGGCGTGCTCGGCGTGCTTGTCGGTGGTCTCGCCCTCGTGCTCGTCAGTGCCCGTCAGGTCCAGGTCGGCCGCGCCGGCCACGTCGAGGACGGCGGACGGGTCGACCTGGCCCATCGCGTCGTCGACCGCCGGCTGGAAGCCGTCGGCGTAGACAACCAGGCGTGCCTTGGTCATCCCGGCAACGTCCTGTGGCGTCAGCTCGAGATCGTGCGGCTCGGCGCCGGGCTTGGTCAGGACACTGACCGGGAGGGCGCCCCCGGTGATCTGCTGGGCAGCGAACTGGATCGGGTAGAACGACGTCACTATGGCGCCCTCGGGGCTGCTGGCCGCGCTGTCGCAGGCGGCGCTCGCACCAACGATGGCCGCACCGGCTGCGAGGGCTGCGAACAGTCGGGCCGGCCGGTGGAGGGTCATGGTGACCATCATTCTCGAAGTGAGAATGATTGTCAAAACCGTTCTTGGGTCAGCTGGGGATGATCTTCACGAGCGCGACGGCGAGGGCGAGCACGAGGACGGCGGCACGCATGACACGCTCGGGAAGGGTCAGGCGCGTCCACGTGAGGTAGAGCAGCCACCCGACGAACGCCGACACGAGCAGGAACGCGATGCCGCCCCAGGGGCGCGGCGCGACGATGCCTACGACGAGCACGACGGCGAAGACGGTGATCGAGACGGCTCGCGGCAGGGCGTTGAGGCGCTCGAGAAGCGGGTACGACGCGTGCTCGACCCGGGAACGGAAGCTCATGCTCACGTGAGCAGGGTAGGGCAGCCGGCGACACGGGCGCAGCGGTCGCACGCCGGTGCACCTTCCCGGGACAGATAACCTATCCCGCATGGCCAAGCAGACATCCATCGTGGACACCGTCGTCAGCCTCTGCAAGCGCAGAGGTTTCGTCTTCCCGAGCGGTGAGATCTACGGAGGCACTCGTTCTGCCTGGGACTACGGCCCGCTGGGCGTCGAGCTCAAGGAGAACATCCGCCGCCAGTGGTGGAAGGCGATGGTGACGAGTCGCGACGACGTCGTCGGCCTCGACTCCTCGATCATCCTGCCGCGGGAGACGTGGGTCGCCTCGGGCCACGTCGGCACGTTCACCGACCCCCTGGTCGAGTGCCTCAACTGCCACCGCCGCCGTCGCGCCGACCACCTCCAGGAGGCGTACGCGGAGAAGAAGGGCCTGCTCGACCCCGACTCGATCCCGATGACGGACATCACGTGCCCCGACTGCGGCACCAAGGGCAGGTGGACCGCACCTCGCGAGTTCAACATGATGCTCAAGACCTACCTCGGCGTCATCGAGGACGAGACCGGGCTGCACTACCTGCGCCCGGAGACGGCCCAGGGCATCTTCGTCAACTTCAACAACGTGATGCAGGCGGCCCGGAAGAAGCCGCCGTTCGGCATCGCGCAGACCGGCAAGAGCTTCCGCAACGAGATCACCCCGGGCAACTTCATCTTCCGCACGCGCGAGTTCGAGCAGATGGAGATGGAGTTCTTCGTCAAGCCCGGCGAGGACGCCGAGTGGCACCAGTACTGGATCGACGAGCGCACCCGGTGGTACACCGATCTCGGCATCAAGTCGGAGAACCTTCGCCACTTCGAGCACCCGAAGGACAAGCTGTCGCACTACTCGAGCCGCACCGTCGACATCGAGTACCGGTTCAACTTCGTCGGCTCCGAGTGGGGCGAGCTCGAGGGCATCGCCAACCGCACCGACTTCGACCTCGGCACGCACTCCCAGCACTCGGGCACCGACCTGGTCTACTTCGACCAGACGACCGGCGAGAAGTACACCCCGTATGTCATCGAGCCGGCAGCCGGCCTGTCGCGGTCGCTGATGACGTTCCTCGTCGACGCCTATGCCGAGGACGAGGCGCCGAACACCAAGGGCGGCGTCGACAAGCGAGTGGTGCTGCGGCTCGACCCACGGCTCGCCCCGGTCAAGGCGGCGGTCCTGCCGCTGTCGCGCAACGCCGACCTGTCGCCGAAGGCGCGTGACCTCGCCGCGCAGCTGCGCCGCCACTGGAACATCGAGTTCGACGATGCCGGCGCCATCGGCAAGCGGTACCGCCGTCAGGACGAGATCGGCACGCCGTTCTGCATCACGGTCGACTTCGACACGCTCGACGACCATGCCGTGACCGTGCGCGAGCGCGACACGATGGCGCAGGAGCGCATCTCGCTGGAGAAGGTCGAAGGCTGGCTCGCCCAGCGCCTCGTCGGCTGCTGAACCATCGGACCCACCGGGAAATGCCGTCCGCCGCCTGAGCGGTATGGCTTCCCGGTGGTGTCCGGGCGGGAATACTGGCGTCCATGAGCTGCTGCGAGCCGGGCCGGTACGACCGCATGTTCGGCACCGGGTTCTCCCGGCATCTGGCACGGCGCTATCGCCGACGCGGCCTGGACCGCACGGCAGCGCGGATGGTGGAGTTCCTCACATCGCACGGTGTTGAGGGCGCATCCGTGCTCGAGATCGGCGGTGGCGTCGGGGACATCCAGCTGGAGCTGTTGCGCCGCGGCGCCGCGCGGGCCACGAGCCTGGAGCTGGCCGGCTCGTATGACGCCGACGCAGCGGCGCTCGCCGACGAGGCCGGCATGACCGAGCGCATCAGCCGGCGCCACATCGACCTCGCGAGCTCGCCGGAGTCCGTCGAGGCCCACGACATCGTGGTCCTGCACCGGGTGGTCTGCTGCTACCCGGACTACGAGCGCCTGCTCCGCGCCGCGGCGGACCACGCGCAGCGTCTGCTCGTGTTCAGCCACCCACCGCGCAACGTGCTGAGCCGCAGTCTCACCTCGGTCCAGAACCAGTTCTTCCGGCTGCGCGGCATGACGTTCCGCACCTACGTCCACGACCCGGCCGCCATGAGGGGCGTCGCAGGGCAGGGGCACCTCGCGGTGAGCTACAGCCATCGCGGGGCGGCATGGCACATCGTCGGTCTGAGCAGCCCCACCACGTGACACCGGCGTGCGGGCCTTCCGGAGGTGTGGAGCGTTGTCGTCGCCAGGGCAACCACAAACCTCCACAGGCCGCAGGTCGGACGGAGGGGTTCAGCCCGGGTCGGAGCCGGTCGCCACGGGGTGCGACGGGTCGCGGATCCACTCGCTCCACGACCCGGGATAGAGGGCCGCGTCGACGCCGAGCTCGGCCAGCGCCAGCGCGTGGTGGGTCGCGGTGACACCCGAGCCGCAGTACACGCCCACCGGTCCGCCCTCGTAGGAGAAGGCAGCCCAGTGGTCGGCCAGGTCGTCACGAAAGGTCCCGTCCGGGCTCACCCACTCGGTGGTGGGAGAGCTGACCGCACCCGGGATGTGCCCGGCGACCGGGTCGATCGGCTCGACCTCCCCGGCATACCTCTGTGCGGCTCGGGCATCGAGCAGCAGCCCCTCGCGGGCCACGCGTGCGGCGCCCTCGGCGTCGAGGGTGGGCAGCGAGCCGGGCTGCACGAGCATGTCGCCGTGCCGGTCTTCGGGCTCCACGGTGCTCACGGGCAGACCTGCTGCCACCCAGGCGGCATACCCGCCGTCGAGCACTCGGACGTCGGGAACCCCCACCCAGCGCAGCACCCACCAGGCGCGCGCAGCGGCCTGTGAGTCCCTGGCGTCGTAGACGACGACCCGGCTGGTCGAGCTGATGCCACTGCGCCGCAGCGCCCGCTCGACCAGCGCGGGGTCGGGCAGCGGATGCCGACCGCCCTCGCCGGGCGGCCCGGCGAGCTCGGTGTCCAGGTCGACGAAGAAGGCTCCCGGCACGTGCCCGGCGTCGTAGTCCGGTCGGCCCACGGCGCCCACGTCGCCGGCAGAGCGTCCAGCGGTGAGGACCCAGCGCACGTCGAGCACGACGACGTTCTCGAGCTCATGGGCCAGCTCCGGCGCGGAGATGAGATGCGTCACGGCCCCATCGTGGCATCCTCGCCCTGTGGCTGCTCGCCTGGTCCTCGTGCACGGGTCCCGCCTGTCGAGCGCGCAATGGGCACCCCAGCTGCCGCTTCTGCGTGGGAGTGTGGAGGTGACGCTCGTCGACCTGCCCGGACACGGCCGACGAGCCGAGGAGCCCTTCACGCTCGACCGATGTGTCGAGGTGATCGACGAGGCGGTCCGTTCGGCGTCCGGGAGCGAGCCGGTGGTCCTCGTCGGTCACTCGCTCGGCGGCTATGCCGCGATGACGTATGCCGCCCGGCACCCCTCCGCGCTCAGCGGCCTCGTGCTCGCCGGGGCCTCAGCGACCCCGACGGGGCCTGGGGCCGCGGTCTACCGCCGCGTCGCGTGGCTGACCGACCGGCTGGGACCGGCGCGCATGACCCGGGTCAACGACCGGGTGCTGCGGCGCCTCTACCCGGCGGACCGGATCGAGGCCGTCATCGCGGGCGGCTACTACTTCACGCCCACGGCGGCGGCCTGGAGCGAGGTCATGTCGACGTGCCGGCCCTCGATGCTCTCAGGGGTCGAGTGCCCCGTGCTTCTGCTGAACGGTCAGTTCGACCAGTTCCGTTGGGGGGCAAGGGCTTTCGTGCGGGCATCCCCACGCGCCCGAGTGGAGACCATCCGGCACGCAAGCCACCTGTCGAACCTGGACCAGCCTCAGGCCTTCGCGGACGCCCTGCTCCGGTTCGTCAGCGAGGTCGTCACCGATTCGGATCCGCACCCATGATTTGCGAGAATCGACGGCTGTGAGTGACGTCCTGACCCAGCCTGCGCCCGGCAGCCCGGTGCTGCCGCCCCTGCACGTCGGCCGTCACGTCATCGAGTCGCCGGTGGTGCTCGCCCCGATGGCCGGGATCACCAACCGCGCGTTCCGCCGCCTGTGCCGCGAGTACGGCAACGAGGGGACGGCCCTGGGTGCAGCGAGCGGGGCGACCAGCCTCTACGTCAGCGAGATGATCACGAGTCGCGCCCTCGTCGAACGCACTCCGGAGTCGATGCGGCTCATCGAGCACGATCCCGACGAGAGCCCACGATCGATCCAGCTCTACAGCGTCGACCCGGCCACCGCCCGTGCCGCGGCGCGGATGCTCGTCACCGAGGACCGCGCCGACCACATCGACCTCAACTTCGGCTGCCCCGTGCCCAAGGTGACGCGCAAGGGTGGGGGCTCTGCCTTGCCGTGGAAGAGAGACCTCTTCCGGCGGATCGTCGGAGCCGTCGTCGAGGAGGGCGCGAAAGGCGACATTCCGGTCACGGTGAAGATGCGCAAGGGCATCGACGACGACCATCTGACGTTCCTCGAAGCAGGCCTCGCGGCCGAGCAGGAGGGTGTCGCCGCGGTGGCCCTGCATGGGCGCACCGCGGCGCAGGCCTACTCCGGCACCGCCGACTGGAGTGCGATCAAAGCCCTCAAGGAGACCGTGACCACCATCCCGGTGCTTGGCAACGGTGACATCTGGTCAGCCGAGGACGCGCTGCGCATGGTCGAGGAGACCGGCTGCGACGGCGTCGTGGTCGGCCGTGGCTGCCTCGGCCGGCCGTGGCTGTTCACCGACCTCGCTGCCGCGTTCTCGGGAAGCGCCACGCGAGTGACGCCCAGCCTCGGGGAGGTCGCTGACACGCTCCGGACGCACACGGCATACCTCTGCGACTTCTACGGCGAGGAAGACCGCGCGTGCCGTGACATCCGCAAGCACATCGCGTGGTACCTCAAGGGGTTCCCGGCCGGCTCGACCGTGCGGAACTCTCTGGCGCTCGTCGACTCGTTGGCCGCGCTGGACCGGCTGCTGTCCACGCTCGACCGCGACGCGCCCTGGCCGGGCGAAGCAGCCGAGGGGCAGCGAGGGCGCGCCGGGTCGTCGCGCACGGTGGCCCTGCCGGAGCGCTGGCTGGAGTCGCGCGATCTCTCGGAGGAGCACGAGCGCACCATCGCCGAGGCGGAGCTCTCGGTCAGCGGCGGCTGAGCGTCAGCGGATCCACACGGTGAGCGGGCCGATCCGCTCGCAGCCCGCCGCTACCGCGGCGGCCAGGCTGTCGCCGGCCTCCCAGCCGACCAGGGGTATGCCGTCCACCACCTCGTGCGCCGCGGTCGCGGCGCCACGCCAGGTGCGTTCCGGATCGCCTCCGTCCGAGTCGAAGAGGTTGCTCACGCCGGCGACTTCGCCCGTGATGTTGACGATGCAGCCCGCGACGATGTCCCCGCCCGGGTGACTGCGCGCCGCAAGGACGTGTACGCCGGGCTCCATGAGAAGGTCCGGACGCAGGACCGCCAGAGCATCCTCGTCGCTGGCCCACGCCCGGACCCAGTGCGCGAAGTCATCGGCGGATCCCACAGGCTCCCACCAACGGCCGTCGCCTGACCTAGCCTGGCCCGGCCCCAGCCAGACCCACTCGCCGACGACGAGCCGCGCGAAGTCCTCGACCGTCAGGTCGAGCCGTGACCAGCTGTCCTTGACCGAGCAGCCGTCAGTGCTGTCGAGCCGGGCGAGCAGGTCGTACTCGTCGACGTCAGGGGACAACGTGACGGCATCGGGGTAATACGGCGGCGTCCGAGTCGGAACGCTCCAAGCATCGGCGGCCATCGACCCACGCAGACCATGCGTCCGGCATACGGCGTCGCACCACAACGCGTTGTTCCGGGCTGCCAGCAGGACGCGGTCGGCGGGTCGGTCGGGTGGGGTGATCGCTGCCACGCGACGATCCTGCTCGCCGCCGGCCCGAAGCGCATCCGGGTTGTCGGATGTGGCTGGCAGGATCGGTTCATGCGTGAGGGTGGATCGGCCGAGCGGCCAGCGACGTTCTTCGACGACGCGGAGGACTTCCGGCAGTGGCTCGAGGCCAACCACGAGACCGCCACGGAGCTGTGGATGGGCCTGAACAAGAAGCACGTCGAGCCGCGCGGGCTCACGTGGGAGCAGGCCGTCCGAGAGGCGCTCTGCTTCGGCTGGATCGACTCGATGGCCCAGCGGATCGACGAGGACGCGGTGCGCCAGCGGTGGACGCCGCGCAAGCCGGGCAGCAACTGGAGCACGATCAACATCAACGCGGTCGAGGAGCTGACGGCGGCCGGCCGGATGCGGCCCGCGGGGTTGGCAGCGTTCGAGAAGCGCCGCGCCGACCGCTCGGGCATCTATGCCTACGAGAACCGCGAGCGCACCTGGCCCGCGGAGTACGAGGCGATGCTGAGAGCGGATCCGATCGCGTCGGCGTTCTGGGACGCTGCGACAGCGTCCTACCGGAAGCTCGCGACGAACTGGGTCGTGACGGCCAAGCAGCAGGTGACTCGCGACAAGCGGATGGCCGAGCTCGTCGAGGACTGCGCCAGCCTGAGGCTCATCAAGACCCAGCGCTACGGCATCGAACCGGCCTGGGTGGCCAAGGCGCGCGCCGAGCTGTCCTGACCTTGCGCGCAGCGTCTCCTCTGCCGCGCACCCTAGAGTCGGGGGGTGGGCTACGAGGGTCGAGATCGGGAGCGCTGGGTCACAGAGGACCCTGCCCAGAAACGCGCGGACCGCGACGACTTCGCGCGCGACCGGGCGCGCGTGGTGCACTCGTCCGCCCTGCGTCGCCTCGCGGCCAAGACGCAGGTGCTCGCGCCCGGGCAGGACGACTTCGTGCGCAACCGGCTCACGCACTCGCTGGAAGTCGCCCAGATCGGCCGCGAGTTCGGTGCCGCGCTCGGTTGCAACGCCGACGTCGTGGACACCGCCTGCCTGTCCCACGACCTCGGACACCCGCCGTTCGGGCACAACGGCGAGACCGTGCTCGACGAGATCGCCCGTGACATAGGCGGTTTCGAGGGCAACGCTCAGACCCTACGAATCCTGACCAGGCTCGAGGCGAAGCGGTCTCATCCGGACGGCACGCTGGCCGGGCTCAACCTCACGAGGGCCAGCCTGGATGCCTCGACGAAGTATCCCTGGCGGCGCGGCGAGGCGCCTTACGAGACAATGAAGTTCGGTGTCTATCCATCGGATCTGCCTGTCTTCGATTGGATCCGCGCCGGCGCAGAGCCAGCGAGCCGTTGCCTCGAGGCGCAGGTCATGGACTGGTCCGATGACGTGGCCTACTCGGTGCACGACGTCGAGGACGCCATCGCCTCGGGATGGCTCGACCCACACATCCTCTTCTCGTCCGACATGGCAGCGGTCATCGATGTCGCGGGCCGCACCTACGCCCCGGACCTCGGCACGGACGTGCTCGCAGCGGCGCTGGAGCGCCTGCTCGCGTCGGGAGCCGTCCCGACGGCATACGACGGGTCCCGCCACGACCTCTCCCGGCTCAAGGACATGACGAGCCGTCTCATCGGGCACTTCGTGCTCGTCGTGGAGAAGGCAACCCGCGACAAGCACGGGCCGGGCGACCTCTGCCGCTTCGAGGCGGACCTGGTCGTCCCCGACGAGACGCGGGCCGAGTGCTCGGTGCTCAAGGCGGTCGCGAACCATTTCGTTATGACGACGGACGAGCGCCTTCGCGTGCTGTCCGAGCAGCGCGACGTCGTCCGTGCCCTTGTCGAGGCGTATGCCGTCCGGCCCGAGGAGCGTCTCGATGCAGCGTTTCGCACGGACCACTCCGCTGCGACCGACGACGCGGGGCGCCTTCGTGCCGTGGTCGACCAGGTCGCCTCGCTCACGGACCTGCGCGCGCTGGCCCTCCACAGGCAGTGGGGCGGCTGACCAGGCTCTCGCCGCGGACGACCTAGAATCGCCACAGCGTAAGGAGGCAGATGGCGGGGCTGATCAACAGCGAGGACATCGCGGCGGTCAAAGCGCGGTCGTCCATCGAGGACGTCGTGCGCGAGTACGTCACCCTCCGTCCCGCCGGCCCCGGGTCGCTCAAGGGTCTGTGTCCGTTCCACGACGAGAAGACGCCGTCGTTCAACGTCCGACCCGCCGTCGGGGCTTGGCACTGCTTCGGGTGCCAGGAGGGTGGCGACGTCATCTCCTTCGTCCAGAAGATCGACCACCTCAGCTTCTCCGAGGCCGTCGAGCGTCTCGCGCAGAAGCTCGGGCTGGAGCTGCGCTACGAGGACGGCGGCTCACGCCCTCGTGACGAGGGCATCGGGCGCCGGACCCGGCTCGTCGAGGCCCACCGGGTCGCCCAGGAGTTCTATGCCGACGCCCTCCTTCTACCTGGGGCGCGGGCGGGACGTGACTTCATGCGGGCGCGGGGTTTCGACGGCAAGGTCGCCAAGCATTTCGGCGTCGGCTTCGCGCCCCGCGGTGGCGAGGACCTCGTGCGCCACCTGCGCTCGAAGGGCTTCACCGACGACGAGCTCGTGACTGGCGGCCTGGCCGGCCGCGGCTCCCGCGGGCTGTACGACCGGTTCCGCGGCCGCCTGGTCTGGCCGATCCGCGACATCACCGGCGACACCGTCGGGTTCGGCGCGCGACGGCTCTTCGACGACGACCGCATCGAGGCCAAGTACCTCAACACCTCCGAGACGCCCATCTACAAGAAGTCGACCGTGCTCTACGGGCTCGACCTTGCCAAGAAGAAGATCTCGACAGAGCGGCAGGCCGTCGTGGTCGAGGGCTACACCGACGTGATGGCGTGCCACCTCGCGGGCGTCGAGACAGCGGTGGCGACCTGTGGCACCGCCTTCGGCGCCGACCACATCAAGGTGCTGCGGCGGATCATGCGTGACGAGGCCGACCGCGCCCCGGCCAAGGTCATCTTCACCTTCGACGGTGACGCCGCGGGCCAGAAGGCGGCCATGCGCGCATTCGCGGACGACCAGAAGTGGGCGTCGCAGTCCTTCGTCGCTGTCGAGAGGTCCGGCAAGGACCCATGTGAGCTGCGTCAGGCCGGTGGCGACCCGGCGGTCCAGGCGCTCATCGAGGACGCCGTGCCGATGTTCGAGTTCGCGGTGCGCACGACCATCAAGCGCTTCGACCTCGGCACGGCGGAGGGACGCATCCAGGCCGTCCGGGCCGTGGCGCCGATCGTGGCCTCGATCCGCGACCGGTCCCTGCGGCCCGAGTACACCCGCGAGGTCGCCGGGCTGCTCGGCCTCGAGGTGGAGCAGGTGGCCTCCGAGGTGTCCCGTGCCGGCCGCATCAAGGTCGACGACGACCGCCCGTCGTCGCACGAGCGGGCAGCGACCCGCGACGACGTCGAGCCGGCCCTCGCGGACACTGCTGGTGCCCTGCCCGTGCCGGACCGACGTGACCCGGTCGTGCTGGCCGAACGGCAGCTGCTCCAGGTGCTCCTGCAGTTCCCGACGGTGTTTCGAGCCGGCGCGATCGACCTGCTCACTGCGGAGTCCTTCTCGGCCCCGGCCCACCGCGCGGTGTTCGACGGCATCCGGATCGCCCAGAGCGCCGGCGACCGCGCCAACGCGCAGTCCTGGACCTCAGCCGTGACCGAGGCCGCTGCCACGCCCGTTGCGGGCCTGGTCAGCGAGCTCGCCGTCGACACGTTGCCCACCCGGATGGACCCCGCGACCGGGCTGCCGACCTCGCGCTACGTCGACGAGCTCTTCGACCGCGTGCGCACGATCGCCCTGACCCGACAGATCGCCGATGCGATGAGCGAGATGCGACGTCTGGACCATGCCGACCAGCCTGAGCCGGAGCGCACCCGAGAGCTCGGCACCCGACTGCAGGCCCTCCAGCGTGAGCTGGCCGAGATCAAGGCGGCGATGAGCTGATGGCCCTGTTCGAGAAGCGGCGCCGGCCGCCGCTGCCCGACGATGTGCGCGAGGCGGTGCCGCTCGACGGCACGGAGCGGGTGCTGGCGTGGGCCCACGACGAGTCGAGCGGTGGTCATATCGTCGCGACGACCCACCACCTGGCGTTCGTCAGGTCCGATGGCCAGCTCATGTGGCAGCGACCGTGGCACGAGGCCGAGTCCGGCACCTGGCAGGGCGACTCGTCGCTGCTGACGGTGATCTGGGTCGACCACCGCAACCCGGCGCAGTGGCGGGTGACCGAGCCGTCGCTGATCCAGCAGGCGATGCGTGAGCGGATCCAGGCCAGCGTCGTCGTCATCGACGAGTTCCGCACTCCCAGCCGTCGATCGGTGCGTCTCGTGATACGTCAGGACCTCGCGACTGGGTCCCTGCTCGAGCAGACGATCCCCGGCAAGGGTGCCGATCTGACCGACCCTGTCGTGGCGGCCGAGGCCGCGTCGAGGATGGCGCACCTGCGCTCGGAAGTGGGGCTCTGAGAGGGTCCGAAGCACTCGAACTGGGCCGCGGAACACGATTTAGTCCCAGCGGAATCCTTTGCTATGGTTGCCCGGCAGCAGTCCCCTGTAGCTCAACTGGCAGAGCAGCCGGCTGTTAACCGGCAGGTTGTTGGTTCGAGTCCAACCGGGGGAGCACCGCACGACGAAGGCCCTGACACCGCATGGTGTCAGGGCCTTCGTCCTACCAATCCGCGCCGTTTCGGGCGCCTTCGTCCGTCAGCGGCCCTGGCTCGTGGCGTCTCCCGTGAAGACCCCCGTGCCACCGAGGCCGTCTGTCGGGTTGTCGACGGTGCCGGGGCCGGCGACGCCGGTCGTCGGACCCGCTCGGCGCGGCCCGCGGCCCCGTCGGCTGAGCCTGCGCTCGACCCGACCGGCCAGCAGCGTCAACCCGTAGTTGAGCAGGATGAAGATGACGGCCGCGAGCACGTAGGCCGGAATGACCGCGCCGTAGGCGGTGCCCATGTCACGCATGTTCTGCAGCAGCTCGGGGTAGGTGATCGCCGTGCCGAGGGCGCTGTCCTTGAGGATCACCACGAGCTGCCCGACGAGCGCGGGGAGCATGGCGGTGAGGGCCTGGGGCAGCTGGATCAGCCGGAGCGTCTGGCCTGGGGTCAGGCCGATCGACAGGCCCGCCTCACGCTGCCCGGACGGCAGCGAGTGCACGCCCGAACGGACCAGCTCGGCGATGACCGACCCGTTGTAGAGCGTCAGCGAGATGACGACGGCGAAGAACGAGTTGAGGTTGCTGGCGAAGACGTTGTTGTACGCGAACAGCTGGAAGAGGAAGTACATCATCAGCAGCACGGGGACCGCGCGGAAGAACTCCACGATCACACCGCAGACCCACCTCACGGCGGCGATGTGGGACAGGCGTCCCATGCCGAAGAGGATGCCGAAGGCGATGGCGGCCACGATCGAGACGGCAGCGGCCTTGAGGGTGTTGATCAGGCCCGGGACGACATAGTCCTTCCACACGTCCGGGTTGAGCAGGGTCTTCCAGGTCGCCGGGTCGAGCTGGCCCTGGGCCTGCAGCTTCCACAGGACCAGGCCGATCGTCACCAGGGCGAGCACGAGGCCGGCGACAGTGAGCAACGCATAGCGCCGCCTCGCCTTGGGACCTGGGGCGTCGAACAGGACCGTCTGGGCGCTCATCGCTTCACCGCCAGACGTCGCGACATGGACGTGAAGAGCACGCCGATCGGGAGGGTCAGGATGACGAAGCCGAGGGCGAAGACGAGGAACACCGGCACGCTGGCCGTCTCGTTCTCGAAGATCTCGCTCATGAGCAGTGACGCCTCGGCGACGCCGATGACCGAAGCGACCGTGGTGTTCTTGATCAGGGCGATGAGCACGGAGCCGAGAGGCGCGATCGCACCGCGGAACGCCTGGGGGAGGATGACCTCACGCAGGCTCTGCCCGAAGGTCAGACCGATCGAGCGGGCCGCCTCGGCCTGGCCGGCAGGGACCGTGTTGACGCCGCTGCGCAGCGCCTCGCAGACGAATGCCGCGTGGTAGATCGCCAGGGCGATGACCGCCCAGCGGAATCCGTTGTCGACGATCGAGGTCGGTGACTTCGGGTCGGTGAGGCTGATCTGAAGGATGTAGAACGGCCCCGCCAGCGCGAAGAACATGATGAGCGTGAGCGGGGTGTTGCGCACGGTGTTGACGTAGAACGCCCCGAGCCGCTGCAGCACCGCCACGGGCGAGACGCGCATGACCGCGAGGATCGTGCCGAGCACGAGTGCGCCGATCGCGGAGAAGAAGGCGAGCTTGATCGTCACCCAGAACGCGCCGATGACGTCGTACTTGTCGAAGATGTCGAGCACTGCGTCCCCTTCCGCGAAGAGGTCGGACCGAGCGGGGCCATGGGGTCACCGGAGACGGTGACCCCACGACCCGCGCATCGGGTCAGGTGTCAGGAGCGGGAACCAGCGGCAGGTGTCACGAGCAGGCCGCCGGGGTGGGCGGGTTGCCCGGACCCGGCTTGTAGTTCGCCGGGCCGAGGTTGTTCTGGATGGCCTTGTCCAGCGAGCCGTCGCTCTGCATCTTCTTGATGGCGTCCGTGATCTTCTGGCACAGAGCCGTGTCGCCCTTCTTCAGGCCGATGCCGTAGTTCTCGGTCGAGAACGGCTTGCCGACCAGCTTGAACTTGCCGGAGTTCTCCGGCTGCGCCGCGAAGCCGGCGAGGATCGCGTCGTCAGTCGTCAGCGCGTCGACCCCGCCCGTCTGCAGGGCGGGAAGGCACTCGGAGTAGGTCGCGAACTCCTGCAGCTGCACCGTGTTGGCGAACTTGTCCTTGACCTTCTGCGCCGAGGTCGAGCCCTTGACCGAGCACAGCTTCTTGCCGTTGAGGCTCTCCGGGCCGGTGATCGAGGTGTCGTCCGCCCGGACGAGCAGGTCCTGGCCGGCGACGAAGTACGGTCCGGCGAAGCTGACCTTCTCCTTGCGGGCGTCGGTGATCGAGTAGGTCGCGACGATGAAGTTGACCTGACCCGTCGAGATGAGCGTCTCACGCTGGGCGCTCGGCGCCTGCACCCACGTGATCTGGTCCTCGGACGTGCCGAGCTCCTTCGCGACGTACTTGGCGACGTCGATGTCCAGGCCGGAGTACTGGTCGCCCTTCTTGAGGCCGAGCCCCGGCTGGTCGTACTTGATGCCGATCTTGAGCCCGGAGCCTCCGCTTGCGCCGGAGTCGCCGCTGCTGCCTGAGCCGCAGGCGGCCAGGGTGACGGCGAGTGCTGCTACCGCTGCAGCCGCACCGAGTCGTCCTGCCTTCATCTGGTTCCTCCCTGAGTGGGTTGCTCACGGCGCACGGGCGTGCGCCGCTTCTGTGGTGGGTCAGTGAGTGAGGATCTTGCCGAGGAAGTCCTTGGCCCGCTCGCTCCGAGCGTTGGTGAAGAAGTCGTTCGGCGTGCCGACCTCGACGATCTGCCCGTCGGACATGAACACGACCCGGTCGGCGGCCTTGCGGGCGAAGCCCATCTCGTGGGTCACCACGATCATGGTCATACCCTCGCGGGCGAGCCCGACCATGACGTCCAGCACCTCGTTGACCATCTCGGGGTCGAGGGCTGACGTCGGCTCGTCGAAGAGCATGACCTTCGGGCCCATGGCGAGCGAGCGGGCGATGGCGACGCGCTGTTGCTGCCCGCCGGACAGCTGTGCGGGGTACTTCTCGGCCTGGGCCTCGACGCCGACGCGCTTGAGCAGCTCCATGGCCTGCTTGTCGGCGTCGGCCTTGGACTTCTTGCGCACCTTGATCGGTCCGAGCGTGACGTTGTCACGAATCGTCTTGTGCGCGAAGAGGTTGAAGGACTGGAACACCATGCCCACGTCAGCGCGGAGCTGGGCCAGCGGCTTGCCCTCCTCGGGCAGAGGCTTGCCGTCGATGGTGATGGACCCGGTCTCGAAGGTCTCGAGGCGGTTGATGGTGCGGCACAGGGTGGACTTGCCAGAACCGGACGGGCCCAGGATGACGACCACCTCGCCCTTGCCGACCGTCAGGTTGATGTCCCGAAGGACGTGGAGGTCGCCGAAGTGCTTGTTGACGCCCTCGATGACGACCATCGGCTCACGCTGCGTGCCCGGGGCGCGGTCGACCGTTGCGTCAGAGTCGGGTTTCACGTCGTCCATTCCGGAAACCTATCGGGTCAAACGCGCCCGAGGGAGTCATCTAGGCGTGACGTGCCCGAATCGTGAGGACCCGGGCCGAACCGGACCAACCCGAGCCGTGCCGGGATGTGCCGCGACGTGCCTGGTCGCCGTCGCCGGTCAGCGCTCCGCAGAGCGTGCTCGGCCAAGCCAGCTCAGGGCAACGGGCTCAGGCGAGCGGGCTCAGGAGCGGGCTCAGGAACCGCCCTCGGCAGCGGTCGTCGACTGGGGCGCGGGCTCGCTCGTCGTGGTGTCCGTCGCCGCTGCGGTCGTGGCGGCCTCGGTCGCGGTCTGGAGCACCTCGGTGGCTGTGGCCGTCGCCGTCTCGGTGGCCGTGGTGGTCGGGTCGCTCGACGGGGGCGGCGCCGCTTGACTGGTCGTCGCCGGCGGGTCGCTCGTGGTCGGCGGGTCGGTCGTCGTCGTCGCCGGGGGCGGGTCGGACGTCGTGGATGGCGGCGGGGTGCTCGACGTCGGCGGGTCCGTGCTCGTGGACGGCGGCGGAGTGCTCGTCGAGGGCGGGGGAGTGGTCGTCGTCGGCGGCTTGGTCGTCGGCGGCGGGGTCGAGTGTGTCTGGGTCGGACCGGTCGTGGGTCGCGACGTGGTGGGCGAGCTGGTGGGCGGCGTAGACGTCGCGTCGGGGAGCGGGACGTCGCCGTCCTCGACGGTGTGGACCACGCGGCCACCCTGGTCGAACACGACGTGCGGGACCACGGAGTACGGGACCGACTTGGCGTCGGACGGCGGGAAGCCGAGATACGGGGCCGGGTCGACGTAGCGGTCGTTGAGGATGACGTCGAAGTGCAGGTGGCAGCCGGTGGACCAGCCTGTGGTGCCGACGAGGCCGATGACCTGGCCCTGCTTGACGACGTCGCCTTCCTTCACGAGGAAGCGTGACTGGTGGCCGTATGCCGTCTTGAGCGTGGGCGTGTGCTCGATGATCGTGCGCAGGCCCCAGGAGTTGGACACCTCGGCGTAGATGACCTTGCCCGCGGCCGCGGCCCGGATGGGGGTGCCGCAGACGGCGGCGAGGTCGATGCCGGTGTGGAACATCGGCCGCCCCAGCACGGGGTGCACGCGCGGGCCGAACGGCGAGGTCTCACCGCCGGGCACGGGGTGGATGAAGGTGGGGCCGCCGATGATCGGGGCTGCGATGGCCTGGGCGGCCAGCGGCGTGAGCTCGATCGCCGGGAACATGAACAGGCCTCCGCCGAGCGCGTCGGCGAAGGCGGACCCGGCGGGTGCTGTGGCTGCCCCCGCGCCGCCCGCGATCGCGGAGTCCGCGAGGTCGTTGCGGGCCTGGTCGACGGCCGCGACGGCGTCGTTGACCTCCGCGGGCGCGCCGGCAGCGAGAACGACGGAAGCCGTGGGGTTTGCAGGCGCACTGCCGCCGAGGAAGGGCAGCAGCGCGAAGAGCAGCAGCAGGGCGGACAACGGGACCAGCCGACCACTCACCCGGATGTTGAGCACGAGCGGACCGACGCGCGGTGAATCCTCACGCACCTGCAGGCCACCCCCTCTGGGCTCTCGTTGTCGTGCTCGTACTGCGTCGTACTGGGTCGTACCGCGATCGTGCTGTCCTGCATCGGTCTGCGTCGCAGGAGCGTCCGACACAGACCATATCCGGCAAAGGAGCGGGAGCAGCGAGCTCCCTTCCTGGTCGGACTTGTCCACCATAGGTCGGCACGGGGCCGCAGGGGCGGTTCCGGTGAAAGTTCTGGGCGAGTTTGGACAGGATCCTGAGACAGATGGGGCGGATGGGGCAAATGCCCGAATTCCTGAGTGTCTGCCCGATGCGCCGGGCACCGCAAGGCGCCCGCTGGTCTCGGGACCGGCAGGCGCCTCGTCGTCCGGCCGCAGCCGGAGCGCAGTCAGCTCGTCGGAATCTTGCGGAAGGCGATCCAGGCGTCGTTCATGCGCTCCACCTGACCGGCGGTGAACATGTCCATGCAGGAGTCCTGCGTGTAGTCCATGAAGTTGTGGATCGGGTCGAGCCCGGGCGCGGTGCACGTGTCCGCGCCGGTCGGGCAGTCGAACTGTGGGTGGGCCTCGCGTGGCGTGTCGGCGACGAAGTCACCGCTGGCGGAGCAGCCGCTCTTGAAGGTGTGCTCGAGCATCAGCCAGTGCCCGACCTCGTGAGTGAGAGTGTCGCCCTCGGAGTACTTGCCGGCGGCTCCACCGGGCATCGACTCGTCGAGCATGACCACGCCGTCGACGTAGTCACGACCGTGGTTGTAGCCCTTGGGGAAGTACGACCAGCCGAGCAGGCCCGCGCCGATGTTCGCGGTGTACACGTTGAGGGTCTGTGAGTTCCCTTCGTACAGTGCCTTCTTCATGTCGCGCTCAACTTTGCCGGGCGTGACCGTGTACCACGTCGCGTTCACGGTCCACGTGATCTTGGTCAGGTTGAAGCGGAACGGCGAGTCGGCCGCGTCTGGCGCGGTCCTGCCGCTGTACGAGTCGTTGAGGACCTTCATCTGCGCCTCGATCATGCGCTCCCAGCGGGTCTTCTCGGCCGTGCTCAGGGTGTGGTCCGAGACGACGTGGAACACCGTGGGGATGTGGACGCTCCCGTTCGGCATACGGGGTGAGTCCTTGATGACGCCGTATGCGTTCGCCTCGCTGGCCGCATAGAGTGCGGGCTCGCTGGCGGTGCTCCCTTGGCGCACACGCGCGAAGTCCGGTGCGCTGGCGCACGCGGCGGCGCCCGGTGACGGCGTCGCGGGCGCCGCGCTGACTGTGGACCCCGAGGAACCGATGGCGACGACGCTCGTAGCGGCCGCGGCTACCGCCATCCAGCGCAGTGTCGGTGTCGATGGCATGCGATCTCCCCTGTGTCAGGACCTGGTTTCGGGCTGTGTGTCGGCCCCCGGAGCGAGCAGTCTTGAGAACCTACTGCCGTCGTACGCCGTTCGAGCGGCTTCGAAGACAACGATCAGGTCTCGGTCGCGGCCGTGTCGGGCACCAGGGCACGCCCGTCCCGGGTATGCCGGGCACCCGCGGTTCTCGACGCGGCGCCCTTGGCGCGGGAGACTTCGAGCACCGACTCGGAACGGAGCTCACCATGGCTGGCGACCGGATTCACGTGCGGACCAACCACTCTGCCTACCCACCCATCGCCGACTACGGGTTCCTCTCGGACTGCGAGGTGACGGCCCTGGTCGCCCCGAGCGGGAACGTCGAGTGGATGTGCCTTCCCCGCATGGACGGGCCGAGCATCTTCGGCTGCATGCTCGACCGTGATGCGGGTGGCTTCCGGCTGGGCCCGGCCGACATGCGCGTGCCGGTGTCCCGCAGGTACCTGCCGGGGACCATGGTGCTCGAGACGTCGTGGGGCACGCCCACCGGTTGGGTCATCGTGCGGGACGCGCTGCTCATGGGGCCATGGCGTCACGACAAGGACCGTCGAGACACTCACCGGAGGGCGCCGACGGACTACGAGAGCGAGCACACGCTGCTGCGCACGATCCGCTGCGTCGACGGAGAGGTCCAGATCGCGCTCGACTGCCACCCGGTCTTCGACTACGGACGCACGCCGGCGGTGTGGTCGTACGACGGGCCTTCGTACTACTCCGCGGTCGCCGAGGGCGGGGCCGACGACGAGGTGCTGCGTCTCACCTCGGACATGCGGATGGGCTTCGAGGGTAGTCATGCGATGGCCCGGACGCTCGTCAAGGAGGGCGACACCCGCTTCGTGGCTCTGTCGTGGGCCGGGATCCAGCCTCCGATGTCCTACCCGGTCGCGTACCAGAGCCAGGTCTGGACCGCCCATCACTGGCAGCACTGGCTCGCGCGGGGCCACTTCCCGGACCACCCCTGGAGGACCGCGCTGGAGCGAAGCGCCTTGACGCTCAAGGGGCTCACCTACGCTCCGACCGGCGCGCTGGTGGCCGCACCGACGACCTCGCTCCCGGAGGATCCCGGCGGCGAGCGGAACTGGGACTACCGCTACACGTGGATCCGAGACTCGACGCTGACGCTCTGGGCGATGGACCGACTCGGTTTCGACTGGGAGGCCTCGGACTTCTTCTCGTTCATCGCCGACGTGGCGGCGACCGGGGAAGACCTGCAGATCATGTACGGCATCGACGGGGAGCGGCAGCTCAAGGAGTCGACGCTCGACCACCTCGAGGGCTACGAGCGATCGCGCCCGGTGCGCGTCGGCAACGGGGCATTCGACCAGAAGCAGCACGACGTGTGGGGAGCCTTGCTCGACTCGGTCTACCTGCACAGCAAGGAGAGGGACCGGCTCGACGACCGGTTCTGGATCATCCTCGCCCGGTTCGTCGACAACGCGATCAAGCACTGGGCGGAACCGGACCGTGGCATCTGGGAGGTGCGCGGCGAGCCCCAGCACTTCACGGCCTCGAAGGTCATGTGCTGGGTCGCGGTGGATCGCGGCGTGAAGCTCGCCCGGCTCCGCGACGAGAACGAGCGAGCGGACAACTGGAAGAAGGCGGCCGACGAGATCAAGGCCGATGTGCTCGCCCACGGCGTCGACGAGCGCGGCGTGTTCGTCCAGCACTACAACACCAAGGCGCTCGACGCGTCGGCGCTGCTCATCCCGCTTGTAGGGTTCCTGCCCTCGGACGACGAGCGCATCGTCAACACGGTGCACGCCATCGCCGACGAGCTCACCCGAGACGGCCTGGTGCTGAGGTACCGCGTCGAGACGACCGACGACGGTCTGTCCGGCGACGAGGGCACCTTCACGATCTGCTCGTTCTGGCTGGCGTCCGCATGGGCGATCATCGGTGAGGTCGATCGTGCCCGGCACCTGTGCGAGAAGCTCTTCTCGATGGCGAGCCCGCTGGGCCTCTACGCCGAGGAGCTCGACGAGGCCAGTGGCCGCCACCTGGGCAACTTCCCCCAGGCATTCACTCACCTGGGCCTCGTCAACGCGGTCCTGCACATCATGTCGGCCGAGGCGGGCATCGAGATGGAGTAGCCCCGCGGGCGAGCCCGGCCCCTTCGACGGTGACGACATGACCGTCGAGCGGGCACCTCCATAGGGTTCGGGACCGCGGGTCGGGCCTACGGCTCCGTATGCCGTCAAAGTCATCCCCGGCCGCGGCCGGGGATGGGACGATTCCCGCGTGAGCGAGCACCGGGAGGAGCGCCGCGTCGTCACTGCGTTGTTCGCTGATGTCGTCGGCTCGACCCCGCTGGGCGAACGGTTGGATCCCGAGGAGCTCAAGCTCGTCCTTCAGGAGGCACTCAGGCGCATCATCGGGTCGGTCGAGGAGCTCGGCGGCACGGTGAAGGACCTCGCGGGCGATGGCGTCCTCGCCCTCTTCGGCGCGCCGGTCGCACACGAGGACGATCCGGAGCGGGCCATCAGGGCGGGACTTCGCATCGTGGAGGACATCGCAGAGTATGGCCGCGAAGTCGACCAGGCCTGGGGTGTCAAGGGATTCGCGGTGCGAGTTGGCATCAACACCGGGCTCGTCGTCGTCGGCTCGGTCGGCGCGGGCGGGCGGGTCGAGTACTCAGCGACCGGCGACGCGATCAACGTGGCGGCGCGCCTGCAGGCTTCGGCCGCACCAGGCTCGGTCCTGGTCAGCGTCGACACCCAGCGGCTGGCGGCATACGCCTTCACCTGGGCCGAGCCGGTGCAGCTGCAGCTCAAGGGCAAGGCCCAGCCGTTCCCGGCCGTCGCGGTCCTGGGCCTTGCCGCCCACCCATCGCGTGCCCGCGGTTTCGAAGGAAGCCAGGCGCCGCTGGTCGGCCGCGAGCGCGAGCTCGCCGCGGGGCGGGCCGCCATCGAGGCCGCGCTGGCCGGCAGCGGCGGGGTCGTGTTCCTCACCGGCGAGCCAGGCATCGGCAAGACCCGGCTGCTCGCCGAGCTACGGAGCAGCTTCGAGCGGGGTCAGCCGGTCCAGGGCCGCGCCCGCTGGCTCGAGGGACGTTGCGTCTCCTACGGCGAGTCGATGCCGTACTGGCCCCTGCGCGACCTGATCCGCTCGTGGCTCGGCGTGCTCGCCGACGAGCCGGAGCTGCGCGTCCGCGTTGCTCTGCGGCGCCGCGTCGACGAGCTCTTCGGCGCCGCGGCGGAGGACAATTACCCCTACCTCGGCGCGATGCTCGGACTGACCCTGGAGCACGATGTCGAGGCGCGGCTCGCCGAGCTGTCCCCGGAGGCCCTGCAGTACCGCACTTTCGAGGTGGTCCGTGCCTTCACCTCGCGTCTGGCGGCCGACGGCCCGGTCGCGTTCGCCATCGAGGACCTGCACTGGGCCGACGCCACCTCGCTCCAGCTGCTCCAACAGCTCGCCGCCGACACGGACACCGAGGCCCTGCTGCTCGTGCTCACGAGCAGGCCGGAGCGCGACCACGGGGCGTGGCGGCTCAGGGAGGACGTCGCGCGGGCGTTGCCCCATCGGGTGCAGGAGCTCGCTCTCGAGGCCCTGACCGGGGACGCCTGCAACGAGCTGCTCCACGCGCTCGTCGGCAGCGGCACCCTCCCCAGGGAGACCGAGCGCCGGATCCTCGAGCCGGCCGAGGGCAACCCGTTCTTCCTCGAGGAGATCGTGCGCTCGCTTGCCGACGCGGGAGCCCTGGTCCACGACGAGCACGGCGTCTGGCGCTTCGAGCGCGACGTTCCCGTCGAGATCCCGCCGACCGTCGAGCAGGTCATTCTCGCGCGCATCGACCGCCTCGAGCCCACCGCGCACGACGCCCTCATGGCAGCCTCGGTCCTCGGGCGCCAGTTCGGGCGGCCGCTGCTCGAGGGCGTCGCCGACCGCGAGCCGGCAGAGGTGCGCGCCGCGCTCGCGGAGCTCCAGCGGCTCGACCTCGTCCGCGAGGTCCGCCGGTGGCCCGAGCCGGAGTTTCGGTTCAAGCACGCCCTGATCCAGGACGCGGCATACCGGACACTCGTGCACGAACAACGGAACCGCCTCCACCGCAGGGCAGCCGAGTGGCTGGGTCGGCAGTATGCCGGCCGCGAGGACGAGGTCGCGGGCCTGCTCGCTCACCACTGGCTCGGCGCCGAGGACGAAGAGCGCGCGGCGGCATACCTGACCCGTGCCGGCGACCGGGCGCGACAGGAGTACGCCCTCGACGAAGCGATCGCCCACTATCGCGAGCTGCTGCCCATCCTGGAGCGGCGCGGCGAGCGACGCGAGATCGCACTGGTCCTCTTCAAGCTGGCGCTTGCTTTGCACATGGCACTCCGTTTCGCGGAGGCGAACCGCGCCTATCAGCTCGCGTTCGACCGCTGGGACCCGCCGGCTGCGCGCGAGCTGCCGGACGACGGCTTGGTGACCGCCGTCCGGATCGGCAGCAGCTTCCTGCCCAACGACACCGACCCGAGGTCTGCGATCGCGTGGCCCAACATCCAGGTCTGCATGCAGCTGTTCGACCGCCTCGTCGAGGCGTGGCCCGAGCGCACGATCGTGCCCTCACTGGCCGACCGCTGGGAGATCAGCGAGGACGGCCTGCGCTACGTCTTCCACCTGCGGGACGGGCTGAGCTGGTCCGATGGGCATCCCCTCACCGCCCACGACGTGGAGTTCGGGATCAAGCGGGTGCTCGACCCGGACGCCCCGGGTTCCTCCGTCGCGGTCTACTTCGTGCTCGAGAGCGGTCAGGACTACTACCTGCGGCGCACCCGCGACGCGAGCACGATCGGCGTGCGCGCGCTCGACGACCACACGGTCGAGTTCCGCCTCGCCGCCCCGGCGCCGTACTTCATGAGCGTGATGAACCGCCCCGATGCGGGACCCCAGCCGCGCCACGCGATCGACGCCGCGGGCGACGCCTGGACCGAGGACCAGGTGGTCAGTGGCGCGTTCCAGGTCGTCGCACGGGGCGCCGACTCCCTGACTCTGAAGCGGCGGGTCGGCGGCGCGCCGAGGACCGGGAACGTGCAGCAGGTCGAGTACCACCGGGCGCCGGTCACGGCGTCTCTCGACGGGTACTCGCGCAACGAGCTCGACATGATCCAGGTCCGCTACACGCCCCGGCTGGCCGACCTGATGCCGGCAGACGTGCCCGACGCGGCGCCGGGACCTGCCGCATGGTCGGGGTACCTGTCGTTCGACCACGCCCACCCGCAGACGGGCAAGCTCGACCTGAGGCGTGCCCTGGCCCTCGCGGTCGACCGCGAGCGACTGGCCGCTGCGCTGCCGGCGAACATGATGGTGGCGACGGGCGGGGTCGTTCCGCCCGCGCTGCAGGGCCACACGCCGGACATCGCGCCGCGCTTCGACCCTGGGCGCGCCTGCGAGCACCTGGCCCGCGCGGGGGACCCAGGCACCCTCCGTGTCGCGGCCCTCGAGGAGAACCGGATCCTCGTCGCGACGGTCGTCGACGGGTGGCGCGAGACCCTCGGCCTCGACGTGCAGATCCTGCCCTGGACCTTGCAGGAGGCCGTGGTCCTGAGCCGTCCGTGGGATGCCGCGCCGATCGTCATGACGGGGTGGCTGCCGGGATATCCGGACCCTGAGTACTACCTGCGGTTGCTGTTCCAGTCCGACAGCCGCACCAACGAGGGCGGCTTCAGCCACGCCCCGTTCGACGAGGTCATCGAGCGAGCCCGTCAGGAACGCAGTGACCGCGGCCGCCTCGAGCTGTTCCACCAGGCCGACCGCATGGCGGTCGCGGACCGCATCGCGTGCATCCCGCTCGTCTATGCCCGCAGCACGGCCGTGGTGAAGCCGTGGGTCGAGGGCTGGTGGGAGTTCGGCAAGACCTCGGCGAACTACGCCGACCTGGAGGTGCGCTCGACGGTGGCGTGACGGCGAGGGGTCGGAGCTGCCCGCGGCTGTCAGGGCATCGGCAGCGCGGGTTCCCCGTCGAGGGCTCCGTCCATGATCCGGCGCCAGATCGGAGCTGCGAAGCAGGCGCCGGTCATCGCGGTGCAGCTCTTGCCGGCCATCGACACGTTGAACATCGCGCGGTTCTGGTGGACCGGGTTGCCGACCCAGACCGCGGTGGTCAGCTGGGGGGTGTAGCCGACGAACCATGACTGGGCGTTCTTGTCGGCGGTGCCGGTCTTGCCTGCAGAGTCTCGCCCGGCGAGCTGGTTGAGGATGCCTGAGCCGTGGGTCATGTTGTACATGAGGTACTGGGTCGCCTCGCTCACCGACTTGGGGTCAGCGACTCGCGTGCACGACGGCTGCGGCGCCCACATGACCGAGCCGCCCCGCTCGATGCTCGTGACCGGGTAGGTCTGGCACAGCGTGCCGCCCGCGGCGATGCCGGCATACCCGTTGGCGAGCGTCTGCGGGGAGATGCCCTGAGCGCCGAGGACGACCTGCGGGGGATAGGTCCCGAGGGGGCTGCCGTCCGCGCCGTGGATGCCGAAGTCCGTCATGGTCTGGTGGATGGCGCACACACCGATCTTGGTCGCGAGCTTCACGAACGCGGTGTTCGTCGACTTCGCCGTCGCGGTCATGAGGGAAAGGCGGCCGCCGTTGAACGCCTCGTCGTTGTAGACCTGCCAGTCGTTGTCGAGGCCGCACGGCTGGGGAAAGTCCGACGGGGTGAAGGTCGCGGGGTGATGGTTGTCGGCCGCGGGCGCGTTGACGCTGGCGTGGGTGCCCAGCCCTTGCTCCATCGCCGTGACGAGGGAGAACGCCTTCGCGGTCGAGCCGAACTGGAACCCGCCCGAGCCGCCATATCGGCCGTCGACCGAGTAGTTGACCTCCGTCTCACCAGAGGACCCGCTGCCGTATGCCGTGTCCTGACCGAGGGCGAGCACCTTCCCGGTGCCCGGCTCGGTCACGTATGCCGCTGCCGCCACCCCCAGCGAGTTGTCCTTGGGCGCGACCCGCTGCAGCGCCTTGTTGACCTGCCGCTCGATCGCCGGGTCCAGCGTCGTGTGGACCGTGAGCCCGCCGCCGAACAGCATGTCGTGGCGGGCCTGCTGGGTCGGCCCGAGCGCGGGCGTCTGCTCGAGCCAGCTGATGACGAACGAGCAGAAGTAGGGGTAGCGGGACTGCTGGCACGTGGCCGGGGGCTGCGTCACGTCGAGGTCGGACTTGAGCGAGTGTTTCAGGCCCGCACGCCACTGGGCGTCCGTGAGCTCACCGAGGTCGTGCATGCGGTCGAGCACGACGTTGCGCCGAGCCTGCGCCTGCTTCGGGTTGTTCACGGGGTCCGTCGTGCTCGGGCTCTGCACGAGGCCCGCGAGAGTAGCTGCCTCGTCGATGGTCAGGGCGCTCGCGTGGACGCCGAAGAAGTGGCGCGAGGCGGCCTCGACGCCGTATGCACCGTCGCCGTAGTAGGCGAGGTTGAGGTACCCCTGGAGGATCTCGTCCTTGCTCCACGTGCGCTCGAGCGCCACGGCATACCGCAGCTCGGTCAGCTTGCGCGGAAGGGTGCGCGCCACGGCCGCCTCGGCGGCGGCGGTCTGCCCCGCCCGCAGCGCCTGAGTCTCGAGCGTCATCTTGACGAACTGCTGCGTCAGGGTCGAAGCGCCCTCGGTGGCCTGCCCGGTGCGAAGGTCGTCGAGCATCGCGCGGGCCAGGCCCTTGGGGTCGATCGCACCGTGCTCGTAGAACCTGCTGTCCTCGATGGCGACCTGCGCGGTGCGCATGATCGGCGCGACCTGGGACAGGGGGATGACCTGCCGGTTCTGGTCCTCGGGCATCGCGATGAGCGAGCCGTCCGAGGCCAGGATGCGAGAGCCTTCGCTCAGGGGCTCGATGCTGAAGGCGTCCGGAAGCGACAGGAAGGCCGAGCTGCCGCTGTTGGCGAGGCCGCCCAGGGCCGCAACGCTGGGTAGGTAGATGCCGACTGCGAGCAGGCCGAGAAGGAGTGCGGCGGTCATGAACCCGACCATGAGCCGGGCAATTCTCCCCAGGTCGCCTCGTACGGACCTCACCCTTGACGATAGGCCGATAGCCCTGATGGTTCTCTGGGCCCAGGCTGGACACCGCCTCAGTTCTCGGGCCATTCACCGCCTCGGCCGATAGTCAGTGACGTCCCAGCGCTGCGACGTCACTGACCATCCCGGGCGCTGCCAAGAGAGATGCCCAGGTCTGCCGCGGGCTCCGTCGAGATTGGATCAATCAGACAACCCCAACTTGGCTCTTCTGATGGTCCACTTCGTGGACAAGGATGCTCTCATGACCACCACCCAGCAGAGCACGATCGTCACCATTCCCGAGCGCCTGGACTTCTCCGCGACCGCTCCTTCGTTCTCCGCGGCGATGAACCGCCTCGACGCGGCTGCCACTCACGAGCTTGACCGGGTCAGCTTCCCCGCCGGTCTGCGCGAGCTCGTCCGGCTGCGCGCTTCCCAGCTCAACGGGTGCGCCTACTGCGTCGACCTGCACACGACCGCGGCCGTGGCCGCCGGCGAGGCAATCCAGCGCATCGCCGCCGTCGCCGTGTGGAACGAGTCGACGTTCTTCAGTGCGCGAGAGCGCGCCGCACTCGCCTTCACAGAGTCGGTGACACTGGCCGCGCAGACCCGGGTGCCGGTCTCCGACTACGAGGCCGTCGCCGAGCACTGGTCGCCCGACGAGATCGGTGCGCTGCTGTCCCTCGTGGTCACGATCAATGCGTGGAACGCCGTCGGTGTCGCGACGCGCACCTGGGAGCCCGTGCTGGACACCGAAGTCCGCGCAGCATCTCGCCGGGAGTGAGCGCATCAGCGGGGTCGCGCTGAGCGCCGCCGACGAGCAGGTGGTCGGAACGCCGTTTCGAGGGGGCCCGATCGGGCCCGCGGGCGGGCCGTCAGAGCCCGGCGGCCTTCACCCCGTACTCGGCCTGGGCGGTGGTGAAGCCTTCGAACTTCAGCTGCTTGATGAGGCCGTTGCGTGAGAACGACGTGAGGTCGAGGTAGTTCTTGGCCGACTCCGCGGCCTCCTCCTTCCAGTTCACCGTGATGTGGTCGACAGCGAACGTGGCGTCGGCAGTGGAGAACTCCTCGAACACCAGCTGCTTGATGAGGCCCTTACGGGAGAACGCGGTCAGGTCGATGTAGTTCTGCGCGGACTCGATCGCCTGCTTCTGCGAGACGGTCATCGCGGCGGCTGCCTTCTCGGCCGCGGCCTTCTCCGCTGCTGCCTTCGCGGCGGCTGCGGCCTCGGCCTTCTTCTTCGCCTCCTCGGCTGCCTTGGCTTTCGCGTCGGCGGCGGCCTTGCTGGGGTCGACCGTCGGGGTGGTGGCTGGCGCGCTGCTCGAGGACGCGGCCGTGGAGCTCGACGAGACGGCCGGCGCGGCGGCGGGGTTGGAATCGGGCTGGTTGCCCTGGGTCGCGCCGATGGCGATGAGCGCGACGAGGATGCCGCCGGTCCAGAGTCCGGCCTTCTTGCCGCGGCTCATCTTCTGCTTGGGCTCCGGCACCTGGGTGTCCGTGAAGGGCTGGCCGGCGGGCGGCGGGACGTAGGGCTGGCCCTGGGGTGCGGGCATGGGCTGGGTGGGGTGGTCGCTCATGGGTGGGTTGCTTCCTTGCGTTGTGGCCCTTTGGGGCCGATGGATTCGGGCCCAGCGGAGCACGGAGCGCGCCCGGTGCGGCAGGTCCATTGGTCCCCTGTTCTCTCGCTCGGCGTGAACCCCGCACAGGTGTCGACAACCTGCCGAGCCTGCCGCGCGGCGACAAGGTTCCTGACCGACCACGAGGTCGCCGGCCGGGCCCGGACGAGCTGGTGTTCACGAGCGTCTCGGGCGCAGCCGGAACACGTCAGGCATCAACTGCAGCTCGAACGTCGAGCATCTGGCGGAGTCAATAAGGGGCCGGGTGGGGCTGGTGGGACTAGTAGGGCTGGTGGGGCAGCAGGGGCTTGAACCCTGGACCGACGGATTATGAGTCCGCTGCTCTGACCGGCTGAGCTACTGCCCCGGGACCTCGCGCGCGACCGAGGTCGGCCGCGAGGACGGCTCGGAGTCTATCGACCGGTGCGTCCCGCCGCTGTCGACCCCTCTAGGCTCGCAACGGAGCAACAACCCTGTGAGCCGAAGGACGCATGCATGAGTGACGGCATCCGCGTTGCCGCGGTCGACGACGTCGAGCCCGGCGAGGCGCTTGCACTGGAGACCACCCTGACCGGCACGGACGAGCCCATCTCGCTCTTCCGTGACGACGACGGCACGTACTACGCGCTGGACGACACCTGCTCGCATGAGGATGCGTCGCTCGCCGAGGGCTGGGTCGAGGCCGGTGAGGTCGAGTGCCCGTTGCACGCGACGCGGTTCTGCCTGCGCAACGGACAACCGATGTGTCTGCCGGCGACGCAGCCGGTCGCAGCGCACCAGGTCGAGGTGCGCGACGGCGAGGTCTACCTCTTCCCTGGGGTCACACCCGAGGGCTGACCAGGCTCTCCTGCACCACTCGAACGAAGCCACGCGCACCGCGCGCCGTGCCGGGTGGAGCGGCGACGTGCACGGACGATTGCCGCCGAATGCTGGTGCCGGTGTGACCGGTGGTGCACAATGGACGAGCGCTCACCTCGGTGAGCACAACTGCATCACGGCACCGACAGCACACGGACCCACGAAATCGCAGGCGTTGGGGAAGACGTCCCTGCAACTTCAGGAGGTCCCGGATGTCTGTCGCGATGTCGCGCACCACCACACGTGGGGTCGTGTTCATACACGGGGCCCCAGCGGCGCTGTGCCCGCACATCACGTGGGCGATCGAGGCCGTCCTCGACCAACGCGTCGCGCTCGACTGGATCCCGCAGCCGGTGGCTCCGCGGATGCTGCGCAGCGAGCTGGCCTGGACAGGTGCCCCGGGCACCGGCGCCGATCTCGCCAGCGCCCTGCGCGGCTGGGACGGCCTTCGGTACGAGGTGACCGAGGAGCCCTCGCCGGGCTGTGACGGCGCGCGCTGGTCGTACACACCGCGTCTCGGCATCCACCACACAATGACCTCCGCCTCCGGGGACGCGGTCGTCCAGGAGGACCGGCTCCGCGAGGCGGTGCTGCGCACGCGCGGCGACGCGGAGGCTCTCCAGGACGAGCTCGACCTGCTTCTCGGGGTCCCGTGGGACGAGGAGCTCGAGGTCTTCCGGTATGCCGGCGACGGGGCTTCCGTACGCTGGCTGCACAAGGTGGGCTGACTCTCAAGCGTCTCGTCGGCCGCGGCCTCCAGCGTGGCGAACGGGACGACGAGGGCCCGGGCGGTTCGTGCGCCCGGGCCCTCGTCGCTCCCGGTGGCGACCGGCTCCGACGCGGGCTGAGCCCGCCCGGCGCCTCGGCGACCGGTGGGACAGGGTGCTCACTCGACCGTCGAGCGAACGCGCCGTCCACAGGGCCCTGGTGGGCGACGGCATACGGAGACGGAAAACCATTGGGCACCAAGAGGTCCCACCTGACACGATGGCTCACGGGCCGGCGTCCACGCCGCGCCCATCACGCGGATCTCACCGAAAGGCCTGTCATGGCAACGGGACTCGACTTGAAAGCGAAGCGATGTGGTCGCCTCGCCGATGTCGGCTATCCCAGCAACCAGGAGGGCTTCGGCCTCCTGCGGCCAGAAGGCAACCTCGGACGACTCCCGGTGGGAAGACCTGCGCTGACCTGAGCCCGCGAGCATCGCTCGCACCTCGCGCAGCCGCCCCACCGGACGTTCGGTAGGGGCGGCTTTCCATGTGTACAGGCTCCGGTCAGACCGGCACGGAGGGGGCCGGCGATGACGCAGGTCGAGGCCGGTATGCCGCTGCGCTGGGAGCCGTACGTCCCGACCCGCGCGCAGCTCCACGTCGCCGGCCACTGTCCGCCACCCACCGACCTCGTCCACCGTCTCGACGTCAATCCGAGAGGAGCTCACCGCATGACGCGCAACCGAACCAACCTCCACAGCCGATCCCTGGGCCAGCTGTCCCTGCGGCCGAGCCCCGGACCCGGCGGCAGCGTCGGCATCGACGGCTTCGCGTACTCCGCGGCTACCTCGCATCCGTTCGAGCCCGCGGGACAGGTCCCGCGGTGCGCGGACGAGGACCCAGAGCTCTTCTGGCCGGCGACGGTGGCTGACGAGGAGGCCGCCAAGGCCATCTGCCGCGCGTGTCCGCTCACCACGGCCTGCTTCGCGGTGGCACGGGAGCGGCGGGAGTGGGGCGTCTGGGGAGGCCAGCTCCTCGCCAAAGGCCGGCCGACCACGGACCTGCCCGGCAACGTCCGGCCGTCCCCTCACGAGCACGCCCGAACCGCCTAGGTCCCGATCACCGACCACACCCGAAAGGATCAGATCCATGACCACCTTCCCTGTCGCGCTCCCCGGCGCGCAGGCATCGACGCTGATGTGGGCCGAGCCGAGCTCGGTCGAGCCCGCGGCCCTCGACCAGCTCCGCAACATCAGCCGCCTGCCGTGGGTCCACGGCCTGCGGGTGATGCCCGACGTCCACTTCGGAAAGGGCGCCACCGTCGGCTCGGTCATCGCCATGCGCGACGCCGTGTCGCCGGCCGCGGTCGGTGTCGACATCGGCTGCGGCATGACCGGCGTGCGCACGAGCCTCACGGTCGAGGATCTGCCCGACGACCTGGCCGCGCTGCGGTCGGATGTGGAGGCCGTCCTGCCGGTGGGCTGGCAGGCGCACGACGGGTCAGCACCCGTCCTCCGGCGCGAGGTGGGGCTCGCCCAGCGCTTCACGACGCTCATGGACCGGTTCGGCCAGCTGCGTGCACCTCAAGTGGCCGACCGGAAGGGGCGCGCCGCTGCGCAGTGCGGTTCGCTGGGATCCGGCAACCACTTCGCGGAGGTGTGCTCGGACGAGACCGGCCGCATCTGGCTCATGCTGCACTCCGGGTCGCGCAACATCGGCAAGGAGCTCGCGGAGCGGCACATCGCGACGGCGAAGTCGCTCGAGCACAACCTCGGGCTACCTGACCGTGACCTGGCAGTCTTCCTCGCCGGCACGGACGAGATGGCGGCCTACCTGCACGACCTCTACTGGGCGCAGGAGTACGCGCTGCTCAACCGTGAGGTCATGATGGCAACGATCCGCGAGGTCGTGAGCTCCGTCTTCCCGCATGTGGGGTTCGACGAGCCGGTGCGGTGCCACCACAACTATGTCGCGCAGGAGTCCTACGAAGGCGTCGACGTGGTGGTCACCCGCAAGGGCGCCATTCGCGCGGGCCGGGGCGACCTCGGCCTGATCCCGGGGTCGATGGGGACCGGGTCCTACGTCGTGCGCGGCCTCGGCAACGAGGACTCGTTCTGCTCGGCGAGCCACGGGGCCGGTCGCCGGATGTCGCGGAACGCGGCGAAGCGGCAGTTCACCGTCGACGACCTGCGTGCCCAGACCGCCGGTGTCGAGTGCCGGAAGGACGCCGGGGTCATCGACGAGATCCCCGCGGCATACAAGGACCTCGAGACGGTGATCGAGGCCCAGGCGAGCGGGCCGAGCCCGCTGGTCGAGGTCGTGAACCGGCTCACGACCCTCATGTGCGTCAAGGGCTGAGACGACAGCGTGCTCGCTCGGCCGGGAGCCTCCCGGCCGAGCGAGCACGCCTCGCTGCGGGGTGCTGCGTCTGCAGCGTCAGTAGCGTCAGTAGCTGCGGACGGCGAGGGCGACGTTGTGGCCACCGAAGCCGAACGAGTTGTTGAGGGCCGCGATGTCGCCGGCGGGCAGCTTCAGCGGCTCGCCGGACACGACGTTGAGCGGGATCTCGGGATCCTGGTTGTCCAGGTTGATCGTGGCCGGGACCAGCCGGTTGTGGATCGACTGGATCGTGATGACGCACTCGAGAGCTCCGGCCGCGCCGAGCAGGTGGCCCGTCATCGACTTGGTCGCCGTCACCGACATGTTCTCGGTGTGGTCGCCGAACGCACGCTTGATCGCGTTGTACTCGGCGACGTCGCCGACCGGCGTCGAGGTTGCGTGCGCGTTGATGTGCACGATGTCCTGGAGCGACAGGTCCGCCAGCTCGACGGCATACTTCATCGCGCGCGCAGCGCCAGAGCCGGAGGGCTCGGGAGCCGTGATGTGGTGCGCGTCGGCCGACATGCCCACGCTCGCGAGCTCGGCATAGATCCGGGCGCCGCGCGCCTTGGCGTGCTCCTCGGACTCGAGCACGATGATGGCCGCGCCCTCGCCGAGGACGAAGCCGTCGCGCTCGGTGTCGTACGGCCGTGACGCCTTCTCGGGGTCGTCGTTGCGCGTCGACAGCGCCTGCATCGCGGCGAAGCCGGAGATCGGCAGCGCGTGCACGGCCGCCTCGGTGCCACCGGCGACGACGACGTCTGCACGACCGCTGCGGATCATCTCGATGGCGTAGCCCATGCTCTCAGCACCGGACGCACACGCGCTCACCGTCGTGTGGGCACCAGCGCGGGCGCCCAGGTCGAGCGAGACCGCGGCCACGGGACCGTTGGGCATCAGCATCGGGACCGCGAGCGGGTACACCCGGCGGGGCCCCTTCTCCTTGAGGACATCCCACTGGTCGAGGAGCGTCCAGACGCCACCGATGCCTGAGCCCACTGCGGCGCCGAGGCGCTCGGGGTCGACCTCAGGGGCGCCGGCGTCGGCCCACGCCTCACGTGCAGCGATGAGGGCGTACTGGCTCGACGGGTCGAGGCGCCGGGTCTCGACCCTGGTCAGCACCTCCTCGGGCTTCGTGGCGATCATCGCCGCGAAGGTGACGGGGAGCTCGTACTTGGAGACCCAGTCGAAGTCCATCGTGCGGGCGCCGGAACGCCCGGCGAGCAGGGCCTCCCACGTCTCCGTGGCGGTGCCCCCGATGGGCGTGGTGGCGCCGAGACCGGTGACCACGACGCGTTGGTCGCGCTTGCTCGTCATGGTGACGTGCTCCTTGAGTCGAGTTGGTTGAGCTGGTGCTGGTGATGCTGGTCGGCCGTCCGACGGGGTATGCCGGCCGGCCGGCCGCCCTGCCCAGCGCCCGATGGTGCCGGGCGCCGGGTCCGGGCGTGTTGGCCCGAGGGTCGCAGGGGTCAGGCCTGCGCGCCGGCGATGTAGCTGACGGCGTCGCGAACGGTCTTGAGGTTCTTGACCTCGCTGTCGGGGATCCGCACGCCGAACTTCTCCTCGGCGTTGACGACGATCGTCATCATCGAGAGCGAGTCGATGTCGAGGTCCTCGGTGAAGGACTTGTCCATCTCGACGGACGCGGTGTCGAGTCCGGTCTCCTCGTTGACGATGTCGGCGAGACCCTCGAGGATCTCCTGCTCGGACTGAGCCATCTGTCTACTCCTTGTTGTGGGTGGCATCCGTGGCGGATGTTCGTTTCCGTTGTCCCGATTGACCCGTCGGGGCGGCGGGAGCTGGGAGGGTCAGGGGAGCACGACGACCTGGGCGGCATACACCAGCCCGGCGCCGAACCCGATCTGCAGCGCGAGGCCGCCGCTCGGGATCTCCTTCTCGGCGAGCATGCGAGTGGTCGCGATCGGGATGGAGGCCGCCGAGGTGTTGGCGGTCGTCACGATGTCGCGCGCCACGGGGATGTCGGCCGGCAGCTTGAGCTGCTTGACCATCGCGTCGATGATCCGGATGTTCGCCTGGTGCGGGATGAAGGCGTCGAGGTCGTCGGCCTTGATGCCGGCCTTGTCGATGGCCTGCTGGGCGACCGGAGCCATGCCCCAGACAGCCCAGCGGAAGACGGTCTGGCCGGCCATACCGATCGCGGGCCAGACGGTCTTGTCTGCCTGCGCGGCCTTCCACGACTCGCGGACCTCGGTCCAGGCCTGCTTCTGCGTGATCGCGTCGCGCTGGGTGCCGTCGGAGCCCCATACGGTCGGGCCGATGCCAGGGGTGTCGCTCGGGCCGATCACGCACGCGCCGGCGCCGTCACCGAAGATGAACGCGGTGCCGCGGTCGTAGGGATCGGTGAAGTCGCTGAGCTTCTCGACGCCGATGACCAGGACATAGTCGGCGGAGCCGCCCTTGACCATGTCGCTCGCCACGGCGACGCCGTAGCAGTAGCCCGCGCAGGCCGCGGAGATGTCCATCGCCGGCGCCGTGGAGCCGAGACGCGAGGCCAGCTCCGGCGCAGCCGCCGGGGTCTGGTAGGGGTGCGTCACGGTCGCCATGAGGATGAAGCCGACCTGGTCGGGCGCGATGCCGGCATGCTCGAGGGCCTGCCTGGCGGCGTGCTCGGCCATGTCGATGACCGACTCGTCCTCCGCGGCGAAATGGCGGCTGACGATGCCGGAGCGCTCGCGGATCCACTCGTCGCTCGAGTCGATCTGGTCGACGATCTCGGCGTTCATGACGACGCGGGCCGGGCGGTAGGCGCCGACGCCCATGATGCGCGAGTGCCGCGACGCGCCGTAGTCGACGAGGGTGCCGGTGCCCTTGGGTTCAGGTGCGATGCCACTGGAGGTTGTCACGTGGGGCCTTCTCGCTGGTGGGGGTCAGTGGGTACGGAGTCGGGGCTGATGGTCCTGGCCGGGGGAGCGGGCGGGGTGGCCGTCCGTCGGGGGCCATGACACGAGCGTGCCGCCAGTTGGTGTCCTGGCGCCAGTCATCCGCCGGTGTGGGCTGCGATGAGGGAGTGGGCCGACTCGAGGTCGTCGGGTGTCTTCACGGCCAGCGTCTCCACGCCGGTCATCGCGCGCTTGGCCAGTCCGACGAGGGTGCCGGCGGGCGCGAGCTCGAGCACGGCGGTCACGCCGAGCTCCTGGAGGGTCTGCATGCACAGGTCCCAGCGGACCGGGTTGCTGACCTGCCGGACGAGCCGGGCGACGGCGTCGGCGCCGGACGAGACGGCCTGGCCGTCGGCGTTGGACAGCAGCGTCAGCGCGGGGTCGCTGGGGGTGATGTCCGCAGCGGCGGAGCCGAGCGCCTCGACTGCCGGGGCCATGTGGCGGGTGTGGAACGCACCGGCGACCTGCAGCGGGATGACGCGGGCCTTGGCGGGCGGCTCGGCGCGCAGCTCGGCGAGCTGGTCCATCGTGCCCGCGGCAACGATCTGCCCTGCGCCGTTCATGTTGGCGGGCGTGAGGCCGCGACGGTCGAGGCTGGCGAGGACCTCGTCGGGGTCGCCGCCGAGCATCGCTGCCATCCCCGTCGGGGTCACCGCGCTGGCCTCGGCCATCGCGCGGCCACGGGTCGCCACCAGGGACATCGCCTGGTCGGCCGTGACGACGCCGGCGAGGGCGGTCGCGGTGAGCTCACCGACCGAGTGCCCGGCGAGCGCCGCCTTGGTGCCGGCGAGCGCAGTGGCATCGGGGAACAGGACGCCGGCAGTGACGAGGCCGGCCGCGACGATGAGCGGCTGGGCCACCGCGGTGTCCTTGATCGTGTCCGCGTCGGACTCGGTGCCGTGGGCCACGAGGTCGAGGCCGGCGGCTTCGCTGTACGCGCCGAGGTGGTCACGCACCCCGTCGAGCTCGAGCCACGGGGTGAGGAAGCCGGGTGTCTGTGAGCCCTGTCCAGGGCAGACGATCGCTAGCACGTGTCCAACCTTTCCCGGTTACTGTCGGGGACCCTGCCACCGATTGGCACGAAGTCCGGGTCGATAGTTTGGAGAAATCCTCCAAATCCTAGCGGCAGGTCGGCATCCGTGTGGCGGACGTCACGCGCCGGGTGTGGTCCCCGTCACGGCGAGCTCGAGCCGAGCCGGCCGACAGCCAGCGCGATCCGGGCCGCCCAGGCCTCCCTCGGAGCGGTGAGGTCGTAGCCCGTCACGTCGGCGATCCGCCCGAGCCGGTAGCGCACCGTGTTCGGGTGCACGAACAGGGCACGGGCCGTGGCCTCCAGCGAGCCACCACTGTCGAGGTATGCCGTCGCGGTCGCCAGCAGGGGAGCCTGAGAGGGTGCGGCCAGGGGGCGGTGGATCCGCTCGACGAGGATTCGCCGCGCCGGCGGGTCGCCCGCGAGAGCGCGCTCGGGCAGGAGCGAGTCCGACTCCACGATCCGTGGCGCCCCGGGCCACGCGGCCGCTGCGGAGAGTCCGGACAGGGCCGAGCGGGCGGACCGCCCGGCTGCGAACAGGTGGGGCACGGTCGGACCCACCACGATCGGGCCGGGACCGAAGCAGTCGGCGACGGCTTCGACGATCGGGAGCACCGTGCGGGTGCCGCCCAGGATCGCGATGAGTCGGGTCCGCTGCACGATCGCGAGGGCCTCGACGCCGTGCTGTCGCACCGAACGACGCAGCTCGTCGACCGCCGGTACCGCGCTGCCACGTCCTGGGGGAGTGCCGCCCACGACGAAGGTCACGTGAGACACATCGCCCCAGCCGAGTGCGCTGGCACGCGACTGCATCGAGTCGTCCGCCTCGCCCCTGAGGACCGCGTCGACCACGAGCGCCTCGAGGCGGGCGTCCCAGGCTCCTCGCGCCTCTGCCGCACCGGCATACACCTCGGCAGCGGCGAACGCGATCTCGCGAGAGAAGCGGAGGACCGACTCGCGCAGCAGCTGCTCGTCACCCGGCCCGGCGAGGCTCTCCACTCTCGACTCGACGACCTCCACGACCGTCCGGACCAGGTCAAGGGTCTGCCGGAGGCTCACCGTGCGGGTCAGCTCCTGTGGGGCGTTGGCGAAGATCGAGATCGCCGAGGGCGCGTGTCCCTCCTCCTGGCGGAACCACGCGATGAACTGCGAGATGCCCGCCTGCGCGACGAGGCCGACCTGGGAGCGATCCTCGGCGGAGAGGCTGCGATACCAGCGAAGGTTCTCCTCCATGCGGCGCGAAGCGAGCGTCGCCAGCTCTCCCGAGCTGCGTTCGACGGCACGCGTCGTCGCCTCGCTGGGCCGCTGGCGTCGGGGGCTCACGGCGCCAGCCTAGGGGCGCTGACGGCATACGGTTTGTATGCCGTCGACAACTGGCCGGGAGCGAGCTGGATCCGTCCGGTGACTGGCCCTTCCGAGCGCCCGCGGTGACGAGGTCACCGAGGGCCATCGGAGGGGGTCAGCGCGTGGGCCGGGTGGGCTGGCGCGGAGGCGTCGACGGGGTCCCTGTCGGGCCCTGGACCTGCAGCGTCCCGAGGATGCGCTGGGCCGTGGCAGCGACGTACCTCGGCCCCTGGCCGGCCAGCCAGGAGGCGGCCGCCTGCGATAGGATCGCGGGAACCTGCGGGTAGGCCCGGTCGCCCGGGCACTCGGTCGCGGACAGGTCGCGGTGGCCCATCACGCGAGGCACAGTGATGACCGTTCCCGCGGGGTATCTCGTGCTGCCGCCGCTCGTCAGCACGACCGGCATCGACGGGTCGAAGCCGGCTCGGTCCGCCTGCCACGCGATGACGTCGGAGACAGCGGTCACAACAGCCGGGGGGAAGGCGATCGTGGTGAAGTCGCCCATGACGGAAACCCCGAAGGTGGTGCTGTTGAAACCACCCGCCTGGGCACCGAGCACGAAGCCGTCGAGGCCGCCGAGCCGACCCTCGTACACTCGGCCGAACCGGTCGACGAGGAACTGGTAGCCGATGTCGCACCAGGCCAGGCTCTGGGTGTGGTACGCGTAGATGCCGCGGATGACGCTGGCGGCCTGCTCGGCGGTGTAGGTGTTGGAGTCGACCGTGTGGTGCACGACGGCGGCCTGATAGCCGGTCAACGCCTCGGGAGTGCACGGACGCATCGACTCGTCGGCGCCCCACTGGGCCCGGGTGATGATGGCGGGTCGAAGCACCGAACCGCCTGCGGTGGCGGACGTGGCGGACGTGGCGGACGTGGCGGACGTGGCGGACAGGGCGGACAGGGCCGTTTGGGCGCTCGCCGGGGCGGCCCTCGGGCTGCTGGCCATGGTCGCGTCTGCAGGTGTCGACCCGCCGTCCACGAGAGCCGCATTGAGGTCGCGCGGGGCGTCACCGCTGGTGGTGAGGACTCGCACCTGGATGCCGTTCGACTGCGCTGCGACAAGCGGAGACGTCCCGTGGACCGCCCGACGGCCTTCGGCGGACCTCGCGTCCGGCCCCTCGTCGGGCTCGACGTCGAGCTCCGTCCAGCTGCTCCATCCGTGGGACGAGCGGGTGCGCGCCTCGACTGTGAGGCCCTTGGGGGCCGGACCCGAGAAGGTCACGCCTGCCACGTCGAAGCCGGTGCCCTCGCGGGTCAGCTCGGCCGCGAGGACCGAGCCCCGGCGAGCGCTCGTGGACGTCTCCGGGCTGGGGCTGCTCGCGCCTGCGCTGGTCGAGCCCGGCTTGGCGACCGGGATGCCGACGGTGACCGTGGTCAGCCTGACCGGAGTCGGCTTGACACGTGCCGGTGCTGCCGACGCCTGCTGCGCCGTCGACTGGATGGCCGACCGTGACTGGGCTGTCGACGAGCCGGCGGCCAGCCTGGAGTCGAGCCGCCAGTCATCCACCTGTTTGGCACCGGCCGGACCGGCCGGTAGGGCGACGCAGGTCGAGACGAGCATGATGACAGCGGGCAGCGAGCGACGCCGCATGCGAAACCTCCCCAGTTCGTGTGCGGGTACGTTTGTACCATTCGCGGCACGTGTCCGCACTCTGGGGAAGGTGAACAGCTGCCGTCAGTCGGTGCCGAACTCCATCGCGGCGCGGTCGAGGGCGTCGTCAGTGCTGTCGACGTCGGCGGCCGCCGGGTTGGCCGCGATAGCGGTGGCGCCGCCCGGGGCGAGCTCGCCGACGAGCTCGGCCGCGCGGGACCCGAGCAGGCCCTGACCGGCATACAGCTCCAGCTTGGCGCGCGAGTCGGCGATGTCGAGGTTGCGCATCGTCAGCTGGCCGATCCGGTCGACAGGGCCGAACGCCGCGTCCTCGGTGCGCTCCATCGACAGCTTCTCGGGGTGGTAGCTGAACGCGGGCCCGGTCGTGTTGACGACCGACCAGTCGTCGCCCCGTCGCAGCCGCAGCGTGACCTCTCCCGTGACAGCGGAGGCGACCCATCGCTGGAGCGACTCGCGAAGCATGAGCGACTGCGGGTCCAGCCAGCGGCCTTCGTAGAGAAGGCGGCCCAGCCGACGGCCTTCCGCGTGGTAGTTGGCGATGGTGTCTTCGTTGTGGATCGCGTTGAGGAGCCGCTCGTAGGTGAGGTGCAGCAGGGCCATGGCCGGCGCCTCGTAGATGCCGCGCGACTTCGCCTCGATGATGCGGTTCTCGATCTGGTCGCTCATGCCGAGGCCGTGGCGTCCGCCGATGGCATTGGCCTCCATGACGAGAGAGACGGCATCGGGGAACTCGCGGCCGTTGATCGCGACCGGGCGGCCCCGCTCCCACCGGACCGTGACGTCCTCGGCCTCGACCGTGACGGCCGAGTCCCAGAAGCGGATGCCCATGATCGGCTCGACGACCTCCATCGACTCGTCGAGGAACTCCAGCGTCTTCGCTTCGTGCGTGGCGCCCCAGATGTTGGCATCGGTGGAGTACGCCTTCTCGGCCGAGGCGCGGTACGGAAGGCTGCGCGCCGTCAGCCACTCGGACATCTCGTGACGCCCACCGAGCTCGGAGACGAAGTCAGCGTCGAGCCACGGCTTGTAGATCCGCAGCTCCGGGTTGGCCATGAGGCCGTAGCGGTAGAACCGCTCGATGTCGTTGCCCTTGAAGGTCGACCCGTCGCCCCAGATCGAGACGCCGTCCTGCTGCATGGCGCGCACGAGCAGGGTGCCGGTGACGACGCGGCCCAGGGGGGTGGTGTTGAAGTAGGTCTTGCCGCCGCTGCGGATGTGGAACGCGCCGCACGCGATCGCCGACAGGCCTTCCTCGACGAGCGCCGTCTTGCAGTCCACGAGGCGCGAGAGCTCCGCGCCGTACTGGCCGGCGCGGTCGGGGACCGAGTCGATGTCCGGCTCGTCGTACTGGCCGAGGTCCGCGGTGTAGGTGCACGGCACCGCGCCCTTCTCGCGCATCCAGGCGACAGCCACGGAGGTGTCGAGGCCGCCGGAGAAGGCGATCCCGACTCGTTCACCGACAGGGATGGAGGTCAGTACCTTGGACACGGCTGCAAGTATATGCACAATCGCGCATACCTATCCACCGCCAGTGCGCATCCATCGCGGCGCACTCTCTTGGGAGCGCTCCGAACGCTCAGCGACGTCGGAGTGCTGCGCCGTCACTGACCGCCTGCCGAGGCGGTGAGTGATCCACAGCCTCCCGGCTCGGTCCCCGGTTGTCCACAGAGACCGCGCTGGACGACCCGGAACCTGGGTGTCCGCGGCAGCGTCAGGGCATGGACCTCCGACTCATTGCGCGCGACCGTGTCTTCTCGACCCGCGACGCCGCCCGTTTCGGGCTCGACAAGAACGCGTTGTCCAGGCTGGTGCGGACGGGTCGGTGTGTGCGGCTCACGTCTGGCTGGTACGCAGCCGTCGAAGAGGCCCCCGTCGGTGCGGAGCTGCACCGGCTTAGGGCAGTCGCTCTTGGCCGACAGTTTCGGGCACGCGCTGCGGTGAGCCACCACTCCGGCCTTCTCGTGGCGGAGCTGCCTACGTATGCCGCGGACCTCGACACCGTGCACCTCACGATGCTGGTTCCGGCAGCCGGCGGTGTGGCCTCGGCCAGGCCGGGTTTGGCCATCCACCGTCCGGCCGGCAACCTGCGCATCCCATCACCCGATGTTCACGACCCGTACAGTCCACGGTCTGTGCCGGTCGCGCACGCGGCCGTGCAGGCCGGGCTCCTGGCTGGACCGGAGGCCTTCCTCGTGCCTGCCGACGCCGCGCTCCGCGCGTCCCGGACAACCAGCGCCCAGATCGCGCAGGCGGTCGGGCAGTTCGCGACGCACACGGGCATCGGCCCGGTGCGCGCCGCACTGCCGTTCGTCGAGCCCCGACACGAGTCGCCCGGCGAGTCGCGCACGGCATTCCTGCTCCGCGCGCTCGGTTTCGATGCCGAGCCACAGGTCGACGTGGTCGTCGAGGGACGTCGATACCGCGCGGACTTCCAGATCCGAGGCACGCGGGTCCTCGTAGAGTTCGACGGCGCGATGAAATACCAGGATCACCAGGCGCTCTTTGCCGAGAAGCAGCGGGAAGACGCCCTTCGTCGAGCCGGGTGGGTCGTCGTTCGAGTCGTGTGGGCGGACCTAGCCGACCCGGACCGCGTCCGGCGCCGCGTGTGCACGGCACTGTCCCTCGCCGGCTGAGCCCGCGGCATACCAGGGCATCTCTCTTCGTAGCGCCCGGGATGGCCACTGACGTCGCAGTGCTGCGACGTCACTGACCATCCGCCGAGGCGGTGGGTGGTCCACAGCAACCGAGGACCCAGCGTGGCTGTCTGCGGGGCCGCGTGACCTGAGGTTGGCGGTGCCTTGTCCTGAGATTGCCCTGAGCTTGCCCTGGGGTTGTCCCGCGAGCCAGGACTTCGCCCTTACCGTCCCAGACATGGGCAAACTCACCATCGCCATCACCTCTATCGGCGCCTGCGCGGGCAGCTACGTGTAGGCGCTGTCGAAGAGGTACCACCGCACCGTCGGCATCATCCCGGCGATCAAGCACTCGACCTACCAGCACGCCAACGGCGTGGACCCCGAGCGCGAGCTCATGCGACTCGTGACCGAGTACGGCCTCAACAAGAAGAACGCCCCGCTGTGGGTGCAGTCGTTCGAGCTCGGCAACCTCGTGACGCTCCGCACCACCTTGGGCTTCAACGCCAACTCGGTGTTCCAGGCCACCAACGGCGACACGCCCTATGACCTCGTTGCCGCCGCAGACCCGCGCACCTACGCCGACCTGCTGACCCCGGCGAGCCTCAAGTCCCTGAGCGCGTGGATCGACGGCATCGGGCCGGACAAGGGCCTCGTCATCCGACGCCACGCCGACGGCACGCTCGGCCAGCCGACCAGCCTCGTCACAGACGCGGACGCCGCCGGTCTCGAGGTGACACCGTGGACGTTCCGCGCTGAGAACTCCTTCCTGCGCGTCGATTACCGGATCGGCTCCAACCCTGCCGACTACGGCCGCATCATCGACGAGGAGGTCACCTTCCTGCGCGCCCGCGTCGACGGTGTGTTCTGCGACCAGCCGGATATCTGCCTCGTCGCGCGCGACCAGGTCCTCGGGCACTGACCCGCACCGCCCACTCCCACCCGCTCCCACCCGCTCCCAGGAATGCCGCTGGGCCGGCACCCGTGCATGGGTGCCGGCCCAGCGGCATACGGCGGCGGCCCTGGGGGCCTGAGGTCAGCTCTCGCCGCCGGCGTTGCCGGACGTGCCGGCCGTGACGTCGTCGAGGCGGTACTTGTCGGCCGCCTTGGCGGGGACGTCGGCGTCGACCTTGCCCTCCTTGGCGAGCAGCTGCAGCGTCCGCACCGCGACCGACGGGCCGTCGATGTGGAAGAAGCGGCGCGCCGCCGGGCGGGTGTCGGAGAAGCCGAAGCCGTCGGCGCCCAGCGAGGCGAAGGTCCCCGGAACCCAAGGCTCGATCTGGTCCTGGACCGCGCGCATGTAGTCCGACACGGCGACGACCGGGCCCTCGGTGTCCTTGAGGCACTGGGTGACCCAGGGGACGATCGGCGGCCCGTCCGGTGCCAGGAACTCCCGCTCGTCGGCCGCGAGGCCGTCACGCCGCAGCTCGTTCCACGACGTCACCGACCACACGTCGGCGGCGACGCCCCAGTCGTCCGCGAGCAGCTGCTGGGCCTCCAGGGCCCACGGCACCCCGACACCCGAGGCGAGGATCTGTGCCCGAGCCGGCGTGTGCTGCCAGCCCTCGGTGTCGGCGGCCTTGAGCTTGTACATGCCCTTGAGCAGGCCCTCGACGTCGACGTTCTCCGGCTCGGCCGGCTGGACGATCGGCTCGTTGTAGACCGTCAGGTAGTAGATGAGGTTGGACTCCTCGGGAGTCATCCCCTCGCCGTACATCCGGCGCAGGCCGTCCTGCATGATGTGGGCAATCTCGTAGGCGTAAGCCGGGTCGTAGTGCACGACAGCCGGGTTGCTCGAGGCGAGCAGCGGGCTGTGGCCGTCGGCGTGCTGCAGGCCCTCGCCGGTCAGCGTCGTGCGCCCCGCCGTCGCGCCGATCAGGAAGCCGCGGCTCATCTGGTCCGCCGCCGCCCAGATCGAGTCACCCGTGCGCTGGAACCCGAACATCGAGTAGAAGACGTAGATCGGGATCATCGGCTGGCCGTGCGTGGCGTACGACGTGCCCGCGGCGGTGAATGCCGCCAGCGAGCCCGCCTCGTTGATGCCGAGGTGCAGGATCTGGCCCTGCTCGTTCTCGCGGTAGGCGAGCATGAGCTCGGCGTCGACCGGCGTGTAGTTCTGGCCGTTCGGGTTGTAGATCTTGATCGTCGGGAAGAACGCGTCCATGCCGAACGTGCGCGCCTCGTCCGGGATGATCGGCACGATCCGCTTGCCGAACTCCTTGTCACGCAGGAGGTCCTTGAGCAGGCGGACGAACGCCATCGTGGTGGCGACCTCCTGCTTGCCCGAGCCCTTCTTCACCTGGGCGTACGCCTCGTCGCCAGGCAGCTTGACCGGCTCGAACCGGACGCGGCGCTGCGGCAGCGTGCCGCCGAGCTTGCTGCGCCGGTCGACGGAGTACCTGATGACCTCGTTGTCCGGGCCCGGGTGGTAGTAGGGCGGGCGGTACGGGTCGGCCTCGAGCTGCTCGTCCGAGATCGGGATCCGCAGCCCGTCGCGGAAGGCCTTGAGGTCCTCCAGGGTCATCTTCTTCATCTGGTGCGTCGCGTTGCGCCCCGCGAAGTGGGATCCGAGGCCGTAGCCCTTGATGGTCTTGGCCAGGATCACGGTCGGCTGGCCGGTGTGCTCCATCGCCGCCTTGTATGCCGCGAAGACCTTGCGGTAGTCATGGCCGCCGCGCTTGAGGTCCCACCAGATCTGGTCGTCGGTCCAGCTCTCCACCATCTTGGCGGTGCGCGGGTCGCGCCCGAAGAAGTGGTCGCGGACGTACTTGCCGTCATTGGCGCGGAACGTCTGGTAGTCGCCGTCGCTCGTCTGGTTCATGATGTGCACGAGCGCGCCGTCGCGGTCGGCGGCCAGCAGCGGGTCCCACCCGCGGCCCCAGACGACCTTGATGACGTTCCAGCCGGCGCCGCGGAAGAACGCCTCGAGCTCCTGGATGATCTTGCCGTTGCCGCGGACCGGCCCGTCGAGCCGCTGCAGGTTGCAGTTGATGACGAACGTGAGGTTGTCCAGCTCCTCGTTGGCCGCGAGCTGGAGCAGGCCGCGCGACTCGGGCTCGTCCATCTCGCCGTCACCGAGGAACGCCCACACGTGCTGCTCGCTCGTGTCCTTGATGCCGCGGTTGTGGAGGTACTTGTTGAACTGCGCCTGGTAGATGGCGTTCATCGGCCCGATGCCCATCGAGACCGTCGGGAACTCCCAGTAGTCCGGCAGCAGGCGGGGGTGCGGGTACGACGGGACCGCCGCGATGCGCCCGTCGACAATGTGGCTCTTCTCCTGGCGGAACCCGTCGAGGTCGGCCTCGCTCAGGTGGCCCTCGAGGAACGAACGGGCGTACATCCCGGGAGAGGCGTGGCCCTGGAAGTAGACCTGGTCGCCACCGCCCGGGTGGTCCTTGCCGCGGAAGAAGTGGTTCATGCCCACCTCGTAGAGCGTCGCGGCGCTGGCATAGGTCGAGATGTGGCCGCCGACACCGATGCCCGGGCGCTGGGCGCGGTGCACCATGATCGCGGCGTTCCACCGGATGTAACGGCGGAACTCGCGCTCCACGTCCTCGTCGCCCGGGAACCACGGCTCCCGCTCCGGGGGGATCGTGTTGATGTAGTCGGTCGCGGTCAGCGACGGGACGCCGACCTGCTGCTGCCGGGCACGCTCGATCAGCTTGAGCATGATGTAGCGGGCCCGGGTGCGGCCCTGGGCATCGAGCACCGCGTCGAGCGAGTCGAGCCACTCCTGCGTCTCGTCCGGGTCGATGTCCGGGAGCTGACTGGGGATGCCGTTGAGGATCGGGCCGGCCTCGGAAGCCACGTCGTGCGTCCTTTCTCGTGGGTCGCGGCGCTCGCAGCCGATGGGCGACGGCGCTGCTCCCACCCATCCTCTACCAATCCGTGGTGGCCGTCACACTCGGGTCCAGCACGGGCCAGGTGCCGACCTGGTACGGAGCGGCGACGCCTGGATGCACCACGTCGGACGGGCTCTCGCGGTACCGTCGGAGCCAGCACATATCAAGGCGTGGCACCGCGGCCACGCCGTGCAGGTGGGTACGTAGCGTGGGGCCGCAGGGCCACGACAGAAAGGACCGGTGACAGTGAGTACGACCGCGGGAGCGGCGTCCTTCAGCAAGCTCGGATTTGCCAAGGGGCAGGTCATCCAGGAGTTCGGCTATGACGACGACGTCGACGACGACCTGCGGTTCGCGCTCGAGGACGTCATCGGCAGCGAGCTCGAGGACGAGGAGTTCAACGACGGCGCCGACGGCGTGGTCATCTGGTACCGCGACGGCGACGAGGATCTCGTCGACCTCATGGTGGACGGCCTGACCAAGCTCTTCGACTCTGGCTTCATCGTGCTGCTCACGCCGAAGTCCGGCCGGCCCGGGCACGTCCAGGCCAGCGATGTCGAGGATGCCGCGTCGACCGCCGGGCTCGTCACCGGCGGCCAGGTGAACATCGCGCCCGAGTGGGCTGCCACCCGGCTCATGCCCCCGAAGGGACCTCGCCGCTGACGGGAGTCCTGGCTGGGTCGCCCCTCAGTCTCGGTCCAGGGTCGGGTCCCGCCCCTGTGGACGGTGGACGGCGGGCTCGTACGCCAGGTGTCACACTGGCGGCATGACGAACGCGCACTCGGTCCACGCGTCCGCCCCGCTGGCCGTTGGTGAGACCGCACCCGACTTCACCCTCGTCGACCAGTACGGCGCGGACGTGAGCCTGTCCTCGGTGCGTGACGCCAAGATGGCCGTCGTCGTGTTCTATCCCGCTGCCTTCTCCGGCATCTGCCGCGGCGAGCTGCGCGAGATCCGCGACACCCTCGAGGACTTCCAGACCGACGACGTCCAGGTCTTCGCGATCTCCTGCGACTCGATGTACACGCTGCGCGCATGGGCCGACGCGGAGGGCCACTTCTTCCCGCTGCTGTCCGACTTCTGGCCCCACGGCGATGTGGCCCGCAGCTATGGCGTGTTCGACGAGGGCGAGGGCTTCGCCCGCCGGGGGACGTTCCTGCTCGACAAGCAGGGACGCGTCGTCTGGACTGACGTGCGCGCGATCGGGCAGGGCCGCGACTTCACGCCGTACCGCGAGGCGCTCGCGACGCTGCGCAAGCACGAGGGGTATGCCGTAGGCTGACCGCCGCCTGCCGCGCGCCGTTCGCGTGCGCGACGGGGCCTGTAGCTCAGTTGGTAGAGCACCGCGTTTACACCGCGGGTGTCGTCGGTTCGATCCCGGCCGGGCCCACGTGGATGACCTGCTGCTGCGAGACGTGGTCGCAGCCCTGGAGTCGCTCTACCCGCCCGAGACCGCGGCCGGCTGGGACCGGGTCGGGCTCGTCACGGGCGACCTCGACCAGCCGGTGCGCCGCATCCTGTTCGCCGTCGACCCGACGCTCGCGGTGATCCGCGAGGCCGCACAAGGGCGGACCGACCTGCTCGTGACGCATCACCCGCTCCTGCTCAGAGGCGTGAGCTCCGTCGCGACGACGACCGCCAAGGGGGCCTCGGTGACTGGCCTCATCGCATCCGGCGTCGCCCTCTACGTGGCCCACACCAACGCCGACGTCGCCGAGCCCGGAGTCTCCTCCGTCATCGCCGGCACGCTCGGGCTCACGGCACAGCGGGCCCTGTCCGTCGAGGACGGACAGCCGCTGGGCCGGGTCGGCGAGCTGCCGGAGACCATGTCACTGAGGGATTTCGCCGACCTGCTCGCGGCGGTGCTGCCGCCCACGGCCGGCGGGATCCGGGTGAGCGGCGACCCGGCGGGTGCGGTGCGGACCGTGGCCGTGCTCGGTGGCTCGGGCGACGACCGGTTCCCCGACGCGCGGGCCTGCGGTGCCGACGTCTACGTCACGGCAGACCTGCGCCACCACCCGGTGCTGGAGGCGCGCGAGGAGACCCGGGACGGCCCGCCGTACCTCGTTGACGCCGGGCACTGGGCGACCGAGTCGCTGTGGCTCGCCAGCGCCCGCGACCGCCTTCTCGCCGTCCTCGCTGAGCGACACCCGGCAGCGACTAGGGTCGACACGAGAGTGTCTGCCATTCGCACCGAGCCGTGGACCTTCGTGGTCGGTGCGAACGCCGCCGGGCCCGACAGCCCGGCGACCCAACCCGGAGGTGTGTCCTGAAAGCCGATCCGTCCCGCCAGTGGCGCCTGCTCGACCTGCAGGCGATCGACACCCGACTCGACCAGATCGCCCACGCACGGGCGCGGCTCCCACAGGGCCCGGCGCTCGAGGCCGCGAGGAGCGAGCTGAGGGCCCTGGACACCGAGATCGTCAACGCGCGGACCGCGGCCGACGACGTCCAGCGGGAGCTCGTGAAGTCGGAGCAGGACGTCCAGCTGGTGCGGGACCGGGCGGCTCGCAACCAGGCTCGCCTCGACGCAGGGCAGGGCTCGGCGAAGGACCTTCAGGCGCTCCAGCACGAGCTGACCTCGCTCGCGCGCAGACAGGCCGAGCTCGAAGACGTCGAGATCGAGGTCATGGAGCGGGCCGAGGCGCTCAGCACCCGGGTCACCGAGCTCGACGCCGAGCGCGAGGACCTGTCAGAACGGGTCGGCCAGCTCGTGGTGGAGCGCGACCAGGCGCTGGCTGAGCTGGGCGCCGAAGAGGCGAAGGTCGGCTCCGGTCGACCCGACATCGTGGCGGGTGTCGGTGAGGAGCTCTTCACGCTCTACGAGAAGATCAGGGCCACGAGCGGCGGCATCGCGGCGGCAGAGATCCGTCAGCGCCGGTGCGGCGGCTGCCGGCTCGAGCTGAACAACGTCGACCTCGACCGTATCCGGCGTTCGGCCGAGGACGAGGTCGTGCGATGCGAGGAGTGCCGCAGGATCATGATCCGCACGGGCGAGTCCGGTCTGTGAGCAGGACGTCTCGAAAGGCGGGCCGCCGGCTCGTCGTCGAGGCCGACGGCGGGTCGCGCGGCAACCCCGGTGTGGCCGGCTACGGAGCGGTCGTCCGCGACTCCGAGACCGGAGCCGTGCTCGTCGAGCTCGCCAAGCCGCTCGGCCAGCAGAGCAACAACGTGGCGGAGTACTCCGGGCTGATCGCCGGCCTGCAGGCCGCCGCCGAGATCGACCCGGGCGCGCAGGTGCAGGTGCGGATGGACTCCAAGCTCGTCGTCGAGCAGATGTCGGGCCGGTGGAAGATCAAGCACGAGGACATGCGACGCCTCGCCTCGGAGGCGAACGAGCTGTGCGCAGGCCTCGTCGAGGCAGGTGGCTCGGTCCGTTTCGAGTGGATCCCGCGCGCCCAGAACAAGGCCGCTGACGCCCTGAGCAACGACGCCATGGACGGCAAGACGGTCCGCCGCGTCCATGCCGCGAGCACGGCTGCGCCTGAGCCCAGTTCCGACGCGGGTTCGCGACCTGCGCGGCCACTCCGGTTGCTGCTGGTCCAGGTGCCGGACCACGCAGGCGTCGCGGACCGGATCACGACCGCGGCGAGGCGGCTGCCGCTCGGCTCGGCACGAGTCATCACGATCCGAGACGAGGTCGCCGACCAGGTGGCGTCCGAGCTCGCCGCCGCGCTCGGGTCCGAGGTGGAGCGGTCGCGCGAGTGGGCCGGCACAGCACCCGGCGAGGGTGCCGACGCCAGGGTGCTGACGGCATACCACGCGGTGGTGGAGACGGGCGGCACGGTCATCGTCGTCACCACGCGGCGAGCGGTCCTCACGGTGCTCACCGACGTGCTCGGCACGCCGCGCGAGCGCTTCTGGGCCGTGGCAACCGCACCCGGCAGCCTCACCGCTGTCGAGGTGTGGGAGGACGGGTCCGCCTCTGTCGCTTTCACCAACCGGACGGACCATCTCGCCTGACGACGCTGTGCCATATTCGGAGAATGACGTACGCCGGTGATGTAACCCCCCAGCGGGCCTGGGACGCCCTGCGCGACGAGCCCGACGCGGTCCTCGTCGACGTGCGCACGAGCGCGGAGTGGGCCTACGTCGGCCTGCCGGACCTCGGCCCGATCGGCAAGGAGGTCGTCCGTGTGGAGTGGCAGCGCTTCCCGGACGGCGCCCTCAACGAGTCCTTCACGTCCGACCTCGAAGCGGCAGGCATCGGCAAGGAGAAGCACCTCTACTTCATCTGCCGCTCGGGCGTGCGCTCCGTAGCAGCGGCCGAGCTCGCCACGGCCGCGGGATGGGCCGACTCGCGCAACGTGCTCGAGGGTTTCGAGGGTCCCCACGACGCTCAGCGGCACCGGACCGTCTCCGGCTGGAAGGTCGCGGGTCTGCCGTGGGTGCAGGGATGAGCGCGCCCACGGGCAGTGACCCGACCGCCGGCTGGCGCCCAGACACGCTCGCAGTGCGAGGAGGCTTGGCGCGCAGCGGTTTCGAGGAGACTGCCGAGGCCCTTTACCTGACGTCCGGTTTCGTCTACGACACCGCCGAGGACGCCGAGGCGGCGTTCAAGGGCGACATCGACCGCTTCGTCTACTCGCGCTACGGCAACCCGACCGTGACGATGTTCGAGGAACGGCTGCGCCGCATCGAGGGAGCCGAGGCGTGCTTCGCCACCGGCTCCGGCATGGCAGCGGTCTTCGTCGCGCTCGCCGCCCTTCTGGGCCAGGGCGACCGGGTCGTGTCGTCTCGGGCGCTGTTCGGCTCGTGCTTCGTCATCCTCGATGAGATCCTGCCCCGCTGGGGTGTCGAGACGGTCTTCGTCGACGGTCCTGATCTCGAGCAGTGGCGCGAGGCCCTTGCCACGCCGACGACCGCGGTGTTCTTCGAGACGCCCAGCAACCCGATGCAGGAGCTCGTCGACATCGCCGCCGTGACCGAGCTCGCCCACGCCGCGGGCGCCAAGGTCGTGGTCGACAACGTCTTCGGCACGCCGGTCTTCAGCAAGCCGCTCGACTTCGGTGCGGACATCGTCGTCTACTCCGCGACCAAGCACATCGACGGCCAGGGGAGAACTCTCGGCGGTGCCGTGCTCGGACCGAAGGAGTTCATCGACGGCCCGGTCCAGAACCTCATGCGGCACACCGGCCCGTCGATGTCGCCGTTCAACGCCTGGGTCCTCGTCAAAGGCCTCGAGACCATGTCGCTGCGCGTCGAACGGATGGCCGACAGTGCCCTCGAGGTGGCTCGGTTCCTCGAGCAGCACCCGAGGGTGACTCGGGTCGTGCACCCGTTCCTCGAGTCGCATCCTCAGCACGACCTTGCCAAGCGGCAGATGCTCGCCGGTGGCACCGTCGTGACGTTCGAGCTCGACGGCGGCAAGGACGAGGCCTTCGCCGTGATGAACGCCCTGGAGGTCATCGACATCTCCAACAACCTCGGTGACTCGAAGTCCCTCATCACCCACCCGGCTACGACGACCCACCGCCGGCTCACACCCGAGGCCCGCGCAGCGGTCGGGATCACCGACGGGGTGCTGCGCGTGTCCGTGGGCCTCGAGGACGTCCGCGACATCGTCGACGACCTGCGTCGTGCCCTGGGCTGAGCCCGAGGGTCAGGCCGTCGCGGCAAGGGCAAGGGTGGCACCGGCGACGGCGACCACGCAGCAGAGCAGCCCAGTGGCAGCGAGGTAGCCCGCCCTGACCTCGAGCCCGGCTGACCGGCAGCGATGCGCCCACAGCAGCGTCGCCACGGAGGCCCAGGGCGTCACCAGCGGTCCGACGTTCACGCCGACGAGCAGGGCAGCCAGGCGTGCCGGCGCGTCAGTCACCGCCGGCTCGAGCGCGAGGTAGGCCGGCAGGTTGTTGAGCGCGTTGGCGGAGACCGTGCCGACGGTGCTGACGCGCAGCAGGTCCGGGGCGCTCGTGCCATGGCCGACCAGCGCTCGAACCAGCGGTTCGAGCCCGTGCCGCAGGGCCACGTCGACGACGACGAACAAGGCGCACATTCCGAGGACACCCAGCCAGGGCACCGACACCCGGCGCAGAAGCTCCGGAGCCCGCCGGGCGGTCGCCGCGAGCAGCAGCAGGGCGGCCGGGACTGACGCGAGCGCTGGCTGGACCCCGAGCACGAAAAGGGGCGCGAGCAGGATGCACACCGCCGCAGAGAACCGCATGAGGACGCGGTCATGGGGCTCGGCGCGTGGTGGTGTGTCGTAGCGGAGCCGCAGGCGGCGGCCATGGATCGCCCACAGCACCAGAACCGTCCCGACGATGGCCGCGGCTGCGGGAGCTGCCATGAGCCGGACGTACGACAGCGTGCCGATCCCAAGCTGTGAGAACGGATGCAGCGCAAGGAGATTCGTCAGGTTGGAGACGGGCAGCAGCAAGGAGGCGGTGTTGGCCAGCCAGAGCGTCGTCATGGCGAACGGCAGCGGCGGCGCGCCGACCTGCCGGGCCACGGTGATGGCGACCGGGGTCAGCAGCACCGCGGTGGTGTCCAGGCTCAGGACGACGGTGCAGGCGACGGCCAGCGCCACGACAAGAAGCCACAGCACGACGGCGTGCCCCCGCGCGACACGCGCCGCGTAATGGGCTGCTTCGTCGAAGACGCCGGCGAGGTCGGCGATCTCGGCGACGACCGTGATCGCCACGAGGAAGACGAGGATCGGTCCGACCCTCTCGAGGAGCAGGGCGAGGTCAGGCATCAGCCGGTCGCTCAGGCTCGGATCGTGGTTGCGAGCTGCCAGGGATGACCGGGCCGGGGTGGCTCGGTCAGGGCTACGTCGAAGGTGTCGGCGAGCAGGTCGGCGAGGTCCTCAGGGTGGTTCGGCCGTTCCGGCGCCTGGACGAGACGACGGGTCACGAGGCCACGTGTGTGCTTGGCCATGTGCGACGCACCGGGCACGGTGATCAGCACCCGGCGCTCAGCGAGCGCGCCCTTGGGAGCCCAGGCGGCGGCATACGTCGAGGAGCGGCAGTCGACGATGAGGCGTCGCCCGGCCTCGCGCTCGAGGACCGGCGCGAGCTCTGGCCGCCAGGCGGCGGCGAGCGGGCCGATGCCGGGCAGGTGCACGCACAGGTGCAGGCGGTATGCCGGGATGCTGTCTCCCAGCCGGACCGCGCCGAAGAGCGCCGACACGATGACGACGCGGCGCAGCGCGCGGCGCCGCGAGGCGGTGTCGAGGGAGTCGAAGCCGAGCGCGTCGTAGAGGACGCCTGAGTAGACGTGACCAGCGGGAGCGGTGGCGGCGCTGAGCAGCCTCGTGTTGCGCTCGACGTCCTCCACGAGGTTGGGGCTGACTCGAAGCACCTCGAACGCGTCAGGGCGCGCGCTCACCTGGGTCGCCGCGACGATGACGGACTCGCGCATCGGCGTGAGCTCGGGAAACGACAGGTCCGAGAGGTCGAGCGAGGCGCCGAGACGCCGTTGCGACTTGCCCTCGGACGGCGGAAGCAGGATGAGCACGCGCCAAGCCTAGGGAGCGGCCCTGACGCCCACGCAACGGGCGGGTTCGGTGCGTAGGGTTGCGCCATGCCTTCGCGACACATCGTCTTCCGCCCGGCACCGCAGCCGGGCGACACGGCGCAGGAGCTGGTGGCCCGGTTCGACGCGATCCGAAAGGAGTTCGACCTCCCCGAGCAGTTCCCGGCCGACGTGCTTGCGGAGGCCGGACAGGCAGCCGCGGCAGCCGCGCTGCCCGACCGGGACGAGACGGCGGTTCCCTTCATCACGATCGACCCGGCGTCGTCGATGGACCTCGACCAGGCGATGTACATCGAGCGCCAGGGCGACGGCTACCGCGTCCGTTACGCCATCGCGGACGTCCCGGCGTTCGTCCGGGTGGGCGGCGCCGTGGACGCCGAGGCTCGTCGTCGGGGGCAGACCGTCTACTGTCCCGACGAGCGTGTCCAGCTGCACCCCACGGAGCTGAGCGAGGGAGCCGCGAGCCTGCTTCCGGGCCAGGTGCGGCCCGCCTTCGTCTGGGACATGGAGCTCGCGGCCGACGGCGAGGGCACGGCCGTCGAGGTGTACCGCGCGATGGTCCGCAGCGTCCGCCGCTACGACTACGACGAAGTCCAGCGGGTCGTCGACGAGGGGTCTGCCGAGGAGTGCCTGCGCCTGCTGAAGGAGGTCGGCGAGAAGCGGGTCCTGCTGGAGCGGCGTCGCGGGGGAGCGACGCTGCCGATGCCGGAGCAGGAGGTCAAGGAGGACCAGTCGGGCGGCTTCACCATCCTCTTCCGGCCACTCCTGCCCTCCGAGGACTGGAACGCGCAGATCTCGCTGCTCACCGGCATGGGAGCAGCCGATCTCATGCTCAAGGGTCGGGTCGGCGTCCTACGCACCATGCCCCCGCCCGACCCGCGCGACCTGTCGCGGTTCCGGCGGCAGGCCGCGGCTGCGGGAGTCCCGTGGCAGGACGGCATGGCGTACGGCGAGTTCCTGCGCACGCTCGACCACGAGAACCCCAGGCACCTCGCGCTGATCCACGAGGCCACCACCCTCTTCCGAGGCGCGGGCTACACACCGTTCGACGGGACCGTGCCGGAGCAACCCATGCACGCCGCGGTCGCGAACCCCTACGCGCACGTCACCGCCCCGCTGCGACGGCTCGTCGACCGCTTCGGTCTCGCGATCTGCGAGGCCCTGTCGGCCGGGACGGACGTGCCCACCTGGGCGCGCGAGGCGCTGACCACGCTCCCCACCATCATGTCCGCGTCGGACCGACGGGCGAACGGCGTGGAGCGGGCTTGCACAGACGCAGTCGAGGCCGCCGAGCTGGTCGACCGCGTCGGGCAGACTCTTGACGCTGTGGTCGTGGACGAGAACGACAAGGGCGTGGTCGTCCAGCTCACGGACGCCGCGGTGCTCGCGAAGGCGCAGGGCCGTGCGTCTGCGGGCTCCGCCGTGCGCGTGCGCGTCGACACCGTCGATATCAGCACCGGCACCCTCGCACTCTCGCTGGTCTGACGCTGCCACGGCAGTTCCCCGTGCACCGGGCCCCGGTGCTCGGAGCCGTGACCCGCGGCCACCCGCGATCTCGGGTCCCCGGGCCCCGAGGGTCAGGCCTGTGGATGGCTCCGCGTGCGGTCCGGAGCGATGGGTCGCACCCGCCCGCGAGAGGCAGCGCCCCGGAGCGGCTCATGGTGCCGCCACGCGACGGCATACGCCCACATCCCGTAGACGGTCATGCCTGCCACGTTGGCCACGCCGACGACGCAGCCGACTGCGATCGCTTGCCCCTTCGTGCCGCCGGCCAGCGCGACGATGCCGCCCGTCAGCATCCCGAGCATCAGCCCGGTCACGATGGTGATGAGCAGCCCGGAGCTGCCGATCGCGTGGCTGACCGTCCGCTTGCGCATGAAGGAGTACGTCTGCGCCATTCCCTCCTCGTCGTCGTCGACGGAGGCGAGGAAGTACGGTTCGACGCCGGGGTCGAGGTCCGCATACGCGCCGCGCAGCCGGTTCATCGCGACGACGTACATGAGGTCCTCCTCCGACGCGTTGTGCACCCGCACCTGGGTCATCAGCCCTACGAGCGACAAGAAGGCCAACACGGCCAGGGCCGCCACCGGGAACCAGTCCGCGAACCGGGTCACCTGACCGAGCAGCCCGATGCTGACCAGGCCGGCCGAGACCATGGTCAGGAAGATGGCGATCCTGGTCAGGACCTCAGCCTGCGTGGTGCTCCGCGAGGCGAGCAGCCCCCAGTGCTCGGTCGCGAGCAGCTGGGCGCGCACGGCGGGTGGCGGGGGTGGTGTGGGGCCGGGCGACGTCGCTGGCGGGTCGACCGGTCGCTCGGCGATGCTCGGGTCGTCCATGGGGGAAGTGTCCACCCGGCTGGTCACCGTGCGGGCCGACTCTGCCGTATGCCGTGGGCCCGGCAGCGTGCCCGAGGGACCGCCACGACCGGCGCGGGTGGGCTCAGCTCGCCGGCCTGCGACCCTTCCTGGCGGTCCGTCGGGCCATCCTGCGACGTGGGGTGCCCGGCCAGCCGGGCAGACGGGTCAGCGGCCGGCTGGGGTGGTCCCGCCGCTCACCGGTGTGGAAGCGGAGGGCGAGCTGGCCGGGGATGTAGCCGTCTCGGAGACCCCTTGGGCCGGCTCTGTTGTCTGGGGCTGGCCCGGTGTGGTCTGGGCCGGAGTGGCGTCCGGCGCGGTCGTCGCCGTGCCGCTCGGTGTGGCTGGCCCGGGGGTGCCGGTGGAGGCTCCCCGGGGGATCGCCGGCCGGGAATGGTCCTCGGTGCTCGGCGATCGATCCACGGTGCCGGCCACCACCGAGCGGCCGCCGAGGTTGGTGCCGGTGACGGGTGCGCCGGTCGCGAGCTGGAGCCCGGTGAGGAACGCCGCCGCGATGGCGAAGATCGCTCCCGTCGTCACGAGGATGCGCCGGGTCGCGGCCTGGTCGGGCCGCCGCCACCGTTGCGGGCGTGGCGCCTCTCCGAGGCCCCGGCTGTAGGCGCGCGCCGCGACGACGGCCCGGTGCGCCCGCGACATCGAGCTCGTATAGATGCTCGCGGCAACGGCCGTGACGACGCTGCCCACCGCGGCACCGACGATCGTGCCCATGACACCGAGTCGGGAGCCCAGCGCCGCGGCGGTGGCAGCCGCCATCGAGCCACCCAGCAGCTGGGTCAGGGAGAGATCGAGCAGCTTCGCTCTGGTTCCGGGTTCGGTTTCGGTCTGGTCTTCAGTTTGGTTGGTCGTCATAGTCCTGAGCGTCGGTTGCGATCGAGTTCTCGCCTGCCAGACGAACAAACGCTCGTGATCGTTGACGTGCTCGAGCAACTGTGACCCGCGTCACGTGGGCCCGGCCTTAGGGCGCTCACGCTGGTGGACGGACTCGGCGGGACGGCATACGGGGCCTTATGCTGTCGCATGGATGAGTCGGCCAGGCGGTCGCGTCAGGGCCTTGGCCCTGCCGAGGAACGTCCGGGCTCCACAGGGCAGGGTGGTGGCCAACAGCCACCCGGGGTGACCCGCGGGACAGTGCCACAGAGAACAGACCGCCGCTGCTTCGGCAGCCGGTAAGGGTGAAACGGTGGTGTAAGAGACCACCAGCGTCCCAGGCGACTGGGACGGCTCGGTAAACCCCACCCGGAGCAAGTCCAGACAGCGCACGTTCGAGACCGGCCCGGTCGAGTGCGCGGGTAGGACGCTCGAGCCGGCCAGCAATGACCGGCCTAGATGGATGGCCGCCACCGCACCGCTGGCAACGGCGGTGCGGGACAGAACCCGGCGTATCGGCCGACTCATCCACCTTCGCCGTGCTCAGCGTGCTCAAAACAGCGTTTGACCTGCGGCGACGTCCTGCACAGGCGGCGTACCACCCTGGTGGCATCGGGCGAAGCATCCAGGGGAAGGAGCGGCGGGCCGCGGCGCGTTGCCACAGAGCCTGGCCGGGATCGTTTTGCTGACCAGTCGCGGCAGCCGGCCAAAAGAGGTGGACCGGACGGTTGTTGCGTCCGGCGCGGTCATCGCTGCCTCCGCGACCGGCTCGCAACTCGGCTGACCGGGCTGACCCGGTGGGCTGTCGGCGGCCTGTGCCAGACTCGGGAGATGCCAGAGCGCCCGCCCGTGCCCGCAGAGTGGGTTCATCGGCTGAGCGACCTGCTGCGCTTCCCAGAGTGCGTGCAGCAGGACGCGTGGACCGGCGTGTCCTGGCGCGTCGGTCAGGCGACCGTCGCCCATGTATTCGGCGGCGGGGACCAGCTGTTCCGGATCACGTTTCGAGCCGAGCTCGACGAGGTGATGGCCCTCGAGCACCTCGGGGCGCCCTACTTCCGCGCCTCCTGGGGCCGCAACGTGGTGGGGCTGCTTCTCGACGAGGACACCGACTGGGAGGAGCTAGCCGAGTTGCTGACCGACTCCTACTGCATCCAGGCGCCCGACCGGCTGGCGTGCCAGGTGTCCCGGCCCGCCTGACCAGAGGTCGACGCACGTCGCTCGAGCCCGGTCATGCCGGCGCGACGACGTTCCGCGGCTCCCGCCCAGGACAACGGCGACGCGTCATGCGCGGTGCGCCGCTTGAGTTCGGTGGCCAACTCCTCCGAGTACCAGCCCGTGTGCGGCGCAAGCAGCACGTTCGGCAGGTGGTCTAGCCGGTAGGTCGGCAGCGGGGCGACGGCCCCTCGGCCGTTACCCACAGCCCATATGTGGCCTCGAGACCGGGGCGTCGAGCTACCGACTGAGGGCTTCTTCACGACGCCACTCGCGCGGCCGTCAGCGCACTCGGTACCACCGGTAGGTCAACGTGACGGGTGCCGGGCCCCAGGTGCCTGGGTTCGCGGTCAGGGATCAGGCCGCGCGACGGCGGCCCGAGGCCGCCTTGCGCGTCGATGGACGCCTTGGCGCGTCGTCTGACACGGCGGGTGCGGGCGCCCTCCGTCGGTGAAGATGGTTTGGGCCAATCTGGCGCCTGATCGGCGGAGGTCGGGCACACTCGACCGCATGTCACGGGGACAGGGGGCCGGAGCCGCGCGCTCGTGGGCGGCGCTCGACGGCCGCGACAACGCGCTCAACTTCCTGCGGCTCGTGTTGGCGGCCACGGTGATCGTTGTCCACTCGTGGGGGCTCAGCGGCGCTGGCGCCAATGAGCTCGCGGTCCACACGGGCGACGTCGCCGTGATGGGGTTCTTCGCGATCTCCGGGTACCTGATCACGGCGAGCCGGCTGCGGCTCCCGGTCGGCACCTACTTGTGGCGGCGGCTGCTGCGGATCGGGCCCGGCTACTGGGTGTGCCTGGTCGTCGTCGCGTTCGTGATCGTGCCCGTCTCGACGGTGTTCTCCGGGCAGCCGTACCCGGTCGGTGAGGCCGCGCGTTGGGTCGCTGCGGCCTGGCCGCTGACCGGGGAGCAAGGCGCGATCGGGACGACGCTGGCGACAGCGCCCTATCCGCGGCTCTGGGACGGGCCGCTGTGGACCATCGCGTTCGAGATGGCCTGCTACATCGCTGCTGGGATCTTGCTGGCGTTCAGGTGGTTCCGGCTGGCTGCTGCCACGGCGTTGTGTGGCGCCTCGAGCCTGCTGCTCGTCGTCGCGGTGAATGGCACGGAGCTCCCGAACGTTGTTGTCGCTGGTGCGCGGCTGGGGGCGTGTTTCGCCGCGGGGATGATGGTGTTCCTGTCCGGGTGGCAGCCGCGTGGTGTGCTTGTCGCCGGCGCGGCGGCTTCGCTCCTGGCCTTGGCTGGTCTCGGGTGGATCGCTTTCGTGATCGCCTCGCCGATCCCGTTTGCCGTGGTGCTGCTGTGGCTCGGCCGGGCGCTTCCGTTCCGGGTTGGGGCCCGCAACGACGTCTCGTATGGCGTCTATCTGTACGGGTGGCCTGTGCAGCAGCTGCTGGCGATCGCGGGCCTTGGCGTGCTCGGTGTCCTCGGCTTCGCCGCCGTTTCGCTGGTCGCCGTTCTGCCCCTTGCCCTGACCTCGTGGTTCCTGGTCGAGCGTCGTGCGGTGCGACTGCGCAGGCTCGTCCCGGTTGCTGGGATGGCCGCGACGAGCCAGACGAGCGCGACTGTGCAGGCGTGACACCATGAACGTCATGCCCGCGTACGCCATCCGGTTCACCTTCGAGGGACTGCTCCCCGAAGAAGCCGAAGCGCGGGTGCTCGACAAGATCGCCGGCTCAGTGATCACCCACCCAGACGATGGAAGCACCGTCGTCGCGATTCCGGTCACCGTCGCAGGCCTCGCCCACGCTGCACGAGATATGTCCGGATGGAACGCCATCCTCACGCACCTCACCGGCGTAGCCCCGCTGGCCGTCTCCGCGGACCCCCTCGAGGAAAGGCCTCGCGGCATCCTCTAGTGCGCAGAGCGAATCGACGGCGATTTCTGCACGCCTTCTGGCGCGATCTGGTCTGACCTACGCTGGTGACATCACCGTGTGCGAAAGGGGACGTCATGCGGCACCTCATCACAGACGACATGCTTGGCACAGCTGCCGATGCGCTCGAAGGGCACGGCATGGCCTCGAGGACGGCGACCTCGTGTATCTGTGGCCACAAGGAGACGCCGGTACGCAGGCATCTGGCCCAGATCGTTGCCGACGCCGTAGCCCCCAGCCTCACCCAGGACGTGATGGCGATGCTGGTGGAGTTCATGGCGCAGCCCGCTCCGGCAGCTGAACCGGTTCCCGACAAAGGCACCCCGGACCCGGACGGCATTCCGGTGACGGAGTCCATGAACGGCGAGCCAGTGGCGGCCCGCGGGAGGCGTTTCGGGTTCAGTAGCCGCGGGAATCGTGGCGCTCCGTCAGACACAGACGGTTGAGAGGACCTTTTAAACGGCGTGACGATACACGCGGCATATGTCATCAGCAGGCCCCAAGGCCGTGGCTGGGCGACTTTATCGAACCGAATTCTGTAGCGCGTTAAGCGCCGCACGCTGCGACGGCATACGGCTGCAAAGCAGTCCGCCTCATGCCCGCCCGGAGCGCCGGCGCAGGACCACGCACGTCCTCCTCGGGAATTCTCGAATCGCCCACGCCGTCCGGAAAGCGCCCGTACCGTTCGGGGGGTGTCGCGGAGGGCGGCACGGAGCAGCATCACGGTGCATTCACGAGGGGATCTGGGATGGAATTCCAGAGGGGGGCGTCGACGGAGACGCGCCGGTCTCGCAGCCAGCGAGAAAAGAACAGGCGGGTGGCTCGGCGACTGCTCGCGGGAGCGTCGGTCGCGGCCGTCGTGGCGGGTGGCATCAACTTGGTGCCGGCGCTTGCGTCGACCGTCACGAGCGCCACCTTCACGGGAGGTGGCGGCACGGCGCTCGTCGGGGGGACGCTCTACGCCAGGCAGGGCGCCACGCTGACCCTGACCGTCATCACCAGCTCGGACACCAAGTGCGTCGAGGTCACCGGTGCGGCATCACCACCGATTCAGACCTCGCCCTCGGCGCAGACGAGCTGGACGTTCACCCTGACTGCGCCTTCGGGCGACGGGGCTCAGGCCGTCACCGTTGCAGCCTCCCCGGACTTCAACAGCCAGCCCAAGTGCACGGGCATGACCCGCACGGGTCAGGCCTTGTACGTCCTCGACAACACCGGCCCGACGGTCAGCGCTCAGCTCACCCCCGCCCCCAATGCCGCCGGTTGGAACAGGTCAGACGTCACGGTGGCGTGGACGGCCACCGACGCCGGCTCGGGTGTCGCGGCCGCGCAGCCGTTCCAGACCGACTTGGTCACGACCAACGGTGACGTCACGAAGACCACGCCGGCGCAGCTCGATCGGGTCGGAAACGCCAGCGCGCCCGGGTCCGTGACGGTGCACCTCGACAAGTCGGCGCCGACGATCACTGCGACGCAGACTCAGAACGCCAACGGCACGACAACGGTGACCTTCACCTGTAACGACGCAGGCGGATCCGGAGTCACCTCGTGCCTGGCCGACGGGACCTCGACGAGCTCGAAGACCGTGAACCCGGGCGTCACCGTGACGGGCACCGCCACCGACGCCGCGGGCAACACGGGCACGGCGTCGTCCACGGCTCCGGCCGTTGACACGACGCCGCCGACCCTGTCGGGCGCTCCGACCACGCAACCGAACGCCAAGGGTTGGTACAAGGGCGACGTCACGGTGCACTGGACCGCGGCCGACCCACAGTCCGGCATCCCCGACCCGCCCGCAGACACGACCATCACCGGTTCGGGCGAGGGTCTCACCAGCACGGTCACGGTGCAGAACGGCGCGGGCCTGTCCACAACGGCCAGCAGCTCGCCCCCGGTCAAGATCGACCGGACCGCCCCGAGCACCACGATCGGCGGAAACTCCAACCAGTGGGTCAACGGCCAGGTCGACCTCACCCTGACCCCCACCGACAACCTTTCCCAGGTGGCGTCGACGTCCTACAGCATCGACGGCGGTGCGACCCAGACCGGCACAGCCTTCAGCCTCACGGACGAGGGCGACCACTCGGTCACCTTCTTCAGCACTGACAACGCAGGCAATGTCGAGGCACCCACCACGGTGCACGTGAAGATCGACAAGACCGCGCCGACGATCGGCCACACGTTCGACCCCTCGGCATATGTCGATGGCAAGTGGACCAACGAGGACGTCACCGTCACTTTCGTCTGTGACGACAAGGGCGGTTCCGGGATCGCTGACTGCACCGCTCCCGTGACCAAGGACGCCGACGGCCAGTTCATCGTCCCCGGCAACGCAGCGGACGCAGCGGGCAACTCGGCAAGCAACAGCGCGAGCATCTGGATCGACAAGAGTCCGCCCACCATCACGGCGAACGCAGTGGGCGACAAGAACGGCGCGGGCTGGTACAAGGACGACGTCACCGTCACGTTCACCGTCGGCGACGCACTCTCCGGCGTCGTCGGTGCACCCGCGAACCAGGTCCTGGGCGAAGGCGCAGACCAGTCCGCCAGCGCCACCGTGCATGACGCAGCCGGCAACTCGGCCTCGGACAGTGTGAAGGGCATCAACGTCGACAAGACCGCTCCGACGCTCTCGGCGTCGTTCCCCAGCGGCTGGCAGGGCGACGACGTCACCGTCGACTGGTCGTGCACCGACATGCTGTCGAAGGTCGCGACGCCACCCGCGAACGACACGGTGACGGGCGAAGGCGCCAACCTGTCGTCGAGCGCCAGCTGCACCGATGTCGCGGGCAACAAGACCACGAAGACCGTCGACGGCATCAAGATCGACCGCACCACGCCAACGACGACGGCCACCATCGCGGGCACGGACGTCAACGGATGGTACGGCCACGCCGTGAGCGTCACCCTCACCGGCCACGACAACCTCTCCGGGATCGCAGACACCTACTACACGGTTGACGGCGGTCCGACGCAGACCTACGACGCACCGTTCAGCGTCGGCGGCGACGGGGTGCACCACATCGCCTACTGGAGCAAGGACGTTGCCGGCAACGATGAGTCGGCCGGGGCACCCATCACGGTCAAGATCGACACGACTGCCCCCGTCACGAAGGTGATCAACCCGATCTCGCCCGTAAGCGGCTGGTTCGTCGTCAGCGGCATACCGTTCGCGTTCGACGCACACGACGGCGGATCCGGCGTCGCCGCAACGTACTACACGATCGACGGCGGCAATGCGCTGACCTATGGTCAGCCGTTCAGCCAGGACCTCTCCAACGGCACCCACTCCGTGGAGGTCTGGAGCATCGACGCGGCCGGCAACAGCGAGCAGAAGCAGACGTTCACGGTCAACGTCGACACGATCGCGCCCACGATCACGGGCGCGGCCACGCCGGCGGCCAACGTCTTCGGCTGGAACAACACCGATGTCGACGTCAAGTTCACGTGCACCGACGGCGGGTCGGGTGTGCAGACGGGGGTTGCCGGCTGCGCCGGAGACACGACCCTCCAGAACGAGGGGGCGGACCAGAGCGTTCACGGCGACGCCGTCGATGTCGCGGGCAACCACTCCGGCACGGACGTCACCGGTATCAACATCGACAAGACGAAGCCGACGCTCGTCGGCATCCCTTCCGACCCCAACGCCGCCGGGTGGTACAAGGCCGACGTGCCGGTGACCTGGGTCGGGCACGACGCACTCTCTGGCATCGACCCCAGCAGCCAGCCGGCACCCAGCAGCATCACCGGCGAAGGCGCCAACCTCGGTGCGGGCCCAGTGACCATCACGGACCAGGCGGGCAACGTCAGCGAGCCGGCCTCGGTCAGCGGCATCAAGATCGACCGGACCCCTCCGGTCATCACCGGGGCTCCCAAGACCACGCCCAACCAGGCCGGCTGGTACAGCGGCGAGGTCACCGTCGACTTCTTGTGCACCGACAACCTGTCCGGCGTGGCGACGTGCCCCACGAGCAGGTTGCTCAAGGGCAATGGCGCGAACCAGAGCGTGACGAGCGACGCCGCGACGGACGTGGCGGCCAACTCGAGCGTCGGGAAGACCGTCGGCGGAATCAACATCGACGGCACCGCCCCGACGACGTCGAGCAACAACACGTGCACGGCGGTGAACGGCTGGTGCACCGGCTCGACCGCCGATGTGGTGCTCACGGCCACCGACCAGGCGGGCCTGTCCGGGGTCAAGGAGATCCACTACAAGGTCGACAGTGGGGCCGAGCAGGTCGCGTCGGGTGCCACCAGCACCGTGACCGTTCCTCTTGACGGCAGCGGCTCGGCCACGTTGACCTACTGGGCCGTGGACAACGCCGGGAACGCCGAGGCGAAGAACAATGTCGCCCTCGAGTGGGACAACATCGCCCCGACGGTGAGCCACGACCTCTCGCCGGCCCCCAACGCCGACGAGTGGAACAAGTCCGACGTCACGGTGACGTTCAGCGCGAAGGATGATGACAAGGGCTCAGGTGTCGCAAAGGTCTCGGATCCGGTCACGGTCTCGACGGAGACCAGCGGCAGGACCGTCATCGGGACGGCCACCGACACCGCCGGCAATGTCGGCAGCGACTCGGTCGGCGTCAAGCTCGACAAGACCGCCCCGACCATCACGGGAGCGATCACGGGCGGGCACCTGACGGCGAGCGGCTGGTACGACGGGCCGGTCACGGTGACCTTCACGTGCAACGACACGCTCTCAGGCGTTGCGACCTGTCCCGCCCCAGTGAAGCTGACCGCCAACGGCACGAACGAGGCCACCGGTTCGGTCAGCGACCGCGCCGGCAACACCGCGAGCGCCACCGTGCCCGGGATCAAGATCGACACCGAGAACCCGACCCTGCTGCCCGGGGACGTCAACGTCGGCGGGAAGACCTACACCCTCGGCGCCGTTCCTGCGGCTACGTGCTCCGCCACGGACAGCTACTCCGGGATCGCCTCGTGCGCAGTCACCGTCATCGGCGGCAAGGCCAACGGCGTAGGAACTTTCACCTACACGGCCACGGCCATCGACAGGGCGGGCAACACCTCGACGATGACGGGCACGTACAGGGTGATCTACCGCTTCGACGGGTTCCTGCAGCCGATCAACGACACGGCTCACCAGGTGGGGACGTCCACCAGCATCTTCAAGGCGGGTAGCACGGTTCCGACCAAGCTGCAGCTCAAGAAGGCTGATGGCACTGTCGTCCAGTCGGTCGAGGCGCTGGGCTGGCTGACCCCGGTGAAGGGGAGCGGAACGTCCGCGGCGGTGGACGAGTCCGTCTATACCCCTGCCGCCGACAGCGGCACCGACTACAAGTACGACTCGACCGACAAGCAGTACATGTACAACTGGAAGACCGGGTCGGCAGGCGGGTTCTACTGGCGGATCGGCGTCCAGCTGGACGACGGCCAGACGTACTACGTCAATATCGGCCTCCGATGACAGGCGGCCTGGTCGACCCGAGACCTTTGCGTTGACGGTCAGAGCGGTCCCGTGCCGGCAACGGCACGGGACCGCTGTTTCCTTGTAGTCACAGCCGAACTGGCCGGATCAGGGGGTGACGCGCCGACGGTCGACGCGGCACGTCCCGGGTGCCGGTGTCCGGTTCGTCTTGTCCATCGCAGAGGGGAGATGCGGCTGCCGACCAAACCGGGGCATCATGGGCCGATGAGCACCGATTGGCGTGTTTCTGAGGCTCGACGCATCGTCGGTGCCCGGATGGAAAAGGGTTGGTCCCAGGGCCGCCTCGCCAAAGAGGCCGGGGTCGGCCTGGGCACGGTCTACTCGATCGAGAAGGCGAAGCCAGTGAGGGCAGCGACCCTCCTGATCGTTCGAGGGGCACTCGACCTGGGCGACACTGACGTACCTCCCGAGTCCGATCTGCCATCTGACGTGCGGCTGGTCGTGGAGGCGGTCGCTCTGTGGCTCCATGAGCTCCCCGAGCCGGAGCGGGCGAGAGCCGTGAGTCGGCTCCTGGCCGCGATCTCGACGCCGCAGGAGTGAGCATCGCGAGGCGCACCCTGTGCCTGACGGTGCGGGACCATCCCTGTCGCTGAGATCACGCCCCCTCATTGACCCGACCTGGCCACGTCGGCCCGCGTGCCGGTGCACCCTTGGCTCTATGAGTGATCAGTGGGCGAGCCGCTCCGGAAGCGACGCCGAGCCCTCCGAGCGCGCCACACCTGCGCCATACGGCGCCACGGCTGACGACTATGTCGCTGGTGCTTCAGCCTGCCCGCTGCCGGGCCCCGGCGGCGCTCCAGGCCCGAAGAAGGGCCGACGGGTGATCGTCGTGGCGACCCTGGGGGCTGTGCTCATCGGCGCCCCCACGTTCCTCTTGACCACAGCCTGCTCGACGAGATGAAGCTGCTGTAAGCCGCGAGGGGACAAGGCGAGCCCCCACTCCACGGTGAGTGGGAGCCGCCGTATGCCGCTCGTCGTGGGCTGTGTTGCCTGGGTCAGCCGCAGGACATGTGGTCGAACGACACGGTCACCTTGCCGTTGGCGTTCATTGTGGCCTGGGCGTTGTCGTGGAACTGCAGGTGCGAGCCGTCGCTGCCAATGGCGTTGACGTTGAAAGTGCTGTGTTCGACCCCGTTACGCAGGTTGTTCTCGTCGCCGAACCAGTTGGTGAAGTGACCGGTGTACGACGTCTTCGACGGGTCGTCCGGTGTGAACGTGAACTGGCCCTCGACGGTCCCGGTGAACCACGAGCCGGTCTTGCTGATGGTGCCGTGGAAGATCTGGTTCTCGACTGCGCTGACAGTGCCGGGGTCACCGGTGCACGGGTTTGCGTCGTGGAACACGTCCACGACTCCGTGCTCGTTGTCGGTGAAGGTGGTCGCCCCGTTGCCGCCGGCGGTTGCCGATACGGCCCCGAGGAGCAGAAGCGACGTGGCCGTGGCTGTGGCACAGACGGCTCTGATGCGGAGTCTCATGTGACTCTCCTTGTTGCATGTCGTGCGAGGTCCCCCCGGAGCGGAGCCGACGGCTCCCAAACCACTGTGGGCGCAGCACGTTTCGCGATACGCCCATCAGGAGGATCACAGGAGACTGGCAGGCAGAGCCAAGGTCGCCGGGTTCGACGGGAATCTCTCGCATCGACCGCCGCAGCCGCAGCGCCGGTGTCATCCGAACCTCGCCGGTTTCCTCTCGGGTGAGCCAAACCGGCAACCGGGGTACTTCTTCCTCATGGAGAAGGCTGGTCTATGAGATCGTGGCGCAAGTCCGAGGTCGGCTACTTTGCCAGAATGTACGCCTGGCTCGTGATCAAGCTCCGCTGGTTCGTCGTGCTGGGCTGGGTCACCGCCGCGATCGCAGCCGCCCTGTGGCTGCCGGCCACCACGGCCAGCGCGGACCTGGGCGCGTTCGCGCCTCCGAACAGCCACGCCATCGCGACGGAGTCTGCGTCTGCCAGGGCCTTCGGTTTCCCGATCCTGTCCCGAACCGTGCTGGTGCAACGCGACAAGCACGGTCTGTCGCACGCAGCGCAGCAGCGAGTGGTGGAGCGAGCAGTGGCGGTGGCCGAGGGCACCGCCGGTGACGTCGGTCCCATCGCGGGAGTCCTTCCGATCGTCAATTCGGAGGCGGTCTTCCCGTCGTCCTCCGAGCAGGGCACCACAGCCCTGAGCTACGTTCTCACCAAGCCGGGCACGAGCTTGGCCAACGAAGTCGCCGCGGCGGAAACGTTCGGCCGACAGCACGTGAACCAGCCGGACGACCACCTCGTCGGGGTCACCGGGACGGTCCCCGCGCAGGTCGCCCAGTCCGAGATCCTCTATGGCCACCTGCCGCTGCTCGAGTGCGCCACGCTGGTGGTCGTCATCGGGGTCGTCGCCTTGAAGTTCAGATCGGTCGTCGCTCCGCTGGTGGCGCTGGTGACTGCGGCGGCGTCCTACTTCCTGGCTGTCCGGGTCACCGACTATGTGGGCTGGTTCGTGCAGGGCGGGGTGCCTGAGCAGCTCAAACCGCTGGTGCTCGCCCTCGTGCTGGGCATCGTGACGGACTACGCCATCTTCTTCCTGTCCAGCATGCGTACCGGTCTCGACGCTGGCCTGGACAAGCTGACGGCGGCCAAGACCTCTGCCGCGCAGACCGGTCGGATCGTGCTGGTCGCCGGGATCGCGGTCGCGGCCGGCAGCGCGGCGATGCTCGTCGCGCAGGCGAGCTACTTCCGCGCCTTCGGACCCGTCCTCGCGCTGTCGGTGCTGACCGCGGTGGTCGTCTCGGTGACCTTGCTGCCGGCGCTGCTGGCGATCCTGGGTCGCGTCCTCTACTGGCCCACCCGACCCGGGGGAGCCAGCGCTCCTCACATAGCGCGGGCCGCGGCGCGAGTGCTCACCGTCAGAGTGGTGGCGCTGGTCCTCGGAGGCGCCTGCGTAGTCGGCCTCGCCGCCTTGGGCGCCGGTGTCGACCGCCTGCGCCTGGGCGTGTCCTTCATCGCCGCGCTCCCCGCGGACAGTGAGCCGCACACGGCAGCGCAAGCGGCGGCTTCGGGCTTCGCGCCGGGTATCGTCGCGCCGACTGAGCTGCTGCTGCAGGGCGCTGATATCGGCAGTGACCAGCAGAAGCTCGCCCGACTCGGCCGCGAGCTCGAGCAACAGCCGGGCGTCGCCGGTGTGCTGAGCCCCAGCGCGCTGCCCGCAGACCTCGTGCGGGGCGCCCTCGTGACCCGCACGGGCGACGCCGCTCGCTTCCTCGTCATCCTCGACAAGGACCCGCTGGGCGCCACAGCGATCCACGACCTGAACGATGTGTCGGAGGCGATGCCCGTCCTGCTGCAGCGGGCGGGGCTGGAGGGGGCGCGCTATGGTTTGGCCGGCGACACAGCCGTGTCCAGCGAGCTCGTGGCGGCCACCAACGCCGATCTTCTACGCATCGCGATCGCGGTGCTGTTGGTGAACCTGGCCCTGCTGATGGTGTTCCTGCGTGCTGTCGTCGCACCACTGTTGCTGCTGGCCTCCAGCGTGCTGGCCCTCGCAGCCTCGCTGGGGTGTCTGACGCTGGTCTTCCAAGATCGGCTCGGCCACGACGGGGTGGCGTTCTACGTGCCGTTCGCTGCCTCGGTGCTGCTCCTCTCGCTCGGGTCCGACTACAACATCTACGGCGTCGGCCATGTCTGGACTCGCGCCAACCGCACGTCCCTGCGAAAGGCCATAGCTGAGCGCGTCCCAGAGACGTCCGGTGCAATCACGGCGGCTGGTCTCACGCTGGCGGCGAGCTTCGCGATGCTGGCACTGGTGCCGCTCCGGCAGTTCCGCGAGCTGGCGTTCGTCATGGGCCTGGGGGTCCTCATCGACGCACTCGTCGTGCGCACTGTCCTGGTTCCCGCACTCCTCACGCTCTTGGGCAGCTTCAGCGCCTGGCCGCGAAAGCTCCACGGCGCCCGGACCGAGCGCACACCCGCGAGCCGACCCTCGACTGCCTCGGGCCGAGGATCGTGACGCTGGTGGACCGGATGCGCACGCCACGACCCGACGTGCCGGCTGCCCGAGACCGCAACACCCGGAAAGCGACGCTTTTCGCGACACCTGGCTCACGCGGCCCAGGCTGAATGCCTCCAGTGCCAACGCGGACACGCTCGACAGAGCGTGTCCGCGTTTCGGGCCCAACCGACCTCAGCGTGCTTTCGCGTACGCCTTCTGAATGTCCTGGCTGATACGGCCACGGTCCGACACGGTGTAGCCATTGTCCCGGGCCCACTGCCTTATCGCCGCAACGTGCGTCTTGTCGGTCTTCGCCTTCGAGGCGGACGATCCGATGCGGCTGCCCCTGACCCGCCGCGCGTGGTCCATGTAGGGAGCGAGGCTCTCTCGCAGCTTCTTGGCGTTCCTGTCGTTGAGATCGATCTCGTAGGACACCCCATCGACGGCAAATCGGACGGTCTCTCCACCCTGCGTGATCTCCTTGCCGTCGATGTCGTCAACGAGCTTGGTGATGACTTGCTGTGCCACATGCACTCCTCATCGGCTGGCCCTGTCCCTAGAAGAATAGGGCGGCAGACCTCGAGAACCAAGACGGTGAGTAAGGAGCCTTGCCTAAATAGCGGGGAATGCGCAGGAAACGTCCCCGAAAGACTCGGCGCGCGGGCTTGGTTTATGACAGGACGCAAGAAACCACCATCAGAACCGGCCGCGTATCCAGGCTTGCTGCGTCGGGCCGGAGCAGTCGAGCGCGGCCGGCTCCGGCACGTCCGAGCGGCACGTTCGCGACATCCGGGCCCGACCTGCGGTGTGGCCGCGGCGCGCTGTCCGCGGTCGCAAATGGCCCGCAGGAGGTCCTGTAGGTCGGGCGCGGACCTATCCTGGCGAGGTGGCGCACACGGTCGCGAGCAGACCGGTCCCGGACGGGGACACGTGGGTACGGTCCGCGCTGGCGCGGCTCGGCCAGGTGCCCGGGGTCCATCGGGCGGGGCTGGCCCTGGCCGAAGGTGGTGGACGACGGCTGCTCTTCTGCGCGAGCGACCGCGACAATCGACGCAGCGTCGACTGGTGCGAGGTCGACGCATACGAGGATGTCCCCCTGAACCATTCCGTGCGCACCGGCGAGGCGGTGGTGGGCTCCTTGGAGGACCTGGCCGAGCGCTATCGCGCTTTCACCGACCGGCAGCCCCCGAAGACCCGCGCGCTCGCGGCGCTGCCGATCTTCGCAGCCGGCCACGTCCAGGGCGGATTCGCACTGTTCTACGACGCGCCGCAGCACTTCGACCGTGCACAGCTGAGCCAGCTCGAGGAACTCGGGGCGAGGCTGGGGGCCGACCTGCGCCGCGTCCAACGTGCGACCACCCATGCCAGCAGATCCCTCGAGGACGAGCCGATGCCACTCGGCGCACATGCGGCCACGTACTCTGTTGCCGCGGACCCCCGGGCAGTCGCCCCCGCGCGGCATTTCGTGCAGAGCACCCTCGCGTCGTGGGGTGTCGGCGAGGCCACCGCCTACAGCGCGGTCCTGTGCCTGAGCGAGCTGGTGACCAACGCGATCATCCACACCGATGCCGGCTGCGAGCTCCGTGTCGTGCTCGACCGCGGCGTGCTCACCACGACCGTCCGCGACGGCGGCTCGACCGTTGTGGTCGATCCAAGCAGCGTCACCGAGGACCCGCTCGCCGTGCACGGTCGTGGGCTTCAGCTCGTGGACGCGCTCTCGACGAGGTGGGGCTCGGAACTGGACGCCGTCGGGATGACCGTGTGGTTCGTGCTCGAGTCGGTGTGATCCGGCGATTGGTAGCTCAATTCCTCGCCAGCTCAACACTGTGACTTGTTGGAAAACCCAGCAGTCCAGCCCAGGTTGGAGGCACAGTGACCTCGGCGGCGGGGAGGAACGGGAGGAGATTGCGCCTCGATGTGGGCGTCGGGTGGGGGCGCGAGGCGCGACGACCAAACCGCAAAGCCGAGACCGGTACGTGAGCCTTTGTTTCGTCGGACCGGTCGACAGGTGCCCGGGACCACATCGCTGGTCCCGGGCACGCCTGTTCCTCCATGTGCCGGTCCACGCTCCCGTCAGCGAGGTGGGTCACCGGCGTGGCGCTCCACTAGTGCGCACGGATTCGCCGAGCGGTGAAGCGGAGAGGCACCACTCTCGGGAGAGGGGGTCAGCGTGGTGCCTCTCCACTCCTCACATCACGAAGTGACATCCCATCGTTACGCCGATATGCGGAGTACATAACAGCCGAATTCCGCACCACCGCAGACTAATTCGCGCAAACTCCACCACTTTTCGGTCTTCGTCGACGCGATCCGGATGCCGCGGGCATACTCGCAACAGGCTACTGGGGGTGGTTCTCGACGAGGGAGTGCGCCCTTCGCTGGGTGCAGGGGTGGGGGATATATGGCGCAGCCCGTGCGCGAGCCAGGGGCTGTACTTCTCGGGTTGAGCGCGCGTCCGGTGACCCAGCCCCTCAGCGAGCGGTCCCGGGGTGTTCGCCTGCTGCAGTGGGGGATCGCGGCCGGCGACCTCGTTGTCATCGCCACGTCGATGGTGCTGGCCGCGGCCGGACGCATGAGCCTCGAGATCTTCTCGGCCGCCAGCGACCTCAACGCGGTGGCGCAGTCGGTCGGCGTCTGGATCATTGCCGGCTGGATGCTGGTCAACTACTTCATGGGGACCTACGCGAGCATGTATGTCGGGGTCGGCACTCGCGAGTATGCCCGGGTCGGGTCGGCTGCTGCGCTCACGGCCGGTGCGATCGGGATCATGAGCTACGTGACGAAGTTCAACCTGTCCCGTGGGTTCTTCGTTCTCCTCTTCGGCATCGGGTTGCCGCTGTTGCTGCTGTGGCGGTGGTGCGCCCGTGGTCTCGTGCACCGTGTCCGGGCCCGAGGACATCTGATGACCCGCGTGGTGGTCTGCGGGTCGGCGGGGCACGTCGACGACGTCGTCACGGTGCTCAGGCGCGAGTCGCGGCTCGGCTACAGCATCATCGGCGCCCTCACGCCCGCCGATCAGGCAGGCGGCAGCACCCCACTCGGTGTGCGCATCCTCGGCGACACGTCGCGCACGGCTGCATCGGTGCTCTCCGCGGCGGCTGACCTCGTCGTCTTCACCGAGGGTGCATTTCCGTCGCCTGTGGACTTCCGCCGCATTGCGTGGGACCTCGAGGGACACCACGTGCAGATGGCGGTTGTCCCGAGCCTCAGCGACATCTCCTCCGGCCGAATCGCGATGCGGCCTGTTGGGGGGCTGCCCCTCGTGCACGTCGAGCAGCCGCAGGGCCTTGCCGCCTCCCGCGGCCTGAAGCGGATGTTCGACGTGCTGGGAGGCAGCCTGCTGCTCGTGCTGTCCTCGCCGTTGCTGCTCGTCGTGGCGCTCACCATCAAGCTCCACGACAGGGGACCGGTCCTCTTCCGCCAGATCCGCGTCGGGCGCGACGGCGAGCTCTTCGAATGTCTGAAGTTCCGGAGCATGATGGTCGACGCCGAGGCCCGGCTCAACGCTGTCGCGCATCTCAACCAGACTGATGGCGTCCTCTTCAAGGCGCAGAGCGACCCGCGAATCACCACCGTAGGCAGGGTGATCCGGCGCTACTCCATCGACGAGCTGCCCCAGCTGGTCAACGTCATCACCGGCCACATGAGCCTGGTCGGACCGCGCCCTGCTCTGCCGTCGGAAGTTCGCCAGTACGCGCCGGACATGAAGCGGCGCCTCCGCGTCCGACCTGGGATGACCGGCCTATGGCAGGTCTCCGGTCGCAGCGACCTGTCGTGGGACGACGCCGTGCGCCTCGATCTCTACTACGTCGACAACTGGTCGATCGTCCAAGACCTGTCGATCCTTCTCAGGACCATCCGGGCTGTCGTTGCGTCACGCGGGGCCTACTGAACACCAGCCGGACCCACCGGATCAAGCCCGGCCGAGGCACACGTCTCAGCGCCCACACCGACCGAAAGGAGCGACAGGGTCTTGACTCCCGAGGCCGCGCGTCTGCCCGCGTCGAGACGCTGGGCGTCGTTGGTGCTGTGGGCTGTTGCGGCGGCCAGCCTCGTCCTCGCCGCTGCCTTGACCGTCCTGCGTTGCGCCGACCCGAGCCAGCCGCGGCTCATCGAGCTGGCCGCCTTGGCACCCGTGAGCATTCCGATCGCGTTGGTGACGATCAGCGCGTCCGCTGCCGCGTGGATCGTCCAGGGCAGGAGCAGATCCGGCGCCCGGGCGGCGGCGTGCGGCGCCGCGGCGGGGTCAACGCTGCTCGTTGCCCATCTTGTGTGGCTCGCACCACTCTTCCTGGGAGACACTGCCAGTCCGTCCGGACCGCACGTTGTAGTGCTTGCGCAAAATTTCGAGTACGGCGATGCCGGTTCTCTGGCCCAGCTGGCGCGCTCGAGCGGAGCCGAGGTCGTGGTCCTGAGCGACCTGCCGCCCAACCAGCTCGCAGCCCTGCGCCGTACCGATCTTCTCGACCGCTACACCTACCAGGTCGGCATTAATCGGGACGGCCCGGACGGGACGGTCATTCTCAGCACGTACCCGTTGATCGAATTGGCGCGAATATCCGATGGAGCCGATTCACGGCTCGTTCGCGTGGACGCGCATGAATTAGGCGGTTTCGACCTCGTTGCGGTCCATATGACGCCGCCCTACCAAGGAGACTCATGGGCGCGGGAGTATGCCGTGATGGAGTCTTTCCTGGGGGCGACCTTCGGAGCTGACACAAAAGCGTCCGTGGTCATGGCGGGAGACTTCAACGCAACTCCGAACAACGCCCCCTTCCGGCGCATTCTCGACCTAGGCTTCCAAGATGGTGTGGACCAGGTCAATGGGGGCTATCAGCCTACGTGGCCCGCGGGAGCAGCCAAGCGGCAGTGGGGGATTGGCGTTCCGCTACTCGTACAGATAGACCACGTCCTAGTGTCCCGAGGCCTGGCTGTAAGCGGCCTTCGCAGCGTGCAGGTACGCGGGTCAGACCACCTTGGACTCGTGGTTCAGGTCGGCCGGGCCTAAGCGTCTCTCAATTCTCGAAATTCCCGCGCACCACGACCGGCGATGTCAAACTGTCGCCAGGGGCAGTTTCCCGGGGGGCGGGAGAGGAGAACTGGCATGGTGATGTCACGACGCACTCTTGGCGGGGTTTCGGTCGACCTGTGCGAGGAAACGGATGTATTCGACATCCTGACCGAAGCAGTACAATCGTCAAAGAAACCGGCACTCGCCATCGCTTCGGCAAATCTGGACCATATCTACACTTTCTCGCGGGCGCGTTCCGAGTTGAGCGGAGTACTGCACGACGGGCCTGACCTCAGATGGCTGGTCCTCGCCGATGGCGTGCCACTGCTGGCCAAGGCTCGGCGGGTCACCGGGCATCGATGGCCTCGACTGGCCGGCGCTGACCTGCTTCTTCCGATCCTCACGAACGCAGCCGCCATGGGAGTCACGGTCGGCTTCCTCGGCGGCACCAATGAGATGCATGACGCCCTCGCCGCACGCCTCCAGTCCCTGCTTCCGAGCCTCAAGGTTGGCGGCTACTGGGCTCCGTCGCGATCTCAGATCGACGATCCGCAGCGGAGCGTCGGACTCGCGGACGACGTGGCGCGCGCCAAGGTGCAGATCCTCGTGGTCGGGCTCGGCAAGCCGTTCCAGGAACGGTGGATCCAGGCCTATGCCGCGCGAACGAAGGCACGAGTGCTCCTCGCATTCGGTGCTGCGGCGGGCTTCGTTGCGGGAGTGGACCATCGGGCACCGGCGGCCCTGCAGCAGCGGGGGCTCGAGTGGGCCTATCGGCTGGCACGGGAACCGCGGCGACTCGCACGCCGCTACCTGGTGCAGGGCCCGCCAACAGCCCTGCGTCTGGCCCATCGTCCGTCGACCCACCTCCCCGAACCGCACCACTCGCCTCGAGACGTGCGACGGGTCGCGGTGGTTGTCGTCACCCACAACAACGAGAGGGATATCGCGCGACTTCTGGATTCGGTGCCCCACGCCGCGCCCGGCCTCGACGTGGTCACCCTTGTCGTCGACAACGGCTCGACCGACGGGACGCGAGTCCTTGCGTCGCGGCCGGACGTAACGCTGATCGAAACCGGCAGCAACCTCGGATTTGCCGGTGGCATCAACGTGGCGAGGCGCTCGCTTCCCGATGGGATCGACGCATTGGCGATTCTCAATCCGGATCTGGTCCTCGGCCAGGGGTCTCTGACCCGGCTTGCGCAGGCGCTCTCCGAGCGTGACGTCGGGGTGTGCGTCCCGACGATCTTCAACCCGGATGGAAGCGTCTACCAGTCCCTGCACCGTGAGCCGACGGTCATGCGAGCCGTGGGCGAGGCCGCCTTCGGAAGCCATTGGAGGACAAGGCCGGCCATGCTCAGCGATACAGTTCGGTCGGATGCCGCGTACGTGACAGGTGGCACTGTCGACTGGGCCAGCGGGGCATGCTGGATGGTCGCCAGCGACTGTGACCGTGAGGTCGGACCCTGGGACGAGAGCTTCTTCCTCTACTCCGAGGAGGTTGACTACGCGCGCCGCGTCCGCAGCACCGGCTTTGCCATCGAGTTCGTCCCAGGAGCAGCAGTGAAGCACGTCGGCGGAGGGTCTGGGGGGCCGTCGGACCTGGGCGCCCTCATGGCTGTCAACCGTGTTCGCGACTACGAACGTCACCATGGGCACGCGGCATCGGTGGCTTTCCGGGCGGCGGTGGAGCTGCACTACGTTCTCCGATCGGTGCGCCACGGGGACAGGCGAGCACTCGCCGCCGTTGCACGCCGGTCATCGTGGGCCAGCTTGCCGGGCGGCCAGGACCGGGACCATGAACTCGTGGGATGAGCCACTCGGCAGGTGCGGCGCCGGCGACGAGGAGCTATGTTCTGGCGCTCCGTGTGCGAGCTAGGCGTGCCGACAGGGCCGTCCTCCGGGGATCAGCCCGTGAATGCTGGGAAGTCCACGCCCAGCACGGCGCTTCTCCACACGGCATACCTCTGGGCCCAGGAGTGGGTGGCGTAGAACTGGCTCCGTTCGGCCTCGGTCTGCTGCGGCAGGCTGGCCGCCTGCAGGATGGCGGGCGCCATCGAGTCACCGGGGGAGACGATGAGGCACCGGTCGCTCACATCGCGCAGCGGCGGTAGGTCGCTTGCAACGACCGGCCTTCCCGCACCGAGGTATTCGTAGAGCTTGAGGGGGCTCATCGCCCGCGACATCGGGGTCTCCCGGTGCGGTATCAGGCAGACCTCGGACGCGGCTGCCATGGCGAGCGCCTGGCTCCGAGGGACCGGGGGTCTGATCTGCACGTTGGGCTCCTCCGACAAGGCCCGGAACAGGTCAGGCTCGTGCATGGGCCCCACCAGGACCAGGGTCCAGTCAGGCAGGTCGCGAGCCGCGCGTCGCAGCACGTCGACGTCAACCCGACGCTCGAGCGCCCCCGCGTAGAACGCGACCGGCCTGTCGAGCCCCCTGAACCAGGACGGAACCGGCGGGAGCGCGAGGAAGTCGCCTGGGGCAATTCCGTTGGGCACCACGGTGGCCCGGTGAGATCCGACGTGACCGACCACCGCCTTGCTCACGCCGATGACGTGGACGTCACGACGCGCCATCTGCGCATAGCTCCACGCATACAGGCGCCGAGACGGCTCGAAGGGCGGGTACTCGAGCCAGTCATCCCACGCGTAGTACACGACGTCGCGCCATCGGGTGCGGTCAGCGACCGCAGCATGAACCGGATGACACGTGACGAGCACGGAGGAGCCCGGATCGGTCACCTGGCCGCCCAGCCACCAGTCGAACGCACTGTATGCCGTCGCAGTGGACATGCCTGTGGTGTCGCCTCGTCGCCACCGCACCGGCCGGACCAGCCGACGCGAGGGGTCGTCGGGAAAGCCGTGGTCCGGCTCGATGTCACGCCGCCGAAAGCGTGCCAGCCGGCTGCGCAACGGGTCTGACAGCACCACAGATGGCACGGTGTCGTCCGCCAGTACGTGCCGCGCCATCTGGTCTGCAGACCACGAGAAGTCGCGCCGAACCGCATCGGCCCACGTGTGGTAGGCGAACGCGAACACCACAGAAGGCACGGCCGGCACGGCATGGTCCGGCCGGGCGATCGCCGACGACAAGTCACCCGGGTCGTGCGTCGCGACGCTGGATCGGGGCCGGTCGGCCGTCGAGGCCGCTGCGCCTCTCGAGGCGAGCGCCACGGCTGGAGTCGAGTCCCCACTTTCGTGCACTAGGTCCACTGTGCTCGCCTCCTCCCGCGCCCTGGCGATGCCCCACAGGGCGCCGGCGCAGCCCAGGACGAGTGCGAAAGTGAAGAACGTCTGCCGGAAAGAGAACTCGTCGAACGTCGCCGCGGAGATCGCCACGGCCGCGATTGACGCCGCCAGGGCCTGCCCGAGGCCCCGTTCGGCCTCGTCGGTCGACCGCTTGCGGTAGCCGCGCGCCAGACTCATGCCGACCACGAAGATGGCGACCAGCACGGCCAAGGAAACGAAGCCGCCCTCGAGCAGGGTAAGGATGTACTGGTTGTCCACGTAGAAGTACTGCGTGGGGCCGAAGGTGCCAAAGCCACGCCCGAGCAGCTCGTGGCCAGAGATCAGCGCGGGAATCCGGTCGTAGTCGTCAGTGCGCGCCGTGATGCTGGAGTCCGACGAGCCGGCGAAGAGGAAGTACTCGAGCGTGCCGAGGATCCCGGGCACGGCCGCTCGGAAAAGCACGAGCCCGACCACGCCAGCAAGCACGCCGTTCAGCCTCTGACGCGGGCTCAGCTGGACGGCATACACGCCCAGCGCAACCGAGAGGGCGACGATCCCCGAACGGGACACGGTCATCGGGATGACCGCGAGGATCGCGACGAACGCCAGCCATGCTGCGGCACGGCGCGACCGTCCAGTCGCCTTGAGGGCGAAGTGCAGAGCGATCGGCGCCACCGCCACGAGCACGACGGCGTACTCGATGGGATGGGATGCTCCGCCCTGAACGCGCACGAACCCGGCCCGCGTGTCGACATAGTCGTCGGTGTCAGATGTGAGCCCGGGCAGCTGCATCGCGGTGCGGTACTCGAGGCCCAGGCCGAACTCGACGATCCCGATCAGGGCAGACAAGCCCGCGAGCACCACGAGCCGGAACAGGGTGCGTTCGACCATCTCCCGCGAACGCAGCCCGTCCACGGCGAACAAAGCGATGCCCATGACGGCCGCGAGCGGGAAGAGTGCGCGGACCGCGCCGTTGCTCTCCTCCGGCGCGAGGACTCGGAGCATGCCGGCCGCGAACGCCATGCCCGTGGTCATCGCCCAGGCCAGGAGCAGCCACCGGACCGGGTGACCCGAACGGGCGGGCAGCAGCCCGAGGACCCGGCCGGCACCCCAGAGCGCCAGCGCCAGGAGGCCGATCAGCTCTGCGGGGTTTCCCACCGACTTGAGGGGACCCACGATGACGTATCCACCGGGGATCAGGAACAGTGCCGTCAGCATGACCGTCAGCACGGACACCGGGTCGCGCCGTGACAGGGAGATCGCGCTGAGCACGAGAATGAACGAGATGCCCAAGGCGGCACCCAAGGGCACCAAGGGATTGCGTGCGAACGGCGAGGCGATGAGTCCGACCGCTGCAATGCCGATGACGACAAGCAGGACCGCCACCGTGGCGTGGTGCCGGAATCGGGCCAGCTTCATGGCTAGCGAGCGGACGAGACCGGGTCGCCTCTGCGGTCCTGCTCCGCGCCGCCCTCATCCGTCGCCTCGTCGGCGACCTGCGTGGCGACCTCCGCGGCGACCTCCGCGGTCGGCGGCTTCGGAGCAGAGCGCGTGCGGGTGCGTCGGCGGGGTGGCGAAGGCTTCGCCGGGGCAGGCGCGATCGGGACGGCCTGCGGTGGCTCCGCAGGCTCTTCAGTGCGGTGACCGTTGAGCGGAGCTTGCGCCGGTCCCGAGGCGGCCTGGTGGTCGCCATTGAGCTGGCCCGCGGCCCTCGAGCGCGCCCGGGCAGCGGGTCGGGGGCGGTGTCCGTTGGCGACGGCGACCTGCCCGTCAGCCGCCTCCACCCTGACCTCGGGCTCGTTGGGCTGGGCGGCCTCCTTGGGCTGCCTGGCCTGCTCGGGCTTCTCGGCCTGCTCGGGCTTCTCGGCCTGCTCGGCCTGCTCGGGCTGCTCGGCCTGCTCGGCCTGCTCGGGCTGCTCGGGCTGCTCGGGCTGCTCGGGCTGCTCGGACCCCGCTGCCTCTTGCGCCTCCTCCTCCGTGGCGATGGGCTGCTCGGGCGGTTGGGCCTTGTCGGCCTCGCCATTCTCGCCAACGGCCGAGGGGGACTCAGGATCGGGCTCCTCGGCGGTGGCCCGCCCGGCCTCGGACGAAACGGGGTTCCAGTAGTCCTCCTCCACGTCCTCGGACTCGTCCGCAGGCTGGTCGACGGGTACTACCTCGAGCCTCGACGGCTGGTCGACGACCGGCGGTGCCTCGGTCACCGATGGCTGGTCTTCGCTGCGCCTGTCGAGCTTCGCCCACCACTCCTCGAGCCGAACGCCGTTGTCACTGCTGACTTCTGACGGCGGTCCCACGGGGCTGCCATTCAGCGGCTCTGCAACGGCGGTCGACCCTGACCTGACAGCAGCCTCCACCGGCGCCGGAGCAGCGAGACTCTGCGAATGGCGTCCGCCCCAGCGCCGCGGAAGACGCAGGCGACGTCTTCGCGGGCCTCGCAGCGCTGCCTTGCGCTTGCGACGCTGGATCATGCGGTCGACGACGATCGACAGTGCTGCTCCGGCCGTGAGACCCACAGCGCCGACCGCGACCAGCAGCTTCATCGTCGATGGTGGGGGCAGCAGCTCCACCTGTGTCCGTGACGTGACGAACGTCGTGTACTGCGACACCTCAGGTGCTCCGGCCCTCTGCTGGATGCCGGCCGCCTTGCCTGGGGCGGCCGCCAGCACGGCATCGACGACCGAGCGCACCCCCGCCTCGTTCGGGCCGTAGGTCTGAACGGCATACACGCTGGTTCCCTGCTGCGGCAGCAGAACTGAGAAGAGGCTCTTGCTCTCAGGCTGGTCCGGAGCAGCTCCCGTGTTGCCCACGCCGCCCAGCGCCACCTGAGTCGCCGCCGACATGAAGTCGGCGATCAGCGCCTCGCCCACCAGGACTCCGTTGTTGGCGCCGAGCGGGTTGGCGTTGCGTGGGTCCGGCTTGGTGGGGGAGATCGCCTCTCCATGCGTGAACACCAGGGCGTAGCTGCCGAAGGCGTGGTAGACGGGGTGCTGCTGGCGGACGAGGCCCGCGCCTGCTGCAGCCGTCAGGAGGAGGACCGGCAGCATGACCCACCACCTCTTGACGCACACCATGACGACGTCGAGTGCATCCACGCGGGTCAACTCCCTTCAGGCCCCCGGCTGTCGGTTGTTTGAAGGGTAACTGCGCGAACGTCGCCCAACAGTCAGTTCTGGGACATTTGCCGGACGGATTCTTTTGGGTCGCAATTCATGCACCAATGAGGCCGCATGCACCCTTTCTGTCTCAAGACGCAAATGCCTGTTTCATCCGAATTTTCCACTCTCCCAGAATGATTCGCCCCTGACTGTCCCTGCGGAGCCATTGCGCGACCACTCCGAGACAGCGGGCGCGGTCCTGCGCGGGAAGGGGGGTGGTCAGCACCGCGCGTGCATAACCTTGAGCGAGCCTTGTCTGTGGCATGGGAAATACTCCGCCCGCGCGCGGGTCGTAGTAAGCGGCGACCTGCTCCGGTGTGGTGCCGACCATCGACGAGGCCGCATGCCGCCGGTGGAGGAACAGCCGCTCGGGGACCTGCGCCCACGGTCCGCGAAGTGCGAGCTCGACGAGCAGGATCGTGTCGGCGCTCGGCGTCGCCGCGATCAGATGAGTGGATGCGAGCACGTCTCGCCGCATCAGGCCGTACATGGGATAGCACATGTGCAGCAGCGTCTCGCTCGTGCGCTGCCCCAGCAGGCTGCGCAGCCGGGTGGCCGGGGTCGCGTTGTCGAAGGGCAGGTCCGTGCGGTAGTCGCACCTCACCGCGCCCGTCTCGTCGATAACCGTGGTCTGTGGCCAGGCCAGGACGACGTCGGGTGACGTGTCGAGCTGCGCGGCGCACGCTTCGATGCATCGGGGCTCGAGCACGTCGTCATAGGCGAACCAGCGGAAGTACGGTGCGCTCGCTTGGTGGAAGACGAAGTTGTGGTTGAACGCTGCGCCGCGGTTCGCGTCGTGTCGGACGTACCGGACTCGGTCGTCCGCCGCGGCGAAGCGGCGGCAGATGGTGGGGGTCGCGTCGGTCGAGCCGTTGTCACTGACGATGATCTCGAGGTCCGCATGCGTCTGCGCCAGAAGGCTGTCGAGGGCCTGGGCCAGGTAGGCGGCCGCGTTGTAGACGGGCAGTCCTACAGATACACGAGTCATACGTGACCCCCTTGCCGAGTCATAGGTAGAGGACCCGATGACGGAGACTGCCCTGCGCCCGACCGACGATCGTGCCGGCGACGGCCCCCCAGAGCATTCGGCGCCGGAGTCCAAGGACGAGGTAAGGTCCGCGGCTGACGATCCACCAGTACTGGCCGAGCGCCTCGCCAGGGCCGGCCCGACGAGCCCCGGACGACCGGTAGCGAAGGTACAACCGGACCTCGGCTGCCTTGTACCGGCGCATCTGGGTGAACACGCCCCAGACGGACTTCCGGTATCGGTAGTGGACGACGGCCTCGTCCGCGAAGTGCAGGCGCGTCCCTCGGAGCTGGGCTCGCCAGCTGAAGTCGACGTCCTCGCAGTAGGCCAGGCCCTCGTCCCACCCGCCGAGCCTCTCGAACGTCTCTCGGCTGACGAAAAGGTTGCACGACGGGGCGAAGGGCAGGAACTCACAGGGTCCGTCGAGGAGCGTCGCACCGTACTCGGGGCCGCCCCGCGCCAGCTGCAGAGCGGGCTCGTTCAGGAGCGTGACATCACACGGACCGGTGACCAGCCCGCCGCCGTGACGAGCCTGCCACAGCTCGGCCAGCCAGTTCGGCGCCACGACGTCATCACTGTCGCAGAAGGCGATCCAGTCGCCACGTGCCTCGGCGGCCCCACGATTTCGGGCGTGCGCAGGCCCCCTACGTGCCGTGGCGTCGATGACTCTGAGGTCGAGCTCTGGCCGCTCGTGGTCCAGCGCCGACTGGAGTGATCCGTCCGTGCAGCCGTTGTCCGCCAGCACGACCTCCCAGGGCTCCTCAAAACCGCTCTGCCCGGCCAGCGCCTCGAGCTGGTCACCCAGGGCGCGGCCGGGGTTGAAGACAGGGATGACCACGCTGACAGCGCACGGGCGGTCGTCGGAGGTCATCGCTTGCGTGCCCTCAGGACAGCGAGCATGTCGTTCAGTGCGGGCGGTCGGACCATCACGAGCGCCACGATGTAGACGACCCCGCCAACTGCCACGCCGGTCGCCAGCTGCACCAACGGCGTTGCCCCCGCCTGGCTGGTGACGCGGCTGGCGAGAAGGACGCTGGCCACCATGACGGCGCTGATAGCCAGGTGCGGCAGCAGTGCACGGAAGTACGTTCGCAGCCGAAGCTGGACGGGTCGGAACGCGATGAGGAGGCTGAACGGCGTGAGCAGGAGGACGCCCCCGGCATACGCTGCTGTCACTCCCACCAGACCCCACCGGACGCCGTACAGCTCCAGCGCAGTGAGGACCACGCAGTAGACCACTCCCCAGCGGTAGGACCAGTCGCTACGGCCCTTGGCAAGGAGCAGCTGGCTCGAGCTGAGCGTCACCGACTGCACTGCGACCACGGGGGCCATGAACCACAGCACCGGCACGACGGCCTGCCAGCGTTCACCGAAGACGACATCGACCGCGGGTCCAGCGAGCGCACTCAGCCCGAACGCGAACGGAAACGTCACCACGGCCGTGGCGCACGAGGAACGGATGAATCCGCTTCGCAGGGCTGCGTGGTCGTCCTGGCGACGCGAGAACACGGGAAACACGACCTCGTTCACGACGGAGGCCACGGAGGCGACCGGCGCGGCCACGGTGCGCTGGGCCAGGGTGTAGGCACCCAGGGCGGCGGGGCCGAGGAAGCGGCTGACGATGACCTTGTCGACCTGGTTGAACACGACGAACAGGACGTTGGACAGGAACAGGTGGAAGCTGTAGCTCCAGATGGAGCGCAAGCTCGCCCAGCTGAAGCGCCAGGACGGACGCCACCGGTCGAAGACCCACACCATGGCTGTGCCCACCAGCGCCCCCGCGATGTTCCCCACGACGAGCGCCCAGTAGGTCATCCCGACCAGGGCCCCTGCTATGGAGACACCCGCGGTCACGACCGCAGTGACGCTGGTGGCCAGGGCGATCTCGAAGAACCTCAGGTCGCGGCGGAGCAGCGAGTGGTGGATCTGGCCGAGTGCGGTGATCAGCGTGACGAGCGAGAACGCCTGGAGCACAGGCGTCGCCGCAACACTGGACATGGCCGCAGCCACCGGACCGGCGAGCAGGAACATGGCCCCTGCCAGGACGATCCCCAGTGCGAGGTTGAGGTAGAAGACACTGTTGACCAGGACGTCGTCCACGGTCTGGCGCTGGATGATCGCCGATCCCGTTCCGAGATCCTTGAGCTGGTCGAGCAGCATCGTCACCACGAGCGCGATGGCCACGACCCCGAAGTCCTCCGGGGTGAGAAGGCGGGCCAGGACGACGTTCGTCGCGAGACGCACGACCTGGGTGATCACCTGGGCGACGGCCGTATGCCGCGTCCCCCGCGCGATCGTGGTCGTGTCGACGGCGATGCCGTCCGTCGGCGCCGTGCCTCGTGGTCGACCGGCCATGTCGCGTCAGTCGATCTTGCGCAGCCAGGCCTCACGCCACATGGCGATGACCGACCGGGGACACAGGCTGTGGTACAGGCCCGCACAACCGGACATGCCCTCTATGACGACGAGGTCACGCGTGATCCGAAGCATGCGGCCCGTCTTCTCGTCGATGAGCCGCTCGACGCGGTGCCGGACCCTTCCCTGGTGGCCGCAGTAGGCGAGCATCTCCTCGTCGAACCACAGACCCCTGTTCTTCTGGTTGCTGTCGAGCGTTGCCTCGATCTCTTCCCGGCCGCGCACCTCGACGAGGTCCCCCGGTTGAAGGTTCAAGGGCTCGGTCTGTGGCCACTGGCGGTCGACGACACCGCCGCGAACTCGCGGCAGCCGGTGGCCGTCGAAGAGCCGCAAGGCCGCCGGGAGCTTCATCGAGGCGCGCTGATAGCGGTTGACCACGGCATACGGAATGGCTCTGAGCATCGTCGAGATCGGCACGTTCCGGGTCTTCACGTCGCGCAGGTAGTGCGAGCGCCCGGTCAGCGGGCTCGAGGCCCTGATGAGCTCGGTCGCCTGGCAGCGGTAGGTGTTCGGGCCCGTCACCGCGAACTCGTCCACGCCCTCCATCGGGAGGGTGTCGAACTGGACCACGGACGGAGCCGAGACCGGTTGGTCGGAAAGACCCGCGTCGGGACCGCCGGGCTCGGGACGGCCGGCGTCCTCGGCCGGTGGCGCCGGCTCGAGCCAGGCCTCCTTGAAGAAGAGGTTGCAGTAGGCCTGACACCCGCCGTGGGCCGACCCGTCGCAGCGGGCGCCGACGATGTGGACCGTCCCCGTCATCCTGCGGTTCGGGCCGGTCATGTCAATGGTGTCGCACGTCTTGTCAGCCCGCGCCGCGACCGTGAGCTCGCGCCCAGCGAACTGGAGCATCTCCCTCATGAAAGGAAGGCGGTCCAGCGTCCCGTCGGCGTCAAGCGTGCTGACGATCTCGTCGACACTCTTGAGCCGCACACGGTCCCCCCGATGGAACTCGCTTCGTACGCGAGCCTGCACATCAGCGGCGGTCATGCGGACACGATAGGTGACGGTGGATGTGCCGTCAGGAAAATGCCGAACGCGCCCTCAAATGAGCTGGAATTCGCGCGGGCGTGGCAATGGGACGTAAAGCCTCGGATGCCAGTTTCCTTCACTGGCAAGCCTTTTGAGGTAACTTGTCACTTCGTGCGCAATGTCCCAAGTGAGAATGACGACGAATTCGGCGCGTTTCTCCAGAAGTGTGTCGACCGGGTAGATCGGTACCCGTGCGCCCGGAATCCGACGCCCGGCCTTTGCCGGTGAGAGATCGACGGTGAACGGCAGGAGACGCTCGTCGACGCCGGCGAGAGAGAGCAGGACCGTAGCCTTCGACGGGGCCCCATAGCCGGCAACGCTCAGCCCGGTGCTCGCCGCGACCTCGAGCCGCCGACGGAAGTCGTCCGCCACGGTCCGCGCCTCGGCCGCGAAGGCCTCCGTCGCGTGGCAACCCGCCAACCCCGCCCTGTGCTCCGCATCGAGGACCGCGGCCACCGACCCATCGACCGGGGGATGATCCCGGCTGGCGCGCGCAGTGACGCGCAGGCTGCCCCCATAGACGTCGACCTCCACCGCGCGGGTCGCCGTCAGGCCGTGTCGCTCGAGGGCGGGTAGCAGCGCGGTCAGGCTCAGGTAGAGGAAGTGTCCGTGTCGGATGGTGTCGACCAGACGGTCCTCGACAAGGCGGCGCGCGTAGAAGAACTCCAGCACCAGGGCTCCGCCAGGTGCCAGACGTTCCCGGTGTGCCTCGAGCACGGGGTCAAGGACCGGTTCATGCATGAGGTGGTGGAGGTCCACGACGAGGTCAGCCCGTTCCTCGGCGCGGCGCTCGACCAGCCCCGCGCGCGTGAGTTCTGCGAGCCACGAGTTCCCGTGGCCGGAGTCGAGCTCGATCACGGATCGCCCTGCCTGCAGGCCTTCGTCGCGCAGGATCTGTGCGACCGAGCGCTCTGCGTGGGCCACTGCGGTCGCCGACTCCACCGCGGTCGGCGCCTCGGGCTGGAGCGTTGCGGCAGGGCCCAGCTGCAGCAGTGTGCACCGGTCGCATCGCACGAGCTCCAGGGGAAAGCGACGGTCGGGCTCCGGGTCCTCGATGAGCGGGAAGACGTCTGAGGCCGGCACCGGACCGAGGTTCAGCACGAGGCTGACGTGTTCGGAGCCGCATGACCGACAGCGGAACGGCGCACCGGCCTGGGTCTGCACAGGGAGATCTTGCCCGATGGAGGGGCCGTGCCGAGGGGGATCGACGGACAACCCCAGTCAGTAGGACTTGATGTCGCTCCGGACGCTGATGTCGGTGACCTCCGCCCCGGGTGGCAGTGCGACCACGGTGTGCACCAGGTGGGCGACGACCTCTGGCTGAAGCAGCACTTCGGGGCGGTATGTCTCGTTGCGCTCCGCGTAGAGCTGTGCCTGCATCGGGGTGGCCGTGCGGCCGGGATAGATCGTGGTGACCCGAATTCCGCTCCCGGTCAGATCGGCTCGCATCGCGTCCGCCATCGCCTTGAGCGCATGCTTGCTGGCAGCGTAGGCGCCCGTCCCCCCGGAGGCCGCCAGCCCCTGGGTGGAGTTGACGAACACGACGGTGCTGCCCGCATGGAGTCGTCCGCGCAGCTGCGCGGTGAGTCTCAGCGGCGAGAAGGCGTTCAGGTCCATGAGCCGCTGAAGGTCGCTGGAGCCGTCGACGAGGAGCGACCCCGTGACGATGACCCCGGCGCAGTGAACGAGCGCGCCGAGCCGGTGTCCTGCCTCGGCGAGCGCCCGCTCCAGAGCGCCGAGCTCAGACGTCGCCAGATCCATGGGAAACGGGCGAATCAGTTGTGGCGGACCGGCCTCGCGGATGCGCTCCAGCTGTTCAGAGCTGCGGGCCACCGCCCACACGAGGTAGCCCTGCCGTGCGAGTCGAAGGCTCACCGCAGCGCCGATGCCCTGAGATGCACCGGTGACGACAGCGACGGCATACGGGTGGGCCCCCCCCACGATGCCAGCCTAAGGAAGATCGCGTCCGCTCACGGCGAATTCCCAGGAGTGGCGCAGGTTTCGGCCGTCTTGCGCAAACGCCTCCGGGCCGCGTCCGCGGCTTCTACCCTGACGGGGGTCCATGGATGCCTCTTCGAGCCGGAGGTCTGACCCATATGTCAGCTGGAAGATCTCTGGTGGCAGCCGCGCTCGCCATCGGCCTCCTGGTCGCCGGATGTTCCGTGCCGATGGCGGCGACCAGCGCCGTCGACTGCTCCGTGCGGAGCCCCTCCGAAACGACGGGCGCCAGCACCGCCTTTCCCTTGACGGTCGAGAGCCGGCACCTCGTAGACCGCAGCGGGAGGCCGTTCCTCATGGTGGGCGATGCGGCGTGGTCGGTGATCGCCCAGCTCGACGAGCAGACCTTTGGCACGTACCTGTGCCTTCGGCGGGAGGCCGGTTTCAACACGATCATGATCAACCTCATCGAGCACAAGTTCGCCTCGAACGCGCCGGCCAACGCCCAGCGCCAGGCGCCGTTCCAGGCTCCCGGTGACTTCTCCCGTCCGAACGCCGCATACTTCGACAGCGCAGCGAGGATGGTGTCGCTGGCGAGGTCGTGGGGCTTCCTCGTGCTCATGACCCCGGCGTATGCCGGCTACGACGGCGGCAGCGAGGGCTGGTACCAGGAGATGGCGAGGTCAGGCGCGGAGACGCTCCGCGCGTACGGACGCTTTGTCGGACAGCGGTTCCGGGCCTTCGACAACATCATCTGGGTCGAAGGGGGTGACTACGACGTCCCCGACCCGGGGCTGGTCGACGCGCTCGCCGAGGGAGTTGCCGAGACCGACCCCCACGCGCTCCAGACGTACAACGGCAAGGTCGACTCACGGGTGACGCCCGCGTGGGGTGACCGACCGTGGTTCTCCATCGACAACATCTACACGTACAAACGCCCCATGGATGCCGCGAGCGCGGCATACCGCGACGGGACGAAGCCGTTCTTCCTGCTCGAGAGCCTGTACGAGAACGAGCACGACACCACCCCCGTAGACCTGAGGCGGCAGAGCTACCAGACCGTCCTGTGCGGTGGCATCGGCCACGTGTTCGGCAACAACCCGATGTGGCACTTCGACGGTCCGGGGCTGTTCCCCGCACCGAGTGGGTGGACCGAGCAGTTCGACTCTCCTGGGACCAAAGGCATGACGCAGTTCGCGCACATTCTCGGCAGTGTCGACTGGTGGACGCTGCGCCCTGACTCCGGCTCTCTCCTCGTCGGCAGCGGTTCGGCCGCGGACCCGACGGTGTCGTCGGTTGCGACCGACCGGTCTCTGGCCGTGGCCTACGACCCGGACGGCGCGGGGCTCCTCCTCGACCTGTCGGCACTCGCCGGGCCCCTCACCCGCGCCGTGTGGCGTGACCCGGTCAGTGGGGCCAGCGCTCCCGTCGACCTGCCCCGTGGCGCAGCCGGGACGGTGACCGTGAACACGCCCGGAGCCAACTCCGGGGGTGACCCGGACTGGGTGCTCGTCCTCGAGGCCTCCTACGGCCCGACGTCCACGACGGCCTTGGACACGACGAAGCCCTCGGCGTAGCGAGCGCGACATTCCACGCCTCGAATCCGCATGAGGGACAGGAACGTCTCCGCGTCCCACCAGTCGCGGCCACGCTGGGAGGGGTATGCGCGGTCGAGCAGCTCGGCCTTGCGATGGGCGAGCTCGGGCGCGACCTGCACGTAATGGCTGACCGGGCGAAGGTCCCCATCCCATTTCGGGATCTCGTAGTGCATCACCAGGCTGTCTCGCCATGCCGTGCTGACGAGCCTTCCGAGAAGCCGATGGTCCTGATGTGCGTCGTCGACCCGCGGACAGAGGACGACGTCCGGCCTGAGGACACTTGCCTGGTCCTCCAGGGCTTCCTTCACCGCCCCCCACACGGACGGCAGCCGGCCGTCCGGAAGACCGAGAACGGTTGTGCGGCTGCCGGGCGCGAACAGCTCACCGGCAGCCCGCGCCTCGTCCTCTCGCCCTCCCGACCCGGTGAGGACCAGGTTGACGACCGATACGTCCGGCCTCTGGGCCAGCGTCAGCAGCGTTCCGCCGCAGCCGATCTCGATGTCGTCGGGATGCGCGCCCAGACACAGGACACTCAAGGGCGAGCTGAGCCGAAAGGGCAGCACCATCAGCTCACGTCGGGCAGCGGCTCATGCAGCACCGGCACGACAAGATCCCCGGGTGTCGGGTGCGACGGTGGGGAGCTGCGCCAGATCGCCCATGGCGCGTGACCTTCCCGGAGCAGGTCCTCGAGGTACGCGCGCTCCTTGAGGGTGTCCATCGGCGCCCAGAACCCGTCATAGCGAACAGCCCTGAACCGCCCGGCCTCGGCAGCCCGCGCGCAGGCGTTGGCCACGAGGTCCTCTCCCTCGTTGAGGAAGTCGAAGATCTCCTGACGCAGCACGAAGAAGCCTCCGTTGATGCGCAGGTCCATCTCGCCGACCGGAACGAATCCCGTCAGCCTCGACTCCTCGCCCACCGTGACGACGTGGAAGGACTGAGGAGGTGGAACCGCGAGCAGGGTCCCCACGGCATCCGAGGCGAGGAAGTCGTCGATGATCGAGTCCATCGGTGCGTCGGTCAGGACGTCGCCGTAGTTGGCCAGGAACACCTCGTCATCCTCGAGGTAGGGTCGCACCCTGCGCAGGCGCTCACCGATCTCGGTGTCGAACCCGGTGTCCACGAAGGTGATCCGCCAGTCGCTGATGTCGCTGCCGAGGAGCTCGACGCTCGCACCGCCCTTGGAGAGGACGAAGTCGTTCGACTCGGTCTCGCGGTAGTCCAGGAAGTAGTCCTTGACGGCTTTGGCCCCGTAGCCCAAGCAGAGGATGAACTCCGTGTGCCCGAAATGGGCGTAGTAGCGCATCACGTGCCACAGCACCGGCCGACTCCCGATCGGCATCATCGGCTTGGGTAGGGACTCCGGGCCCGAGCGCATCCGCATCCCGAGCCCGCCGCAGAAGAGCACCACCTTCATGAATCTCAACTCCTACCTTCAAACCCCGAGATCAGATGACTTCGAGACGGGGCAGCGGCACCACGAGCTTTCCGCCCCACTCGCGCACATAGGTCAGCTGCGCGCTGATCTCGTCGCGCAGGTTCCACGGGAGGATGAGCACATAGTCGGGGCGCGCCTCCCGAAGCGTCTCGACCGGCTGGACCGGAATATGCGTGCCGGGCAGGAACTTTCCGTGCTTGACCGGGTTGCGGTCGACCGCGAACTTCAGCAGGTCCGGCCTCACGCCGCAGTGGTTGAGCAGCGTGTTGCCCTTGCCAGGCGCTCCGTACGCGACGACCGTGGCGCCGGAGCGCTGCGCCCCGACGAGGAACTCGATGAGGTCGTTGCGCACCTGCGCTACCGCACTGGCAAAGCCGAAATGACCCTCGAGGCTGTGCAGGCCGTGCGTTGCCTCGAGCGCCAGGACACGCCCGACCTCGGCGGACGGCGCTGGCGCGTTCTCGGTCGGCGCGGACCAGGTGCGAAGGCTGCCGCCGTGCGTGCCGAGCTCCTCGACGTCGACGACGGTGAGACCGGCGGCAGCGAGGACGCGCGCCGTCGTCAGCAACGTGAGGTACGAGTAGTGCTCGTGGTAGATCGTGTCGTACTCGTTGCCCTCGATGAGCCTCAGCAGATGGGGGATCTCGATGCTGACCCGGCCGTCGTCGGCGACGAGGGCGCGCAGCCCTTCGGCGAAGTCGACGATGTCGGGCACATGTGCGAAGACGTTGTTGGCCACAACGAGGTCGGCGGGTCCGTGCGTGTCGGCCACCTTCTCACCCGTCTCCCGGCCGAGGAAGAGCACCTCGGTCGGCACGCCTCTGGCGATCGCGGCCTCGGCGACGTTCGCGGCCGGCTCGACACCGAGGCATCGGATGCCGCGGCGCACGACGTGCTGAAGCAGGTAGCCGTCGTTGCTCGCGACCTCGATGACGAACGAGTCCGGCCCCAGGCCGAGGCGGTCGACAGCGCCCTCGACGAACCGCTCGGCGTGCGCGACCCACGAGTCCGAGTAGCTGGAGAAGTATGCGTAGTCGCTGAAGATGTCCTCCGCGGCGATGTACGCAGGCAGCTGGACGAGCAGGCAGGCCTGGCAGATCCGCACGTGCAGGGGGTAGAAGGTCTCGGCCTGGTCGGCGAGCTCGGCGGTCAGGTAGCTCTCGCACGGCGGCGACATGCCGAGGTCCACGAAAGTGTGGCGAAGCTCGCTGCCACAGAGGCGGCAGCGTCGCTCGCTCACCGAGCCGCCTCTGCGAGACGCAGGTCGTCGATGAGACGACCCTCGGCGACGAGCTGCCGCACCCGTGCCAGGCGCACGAAGCGAGCGCCCTCGAACTGCTCTGCGGTCAGGCCGAAGTCGTCCATGTCCTGGGTGAGCTCGGCGATGCCGTCCGACACGGTCCACTCAGGGTGGAAGGAGGGCAGGATGGCCCGGACCTTGCTGAAGTCCACGCGGTAGTTCCTGACGTCGGGGCCGGCGCCGGGTGCGAAGGTCACCGGCGCGCCGAGGTGTCGTGACACCGCGTTGGCGATCTCACGGATCTGCATGACGTCCTCGTCGCGACCGATGTTGAAGGCCTCGTCGTGAACCACGTCCCGCGGGGCCGCGAGAGTCGCGACGAATGCAGCGCAGATGTCCCGCACGTGGACGAGAGGTCGCCATGGTGATCCATCGGAGGCGAGGAGGACCTCCCCGCGGGTGTATGCCGTTCCGGTCAGGTTGTTGACCACGATGTCGGCCCGCAGGCGAGGGGAGGACCCGTATGCCGTCGCGTTGCGCAGGTACGTCGGGCTGAACGAGTCGTCGGCCAAGCGGCTGATCCCGCGCTCGGCGATGACCTTGCTGTCCCCGTACGGAGTCACGGGGTTGAAGGCCGCGGTCTCGGTCACCGGCGTGTCGCCCGCCGCGCCGTAGAGAGAGCACGAGGAGGAGAACAGGAACCGCGAGACGCCGGCAGCCTTGGCCACCCGCGCGACGTGCACCGCCCCGCGGCCGTTGATCGAGTATGTCGCCGCGGGGTCCAGATGCCCGATCGGGTCGTTCGAGATCGCCGCGAGGTGCACCACGGCCTCGACGCCTGCAAGGTCCTCGGGCGCCAGGTCGCGGATGTCGCCGATCCGTTGCTCGTATCCGTCGGGCACGTCTCCGAAGTCGCACCCCGCGTACCAGTCCGCATCGAAGCCGATGACCTCGTGGCCCGCGGTTTGGAGCGCCGGGACCATCACGGCACCGATGTAACCCCGGTCGCCGGTAACCATCACTCTCATGCGTCACCCTTTCGACAGTGCGCTCATCGTGACATCTCTCGTCTTTCCTCACTTGTGATTTCGCGGGAAATTGGCTCGCCCCACAGGACTTGGCCATACGCTCACGGCATTCGATGTGAGGAGCAAGCATGGACGTTGCTCACGGAACCATCGCAGGGATCCTGCTTTTTACGCCCAAACCACACCTAGATGCTCGCGGATCGTTCACGAGGGTCTTCGACGTCGACGCGGCGGGGGCCGCGGGCCTTGACCCGCAAGGGTTTCGGCAGGACAGCGTGTCCCGCTCGCGTGCGGGTGTCGTGCGCGGGCTCCACCTCCGTGGGGGACAGGGCGAGGCGAAGCTGGTCCGGTGCTCATTTGGCGCGGTTTTTGACGTTGCGGTGGATCTGCGCCCGGAATCGCCCACCTACGGCCAATGTGAGACCTTTAGCCTGGATGGCGACAGCCAGATGTCGATCTATATCCCGGCCGGATGTGCCCACGCTTTTCAAGCACTTTCGGATCCTTCGGACATTACATACCGCATTGACCGTGACCACGATCCCGCGGATGACATGACCATTTCGGTGCACGACCCGCAGCTCGCCATCGACTGGCCGCTACCGATCACCCTGCAGTCCGAGCGCGATGCCGCCGCGCCGACACTGGCCGAGCTCGGCATCGAGCTCCCGCGCGTCAGATGGTCCGAGACGTGAGCGCTCCGTCTCTGGCGGACCGGCTTGATCTGCGGGCCAACAGCCTCAACGCGATCAGGCTCTTCTTGGCGACGCTCGTCATCGTGTCCCACACCTTCCCGATCAGCGGCCATGGGCCCGACCCGCAGTGGGGTGGCATCGGTCTCGGCACGCTGGCGGTCGGCGGCTTCTTCGCGATCAGTGGCTACCTCATCACGGCCTCCCGGCTCAAGACCGGGCTCGCCGGCTACGCATGGAGGCGCTTCCTCAGGATCTTCCCCGGCTTCTGGGTGTGCCTGCTGTTCACCGCCTTCGTCGCCGCGCGGGTCGGTGGCTGGGCGCGGAGCGGCTGGACCGCCTCCAACGCGCTCGACTACGTCCTCACGTATGCCGACACCTCGAGTCCGACAGAGCTGGACCCGGCCACACTCGCCGGTGCGCCATACGCGGCGTGGAACGGCTCTCTCTGGACCCTGCGCTATGAGCTCATGTGCTACGTCCTGGTCGGACTGGTGCTCTGCCTGGCGATCCTGTGGCGACGCTGGATCGTCGCTGCAGCCTTCGTCCTGGCCACTGCCGCATCGGCCTACTTCCATGTTGTCGGCCCCCACTTCGGGATCCCGTTCGAAGTGACCCTGTTGGTGCCGTACTTCCTCGCCGGGGTCCTGCTGCTCCGGTTCGCCGACCGGGTGCCCCTGGGGGCAGCCGGCGCCGTGGCATCCGTCGCGGTGCTGGTGGCGGCCGGAGTCCTCGGCCAGGGCGAGGTCCTGTTCCCGTTGCCGCTCGCCTACCTGCTGCTGTGGGTCGGCGCGACCGCGCCACGCGGCATACAGAAGATCGGCTCACGGAACGACGTGTCCTACGGGATGTACCTCTACGCGTTCCCGGTCCAACAGCTTCTCGTCGTGGCTGGCCTCGCCCGCCTGTCCCCGGGCCTGTTCGCGTCAGCGAGCATCCTGTGTACGGTCCCTCTCGCCGTTGCCAGCTGGTTTGCAGTCGAGCGCCCGGCGATGCGCGCGAAACACGTGCCAGCACAGTGGCTTCGGCGGGCGAGCGCACGTCAGGAAATCGGAGCGAAGGCAAAGCGTCAGCCCGTCGGTGAGGACCGAAGCGGCCCGGCTCGGCGATCCGCGTGAGCCGGGCGTCGATCTCTGTTGCCACGCCCGACGACGGGGCCGTGGTGACGAGAACCTCGGACTTCCGGGCGGCCGCGCCGCAGGTGCTGCCCGCGGCCGCCCGGGGTGCCGTCATCATCCCTGCGCACAATGAGTCTGCCGTGATCGGCAGGACCCTGAGGTCACTCGCCCCCCTGGTCGCCGTGGACGGGTTCGAGATCGTCGTCGCCTGCAACGGCTGCACCGACGACACCGCCGAGATCGCGCGGCGGTTCGCCGGCGTCGTCGTGGCCGAGACAGAACAGGCATCCAAGATCGCCGGACTCAACCTGGGCGACGAGGCCGCGGCCGCCTGGCCTCGCCTCTATCTGGACGCCGACATCGAGGTCGCGCCAAGCACCGTGCTCGCGGTCTTCGAGGCCCTGGCCGAGCCGGGAGTCCTTGCCGCGAGGCCCTACTACGTCTACGACACGATCGGCGCGACAGCGCCCGTGCGTGCCTACTACCGTGCACGCAGCCGAGTGCCCGCGCCACCGTCTCGGCTGTGGGGGGCCGGAGGTTACGCGACGAGTCGAGAGGGGCATCAGCGCCTCGGCCGCTTCCCGCCGGTGACCGCGGACGACTCGTGGTTCGACAGTCGCTTCGCCGAGGCAGAGAAGCGCGTCGTCGCCACCGCGCCCATGCGAGTACGGACGCCCCGTGACCTGACGGGTCTGCTCGCGGTGCTCACACGACAGCGGCGCGGATACATCGAGCTCGGCATCTCCTCGCACGCGCGCTCACGGGGTCGCGGGCTCCTCACGGCCGTGCGGACACCGCGGGATGCCATCGACGTGGCGTGGTACCTGGTTCTCACGGTCGTGTCGCGCCGCCGCGCTGAGAGGATTCTGCGCAGAAGCGAGCGCGCCTGGGAACGGGACGCATCCAGCCGGCCGACGAAGGTCGCTGCGCCATGACCGTTCTGGCGCGCGGGAGAGCGCCGGCGGGGTCGTATGACAGCTGCGTGATCGGCGCAGGTCCCGTTGGTCTGGCCTTCGCGCTCGAGGCCGCCGAAGCGGGCAGTCGGGTCCTGCTCGTGGACGCGGGCGACCTGCGCTCGGCGAGGCGCAACGTCGAGCCCAGTCCGCGACAACGCACCGAGATCGCCGATCCGGCACGTCACGCACCGCTCGAGCTCACGACCCGACAGGGCATCGGCGGCACGTCGTGGCTCTGGGGCGGCCGCTGCGTCGCGTTCGAGCCGATCGACTTCGAGGAGCGGGACTATGTTCCCGACAGCGTGTGGCCCATCCGCATCGACGACGTCTGCCCCTGGTACTGGCCGGCTGCCCGCCACCTGGACTGCGGTGGCGCCGTGTTCGAGTCGGAGCAGGCCGACTGGGACGGCCTGGCGGACTTCCGGATGTCGAATCTCGAGCGCTGGGCCCGGCAGCCCAGACTTGGTCCGCGGCTGGGCAAGCGCGTCGTCGACCACGCGCGGGTCGATGTCCTGCTGAGCAGCCGCCTCGAGGACATCGAGTTCGCCGACGACGGCTCGGTCGCGAATGTCGTCGTCGAGCGGGAGGGCGCGAAGCTCCGGCTCCGGGCTGCGGCATACGTGCTCGCAATGGGTGGCCTCGAGACGACACGCTTCCTGCTGGAACTGCAGCGCCGCGTCCCGAAACTGTGCGGGGGCGCAGGCGGACCCCTCGGCCGCTACTACATGGGTCATGCGACGGGAAGCATCGCCGAGATCATCCTCGACGACCCGGCGCGCGCCGTCGATCTCGACTTCTCCCGTGACCGCTTCGACTCCTACATCCGGCGGCGCTTCACGCTCACCGAGGAAGCCCAGCGACGTCACCGTGTCCTCAACACGGCCTTCTACCTCGACAACCCGCCGTTCTACGAGTACGAGCACCGCAACCCGACACTCTCGGCGGTGTTCCTCGGCATCGCCTTTCCGCCGATCGGTCGTCGCGTCCTCGCGGAGGGAATCCGACTGCGCCACGTCGGTCCTCGCCCGTATGCCGTCCGAGAGCACATCGTGAACATCCTCCGCAGACCGTTCCGCGCGCTCGCGGATGTGCTCGACATCATCTATCGGCGATACGGCTCGTCGGTGCGCAAGCCGGGCTTCATCCTCCTCAACGAAGGCGGCCGGTACGCACTTCACTACCACGCGGAGCAGCTGCCGAGTCCGGACAGTCGACTGATGATCCGCACGGACGACGATGGTGCGGCCGTGCTGGAGGTCGACTATCGATACCTCGAGGACGACATCGACTCACTGCTGCGCTGTCATGAGCTCCTCGACACCGAGCTGCGCAAGGCCGGGATCGGTCGGATCGAGTACCTCGCGCGTGACGCCGCCGAGCTCCGTGCTCTCGCATGGGCGCAGTCGACCGACGGATTCCACAGCATCGGCACCACTCGCATGAGCGACGATCCGTCGAAAGGCGTCGTGGACCGGGACTGCCGCGTTCATGGCGTCGACAACCTCTACATCGCTTCGAGCAGTGTGTTCCCGACGTCGGCAGAGGCGAACCCGACGTTCTTCGCGGCGGTGCTCGCGGTGCGGCTGGCACACCACTTCGCAGCACGGTCCGGCTCCTCACCGGCCGTCCCGGAGAAGACGAACGCCGACGCGTAAGGGACCGTGCAGGGTGGCGATCACTCGTGTTCTTTGTGGCGGCGACCAGGCAGCCGGGCGGCCCGGACCTTGAGGGCGTCGATGCCGTCCGGACCGAGCACGGTGACCGCCGCGCGCTTGGCCGCCGCGCGACTGGTCTCCCGTGCGGCACGGAGCGGACCCGACAGGACACGATCGCGGGCCAGACGCAGTGCGCTGGGCTCGGGGAAGTCGTCGAGAAGCGAGCCGAACTGCGATCGGTACCTGGTCGGCGACACCATGCGTCCCCGCACCCGGTTGCTCACGTTCGCCCCGTGCACCACCTGGAGCCAACCGGGTCGACCGCGCAGTGACACCACCCGCATGGTCTCGCCAAGCCGGTTGTGAGCGCGCAGCCAGCACGTGGCGGGTTTGTCCCCGGCAAAGTCCCATGGTTCCGCGACGGAGCAGAACGCGTTGTCCCGGTCGACGCGGTGGTACACCCGACCGTCCTGCGCGATGAGGCCGTCTGCCAGGTAGATCGCCGTGCGGACGCCAGGAGCCGCGGCGGCCTGCACCCGCGCGAGGAAGTCGCTTGCGACAGCGTCGTCGTTGTCGAGATTGCTCGTGACCAACATGTCGCCGAGGTCTACGGCCGCAGCGCGGATGTCGGCCATCCGGTCCTCGTAGGACACCGTCGCGCGCAGGATCGGCATGAAGTCGCCTTGGTTCGTGCGTTCGATCCAGTCCATGAGCCACGCTGGGCTCGCGGGGTCGAAGTAGATGATCCACGCGGCGTCCGCGCCGGCCTGGGCCCGCATGGACGGCAGGCAGTAGCGCTCGAAGAGCTCGACACGGGAGCGCAGCCAACCCTCCTTCTCTCGCAGGAGGCTTTCGTAGCCCGCTGAGGGAAGGTTGAACCGCGTCAGCACGACATGGTTCAGCTTCATCGGACCTGTGCCGCTCGCGGCGGGCTCAGTCCCACCGTCGGGGCCGTCGTGCGGCCGCATGTAGGCGCGAGCCACAGCGCGTCTCCGTTCCGTCCCGTGCGACGGGGAATCGCGTCCAAGTTACACGATCCGTATCGGATCTGAGCGCCTCGAGCATCTGGTGGGTCCCCGGCCCGGGTGAGCGCGGCGATGGACGCCGGCGGGTGCGGGTTTCGACCGTTCGGGCGACGGATCGGGGCGGGTCGGGCACACTCGGCGGCATGACAGGCGCCCGAGGGCGGGCGGGGCGCGTTGCGGCCCTCGACGGGATCCGCGGCACGGCGATCGCGCTCGTGCTGTTCGCGCACGTGGTCGGCGCGACAGGTGCGGGGCTCGTCGGTGTACTGATCTTCTTCGTGCTGTCGGGCTACCTGATCACGTCCGTGCTCGTCGGAGACGCCTCCGCGAATGGCCGAGTCGACCTGCGCCGCTTCTACGTGAGGCGGTTCCTGCGGCTCGTGCCTGCACTGGCTCTGCTGCTGGTGCTGGTGTTCGTCATGTCGTTCGTGCCGGGCAGCGGCGTCACCACGGGGAACGCGGCCACCGGGGCCTGGCAGGGCCTTCTGTACGTCACGGACGTCACCGCCGGGCTCGGGTATGACTACGCGCCACAGCTCGAGCACCTCTGGTCGCTTGCGGTCGAGGAGCAGTTTTATCTCGTCTGGCCGGTCCTGGCGGTGCTGCTCCTGCGCCGCGCAGCGGGGAGCCGGCTGCGTCCGATGCTCTGGCTCATCGCGGCTGCGGTGGTGCTGCGCATGGCCACAGTCGCTGCGGGAATGTCCCTCGGGTGGTTCTTCTACACCCTGCCGACGGTCTGGGTGGAGTGCCTCTTGACCGGCGCGCTGCTCGCGATCGTCGATTCATCCGCGCGGCAGCGTGACTGGGCGCCACGTTCGCCGGCCCTCGTGACCGGGCTCGCGGTCGTGGTGATCGCGGGACTGTCGCTGAACCCAGGGACGTACCAGTCGCCGCTGACCTACCTGGTGGGGATTCCGGTTCTGACACTGGCGGCGGCCTGGGTGGTCTGGTGGGCTTCCCGGCCGGTCCCGTCACGGCTGCGGACGGCCCTGGAGTGGTCGCCGCTGCGGTGGTTGGGTGACCGGAGCTATGCCCTGTACCTGTTCAACTCGGCGTGCATCCTCGTCGTGACCTCGTACGTGGGACGGACGGTGTGGGGACGGTCGCTTGGCGCGGCCATCGCCATCGTGCTGGCGATCGTGTCCCGCCCGCTCGTGGAACTGCCTGCGCTGCGGCTCAAGGACCGCCTTGGTGACGCTGTCGGCCGAGGGGAACGATCCACCCGACGTGGTCCGACAGCGGCTCAGGGCGTCGGCCCGCGTCCGCCCCTCGCGTCACCGGCCCCCGGCGAGAGCTGACCCCGACCAGGTGCTCCCGAGTCAGCGTCCGAGCTCGCCTCTTCGCGCCTTACCTTCACGTCGCGTCTCTGCTATCCAGAATGCCATGAACAAGATGATCTCGAACCATTCCAGAATGAGTATTGTGTGTTCAGGCCACAGCTTCGCGGAAACGAGCCACACGATGACCGCGCCACCCGTCATCAGAATCAGAATAGTGCGGTAGAACAACGTGAACTGAGGCGTCGTGCTCGTCGGCTCGAGGGTGAGCTGCTTTTCCGGCTCCCACGCTGCTTTGGGCCCAGAGGTGGGCCAGCGCAGCGAGTCAGGCAGCCGCGACTGGTTGGACTCGTCCCCGGAGATGGCGTGCGTCCACACGGCAACGGCCAAGGAGGCAATGAGAAGGAATGCCGCGTAGTCATGGAGCCGCAACCCTGACCACACGTTCGAGTTGAAGGTGAAGTGATCAGCGGGGTGACCCGTAAACACGGCCACTCCGGCCCCGATCACGAAGAGGACCAGCACCGTCACCGCCGCGACGACGAATGCCTTGCTCCCGCCTCCGGTGTCGGTCAGCTTCTTACGGCTCGCAATCTTGGTCTCGAGGACCGCGAGCGCCACCAACAGCAGCACCACAGCGGCATACGTCACCATGAGGTACTTCTTGATCTCGTCGGCGGAGATAGAGTCTGGCAGTGGGCTCTCCGGCGGTGTCAGGCTCTTCTCCAAAGTGGTCGGAAGCAGGGCCACAAAGAGAGCGTAGAAGCCGGCGCCGTTCAAGGCGAAGTCCTCGAGAGGAGTCGATCCTCGGTACGCGACCAGACATGCCGCAACCGCGAACAACACGCCCACGAAGACGTCGCGAACCGGACCTCCGTAATAGTCACTGATCGATCCGGGCAAATGGCCGGTCCACACCGCGGTCCCGACGGTGACGGCAAGCAGCATCCCCGCTAGAGCGACCATAAGCCAACGAAGCGTCTCGTACGTCAACCAGTAGGTCTCGGCCCTCGACTCGACGTGCGGTCCATGATCGGTCGCCAATGGGGGGCTAACGTCCACCCCCCCTTCAGACTTGCCATTTGTGCTCATGTGATCATGCTCCCACCGTGCAGTGTGGGCGCCGCGACAATCGGCCAGATGTGCGTTTGTCGAGCACAACCAGGGATCCGGGCCTCAACACATCGCCACATGGTCGATTGTCGAGGCCCCTTGTCGCGCTGCTCGCCTTACTGGCCGGCCAGCTCGGCCACCACCGGGGCCAACCCGTCGGCGAAGTCGGAGCCGATGACGAAGTAGGAGTACCCGATCTCCTCGCGCCGCCGCTGGATCTCCTCGATGGCCGCGGCTGGGTCCTCGGGAAGCACGGCCAGCGAGTCCGCCTCGCGCAACGCGGCCGGATCGGTGTCGCGCGGGGATGCCATGAACGGCGCGACACCGTCGCCGACGACTGGGACATGGAGCGCGAGCTCGATGTCCCGCACGGCGCGGAAGTCGCGTGCCAGCCCGGCGATGTCCGCACGGGTGTCGGTCGGAAACATCGCGAAGGTGACGGTGTCGGCGACCTCGACGGCAAGCGCTTGTGCCTTCGGACCCCGCACGGCCATGACGACCGGCGTACGAACATCTGGCCCGTCCAGGTCACGCAGCCTGGCCACGGTCTCACGCACCTGGGCGAGTCGCTCGCTGGGTGGCACGACTGGAATCTCGAGCCGGGCGAGCTCGTCCTCGATCCCCGGCCGCCCCGTACCGATGCCCATCTCGAAGCGACCCTCGGTAAGCACCGACAGCGTGTGCGCCTCCCACGCGGTGCTCCAGGCCGGGCGCAGCGGGGAGGCGTACACCCAGGTGCCGACGCGAAGGTCTGCCTGTGCCGCGGCAAGAGCGAGCGTCGGGGCGGGCGCCGGCTGCCATTGCGGCACGTCGGGCATCAGCAGCGTCGAGTAGCCGCTGTCGGCGATACGGCGCACCTGGTCCCGCCACGTCGGCAGGTCACTCATCACCGGAGCAACGACTCCGAACCGAAACGGTCTGGTCATTTCTGCACTCCTTTCACCGAGGCGCGACACCCGCTTCTTCGGCGCAGCAGGCTCCGACGTTACGGCCTCTTCACTCACACAACGAGCTGGGTGACCCCGTTGCGACAGACGCGGCCGAACGATGTGTAGGTGCTGCAGGGGTCAGCCGTGCTCGCCACCCTTGCCCGAGTCGCGGGCCAGGGCTAGCGTCGGACTACCGGGAGGGAGCCGCCATGGGGAGAGGCAGCAGGGCCGCCACCGTCGCCGCGCTGGCGCTGGCAGCGAGTGCCGGTTCCGCGATGGCCGCCGGCACGGTCGGCTCGCCCGGCGCCGGGGACCCTTTCTTCCCCCTCGCCGGCAACGGTGGAATCGACGTCACGAACTACAGTCTCGACCTGGCGTATGACCCGCAGAGCCGCCTGCTGTCGGGCACGGCGACGCTCTCGATCCGTGCGACTCAGAGCCTCAGCCGGTTCGACCTGGACCTGCGCGGTTTCGCGCTGGGCGCCATCACCGTCAACGGCGCCGTGGCGTCGGTCGCGCGAGATGGTCAGGAGCTCGAGATCACCCCGTCTCATGCGCTGCGCAGCGGCGACGTCTTCACCGTCGTCGTGCCGTATGCCGGTCAGCCCGAGACGGTCACCGACCCGGACGGCTCGAGCGAGGGCTGGGTCTACACCGCCGACGGCGCCGCAGTCGTCGGTGAGCCGCAGGGCTCCCCGGCCTGGTACCCCGCCAACGACACCCCTCGGGACAAGGCCACGTTCACGATCCGTATGACGGTGCCCTCCGGGATCACGGCAGTGGGCAACGGCTCGCTGCAGAGCCGGACAAGCGCGAACGGGCTGGCCACCTTCACCTGGCGCGAGAGCTACCCGATGGCGCCCTACCTGGCGACGATCACTCTCGGCCGGTTCGACGTCACCACCGGCACGACGCCCAGCGGCATACCGACGTACGTCGCCGTGGACCCCCGCCAGGCGAGCTCGGCGTCCGCGGTCCTGGCCAAGCTTCCCGCTATGGTGTCGTTCCTGGAGAACCTCTACGGTCCGTACCCCTTCGAGACCGTCGGTGCGATCGTCGACGACGCTCCCCAGCTCGGCTACTCGCTCGAGACGCAGACCAAGCCGGTGTTCGACGACGCACCGGACGAGGTCACCTTGCTGCACGAGCTCTCGCACATGTGGTTCGGCGATGCGGTCACATTGGGCTCGTGGCCGGACATCTGGCTGCACGAGGGTTTCGCCACGTGGTCGGAGTGGATCTGGACCGAGAGTCAGGGTGGCAAGTCGGCGGCTCAGCGCTTCAAGCAGCTTGCCAACACGCCTGCACAGCAGACCGCGTTCTGGAACCCGCCACCGGCTGACCCCGGAGACGCTCAGCACCTCTTCGACGGCACGATCTACGAGCGAGGTGCGATGACGCTGGAAGCGTTGCGCGAACGGATCGGCGATGCACGGTTCACGACCCTGCTGCGCACCTGGTACGCCGAGCACCGCTACGGCACCGTGACGACCGCGGAGTTCATCGCTCTCGCCGAGCGCGTGAGCGGACTGGACCTGCGTCGGTTCTTCGATGTGTGGCTCTACCAGCCGGGCAAGCCCCAGGGTCTGCCGGACGGCCAGGCCCTGGCCGCCGGCACCGTGTCGGACACCCCGGCGCGCACCGGGCCTTCGCACTGACGATGTGGCCGGCCGCGGCTCAGCGGGTGATGCGGTCGACCAGACGGACCAGCTCGGCCACATCACGATCACCGTCGAGCGAAGCGGTCAGAGCGGCGGCCTGCTCCCTCAGGTCGTCGGGTCCGGTCCACGCCGACCAGGGACCGCCCGTGAGGCGGTCGGCGAGCATGGCGACGACCAGGTCCTGACGCAGGCGCGGCGCGGCTTGCTCGACGGTCGGGGCGCACTCGATGTCCCGAAGCTGCCGGGTGCGCTCGACCGGTTCGCCGCTGCTGTCGAGGTAGCGGACCGTGGCCCTCACGAACGACAGGTCGCGAGCCCCCTCGCGCAGCTCGACGTCGTAGAGCGCGGTCGTGGAGTGGCCGGCGAAGACTTCGCCACCGTCGACCGCGTCGTTGCGGAAGTCCTGGTCCGCGACGTCACGGTTCTCGTAGCCAAGCAGCCGATAACCCGACACCTGGCTCGGGTCGAACTCGACCTGTGCCTTGGCGTCGCGAGCAGCCACCACGAGGGACCCGGTGAGCCCGGTTGCGAACACTCGCTCGGCCTCGGCGGCCGTGTCGATGTAGACATGCCAGCCGTCGCCCCGGTCTGCGAGCTGCTCGAGGAGCTGGTCGTTGTAGGTCTCGATGCCGACGCCGACCGAGATCAGGTTCGTCCCTGCACGCGCTTGGGCGCTGATCCGCTCGAGGATCCCGTCGGGGCTGGTATCGCCGACGTTCGCGACGCCGTCGCTGACCAGCACGACGCGCGACATCCGCCCTTCGGTGTGCATGGATCGGGCCAGGTTGTAGCCGAGTGTCAGGCCGGCCTCGGCGTTGGTGGACTCCTGCGGGTGCAGCGAGTCGATGGCCCTGTCGATCGCGAGGCGGTCCGAGGCCATGGTGGGCTCGAGCGCCACCTCAGCCTCGGTCGAGTAGCACACCATGGCCACGCGGTCCGTCGGTCGCAGCGACGAGGCCAGGGTCCGCAGGGCGACCTTCGTCGTGTCCATCTTGCCCGCCTCGTCCATCGACCCCGAACAGTCCACGACCAGGACGAGGTCTGCGTCGGAGCGCGACTCGTTGTCGGCGTCCGCGCTCCGGATGCCGACCCGGACCAGGCGGTGACCGGCGCTGAACGGCAACACGGCCGCGTCGATGCTCACGTCGAGTCCCTCGGGTGGCGCCTCGTAGCCCTGCTCGAAGTAGTTGACGAACTCCTCGGTGCGGACCTCGCTCGGAGTTATCGCGCTGCCATGGTTCACCGCGTCGCGGAACCGGGTGTAGGACCCGGTGTCGATGTCGAGCGCAAACGTCGAGAGCGCGTCGCGACCCGGGTCGGTCATGGTGGCCTCGCGCGTCGCGGGCACGACTGGGGCGATGTGGCGCTGGTCGGAGCCCGGCCCGACCGACCCGACCGACCCGACCGACGCGACGGACCCGACCGACCCGCTGCCGCTTCCGTCGCTTGCCCCACCACCCCCACATGCGGCCACGGCCAGGGCGGTCACCACTGCGATGGCGGCGTGCGGAACCGGCTTACGGTGCTTCGGTGCTCCCATGGCGATGCCCCTTGCCTCGTCCCCTGATGTCTGTTGAGACCGACCGTAGGAGTGGATCGTTGCGCCAGACCGCGGGAGTTATCGGGACGTGACCGGAGCGATGACCCTTTGTGTCCGCTGAGATTCCGCTGTGACAGCCCAGTGACCGTGGCGTGACAGTCCGGGGAGAAGCATGGGCGGCGATCGTCGGTCAGATCCAGCCGGGCGGTGGCGGCACGACGATGCCGACGACCCCCGCCGGCCGGCCGGCACGTCCCATGGGGATGACCGAGCCGGACCCAGCGTGTGCGGCCAGCTCGCGGCACTCGACGCCCCTGCACCAACGGGGCTGCACGCCTTGCTCCTGGCGTACGGCCATGAACAACGTGCTGGCCATGATCCTTCCGGAGCGGGTGTCCTTCACTGCCGGGTCCTGGTAGACGACGACCGTCGGCGCGACCGTCCCGGGATCGTGCGCGGTGGCGGCTGCCGCGATCGCCGCGTACTGGATGCGCGTCTCCTGGTGCTCGCCGATGTCGGTGCGCCACGCAAGCACCCCACCAACAGCGAGCACGGCGAGCAGCACGGCAGCGATGCCGTGGCGGGGCAGGCCACGCCCGCCCAGGGCGCCGGCATGGAGTCGCCGCTGCCCGACGAGCAGGAGCGCGACGGGCAGCACCGCGACCAACCAGGTCCAGAGCTGGCCCCGGGCGTCGGTGACGACGCCGCTCACGAGGGTCTGGGCGGCGTCGAGACCATAGGCGACGCCGAACGCGACGAGGAGGCGCTGCAGACGCGGACGGACAGCAGCGTCCTGCCAGCCGACGAGAGTCGCGGCGAGGCCGACGACCACGGCCCACCACTGGGCGGCCCAGAGGGTCCCGGCCGCCGCGAGCCAGCGCCCGGTGTTGTCCCGGAGGGCGTCGAGCGAGGTCAGCGGGTTGGAGCGGCGCCACGCAGCGAGCTGAAGGCCGAACTGGTCATTGAGGATCCAGTTGAGGGAGTAGGCGACACCGACGCCGAAGGCGAACGCCCCGATCCACACGCCGGCGGCGGCGAGCACCCGGCGCCATGCAGCGTCACGCAGGAACACGACGGCGAAAACCAGCAGGACGACGCCCACCGGCGGGTAGGTCAGCACGGCCGCGACCTCACCCACGAGGAGCCAGAGCCCGAGCCGCGGACGGGTGCGTGCGGCCCACGGCAGCAGCCACAGGGCCGTGGCGGCCATGAGGACCGACGGAGTCAGCGTGCCCGGCCAGTAGAGAAGCTGGACCCATACGGCCGAGGCGAAGAGCGTGACGCCGAGCAGCGCGTCGACCGCGGGCCCGGGCCGGACTCCGGAGCGGTGGAGCGCCCGCCACATGCCGGCGACGAGCGCGGCATACCCGACGGCATACGTGAGGGCGGCTGTCGTCGGCGTGCCGTGCTGGCCGACGACGACCCACCACGCGGAGTTGAGCCACCGCCCTTCGCTGATGTCGTAGTAGCGGGTTGGAATCACGCCCGGAGTGTTGGCCGGCAGAAGAAACGGCCAGTCGTCCTGGCGGATGAACGGGGTCACCGCCTGGGCGACGCCCCGGGTGAGCAGGAACGCGAAGGTGATGACCCCGACGACAAGAATGCGGTGGTCAGGGGAGGAGGGCAGCAGGCGCGAACGCCCGGTGGTGGCGGCGGGAGCTGAGGGCTGCGTCGTCATGGTGGGCCGCTCATTGAGGTCGAGATGCCAGTCAGGTCGGTCCGTGCCCCTCGACCATAGCCACGCACAAGGGTCGGGAGGGGGCATTCATGGCGCGCCGCCGTCTCAGACGAAGGCGCTGAGGCCGGTGATCTCGCGGCCGACGATCAGCGTGTTCATCTCACGCGTGCCCTCGTAGGAGTAGATCGCCTCGGCATCGCCGACGAACCGGCCCACGTTGCGGTCGATGAGGATTCCGTTACCGCCCATCAGCTCTCGCGCCCAGCCGACCGACTCCCGCATCCGCTGCGTGCAGTAGGCCTTGGCGAGCGAGGCCTTGGCGTCGGTGGCGAGGCCCTCGTCCTGCAGCTGTGACAGGCGCACGCACATGGCCGCGCTCGCCGTGATGTTGCCGAGCTGGCGGACCAGCAGATCCTGCACGAGCTGGAACCCGGCGATGGGCCGCCCGAACTGCTGGCGCTCCATGGCGTAGGCCAGAGAGTGCTCGTACGCCCCGAGCATGCACCCGACCGCCATCCAGGCGACGCCGGCGCGGGTCATGAGCAGGACCCGTGCGGTGTCCTTGAACGAGGAGGCCTTCTGGAGACGGTTGGACTCCGGGACCCGCACGTCCGTAAGGGTGATGTCGGCGTTCTGCACGATGCGCAGCGCCAGCTTGTGGGCGATCTTGGTGGTGGTGAAGCCGGGTGTGCCCTTCTCGACGACGAAGCCCTTGACCTGGCCGTCGGCCTCGTCTCGGGCCCAGATGACGACGAGGTCGGCGAAGGTGGCGTTGCCGATCCAGCGCTTGGCCCCGTTGAGGACCCAGGTCTCGCCGTCGCGGCGGGCCGTCGTCGTCAGGCCACCGGCGGCACCCGAGCCGACGTCGGGCTCGGTCAGGCCGAAGGCGCCGATGAGGTCCATCCGGGCCATGGCCGGCAGCCATCGCCGGCGTTGCTCGTCGTCACCGCACAGGTCGATCGAGCCCATCGCGAGGCCGGAGTGGACGCCTCGGAACGTCGCCAGCGAGCAGTCGACGCGGGCGAACTCCATCGCCAGGATGCCGTCCATGAGGAAGCGACCGCCGGCGCAGCCGGGCGCCTCGTAGGGCCACCCGTTCGCACCGAGGCCGGCGATGACGGGCACCAGCTCGTGGGGGAAGGTCGCCTTGGACCAGTGCTCGGTGAGCAGCGGGCGGGCGTGCTCGTCGAGCGCGGTGCGCACCCGCTGGATCATGGCGCGCTCGTCCGTGGTGAGCAGGCCCTCGAAGCCGTAGAAGTCGGACACGGCGGGATACGTGGCGAGCTCGGTCATCGCGCTCACCGCCCCGCGTGGGCGAACTCAGCCGCCACGTCGTCGGGCGCCTGAACCTGGCGGCGCAGGATCTTGCCGGTCGGACCCTTGGGCAGTGCATCGACGACCCAGACGCGCCGCGGGTACTTGTAGGCCGCGATCCTCTCCTTCACGAAGGCGACGAGCTCCTCGGCCGTCGCGTCAGCGCCGTTCCGCAGGGCGACGGCCGCACCGACCTCCTCGCCGAGTGTCGCGTGGGGGATGCCGATCACCGCGACCTCAGCGACCGCAGGGTGCTCGTAGAGGACCTCCTCGACCTGTCGCGGGTAGACGTTGTAGCCGCCTCGGATGATGAGGTCCTTCTTGCGGTCGACGATGAAGTAGTAGCCGTCCTCGTCGACGCGGGCCATGTCACCGGTGGATAGCCAGGCGTCGCGGATCGTCTCGTCGGTCGCCTCGGGCCGGTTCCAGTAGCCCTTCATGACGTTGTGGCCCTTGATCTGGATCTCGCCGACCTCGCCCGCGCCGACCTCGTTGCCGTCCTCGTCGACAAGACGGAGGGCGACGCCGTCGACCGGCGTGCCGATCGAGCCCGGTTTGCGCTCGCGGTCGGGGTGGTTGAAGCACGCCACCGGCGATGACTCGGACAGGCCGTAGCCCTCGAGGATCGCGACGTCGAAGGTGTTCTCGAACCGGCGCAGCACCTCGACGGGCAGCGCAGCTCCTCCGGAGACGCAGGTGCGCAGCGTGGACACATCGAGGTCGGAGTGGTCAGGCACCGCAAGCAGCGCGGAGTACATCGTCGGCACCCCTTCGAACACCGTCACGCCGTCGCGGGCCATGACCTCCAGTGCCGCGCGGCCGTCGAACCGTGGCAACAGCGTCAGCTGGGCTCCGGACCCGACGGCGGCGTTGAGGCCACAGGTCAGGCCGAAGACGTGGAACAGCGGCAGGCAGCCCATCACGACGTCCTCGGGGGAGAGCCGGAACAGGGTCGCGGCCGTGACCGCCTGGTTCGCGTTGAGGTTGGCGTGGGTGAGCTCGGCTCCCTTGGGCTGTCCCGTCGTTCCGGACGTGTAGAGGATGACCGCCGTGTCATCGCCGTCCCGGCTCACCGTGACGGCGGCGGGCTCGTACAGCGGGAGCTCGTCTCTCACGAAGGTCGGCCCCACCGGGACGACCTGTCCGCCGGCGGCCGAGGCCCCGGCGGCGGCCTCGTCCGCCATCTCGTGCCAGGCGAAGACGAGCTCGGCACCCGAGTCGGACAGGTAGTACTCCACCTCACGATGCTTGAGGAGTGGGTTCATCGGCACGACGATTCCGCCGGCGCGCAGGATGCCGTAGGCCACGACGGGGAAGGCGACGACGTTGGGCAGCATCACCCCGACCCGCGAGCCGGGCTTGACGCCACGGCTCGCGGCAAGCGCGGCAAGCCGGCTCGCGAGGTCGTCGAGCTGCGCATAGGTCAGGGTGACATCCCCTTCGCGGACGGCCGTCCGTTGTGGGTACATGCCTGCCGACTCGGTGAGGTTGAGGGCGAGGTTGGTCATGAAGGGCTCCTGTCTCGGCGGGTTGTCGACGGGAATGACACCGCGGTAGGTATGCCTTCGAGTCTGCGGAAGCCGCAGGCGAGCGTCATTGGCCGACGCGACAACGTCATCGCCGGCCGGCCGTCCGCAGGGACAACGGGAGCGAGACGTGCCGTCGACGGCAGCCACGCCGAGCCGACCCCGGCCTATGCTCGGACCGTGTCACAACGAGGTGCACCTGGTGTGGCCGACCCACAGCTGGCGGCGCTCGGTGCTGCGGTGCTCGCCGAGCTGCCGAAGCACGGTCGTGCCGTCGCGGAGGCCGTCGTGGCGGGCGTCGACTCCTACGAGCACGCCGGCCTCGTCTCGTTCGACGACCTGCTCACGAACTGCACGGCCGAGGTCCGGATGGCCATCGACGCCCTCATGGGCGCACCGATCGACGCCACCGGCGCGCAGCAGATCGGACGGCGCCGAGCCGAGCAGGGTATGCCGCTGCCCGACGTGATGCGCGCCTACCGCCTCGGGTGCGCGCTCATCTGGGAGCTGCTCGTCGACGAGGCGCACCGGCTGCACGTGCCGGACAACGCCCTGGTTGCGGCTGCGACGACGATCTGGGACGTCCAGGCAGCCTTCGTCGAGCGGCTGACGATCGGCTACCGCGACGTGGTGGCCGAGCGGATCCTCAAGCAGGAGGAGGAGTCTGCTGCTCTCGTCGGGGCGCTGCTCGACGGGCAGGTGGTCGAGGGTCTGAGCCTCTGGGAGGCCTCAGACCTGCTCGGGCTCGACCGCAAGAGCCCCATCGCCGTCGTCGTCGCCGAGGTGACACAGCCCGGATCCCACGCCCTGCCCGGCATCCGGAACGCCTTGCGCGTGGCCGGAGTCCGCTCTGCGTGGCGTCTCGCGCCGGGCTCCGAAGCGGGCATCGTCAGCATTCCGGGGCTGGAGGCCGGGCTGGATCGGCTCACGACGCACCTGCGTCGCGCTGCCCTCGCCCGGGTGGGAGTCAGCCCGGTCCAGGAGTCGTTGTCCGGCGCCCCCACGGGCCTGAGGCTCGCACGCATCGCCATGCTCAGCGCGACCGCCACCTCGCCGGTCGCCGTGTTCGGCGACGACCTCATCGGCGCGGCGTCGGTCGCCTCGGGGGAGCTGCTCGGTCCGCTCACGCAGCGCGTCCTGGCCGGCCTCGATGTTCTCTCCGCGGACGAGCGCGACCTGCTCCTGCTGACGTTCCGCACCTGGGTCGACCAGGGCGGGTCGGCGACCGCGGCCGGGGCGGCGATCTACTGCCACCCCAACACGGTTCGCTACCGGCTGCGCAAGCTGGAGGAGCTCACTGGTCGCTCGGTGAGCGACCCGCGATCCATGGTCGAGCTGCTTCTCGCCGCTGAGGCGGAGCAGCGACGCGCGGCGACGACCTGACACGCGCCCACCCGCCTCGGAAGCGGCAGTCGGCCCGGCGGCATACCGACCAGGTCCGTATGCGGCTGGGCCGGCGCAGGTGACCTCGCCGGGTTCCCTTGTGCCTCAGGGGTACTCGAGCAGGAACTCACTGACATAGGGGCCGACGACTCCCGGCTCGATGACGGGCTCGACGTGCCCCCCACGGAAGATGTGCAGCCTGGCGCGGGGGATGCCGAGGGAGAGGATCCGCGCGTTGGCGAGGGGGACGATCGGGTCGTCGTCGCCGGAGAGGACGAGCGTCGGCTGCCGGATCGTCCCGAGCCAGGGCAACGACGTCCACACGCTGCCCGCCATGAGCTGGTAGAGATACCCGCGCGACCGCGCCGACGACTCGATGCTCGTGAACAGCTGACGGATCTCCGGCGTATGCCGCCGGGCCGAGCCACCGTAGAGCGTCGGCGCGACTGCGGTCGCATAGTGCGCGTCGTGGAACCGGCGCCGCGACAGCATGCGCAGCAGGACCTTGGGACTGCCCGGGACCATGAGGAAGCCGGTGCCGGTGGACACGAGCACGAGGCGACGCACCCGCTGCCGGTACTGCCAGGCGAGCTGCTGGGCGAGGGCCCCGCCCCACGAGAAGCCGAGGACGTCGAACCGCTCGTGGCCGAGCGCACGCATGAGCCGGACCGTCAGCCGTGCGAGCCACTGGAAGGTGTATGGGAACGTCGGCGCCGCGGAGCCCCCGACACCGGGGACGTCGAACCGCACCACGGTGACCCGCTCGTCGATCGCGGCGACGAGCGGGGACAGCGCCTCGAACGCCGCCCCGATCCCGCAGCACATGAGCAGCGGCGTCTGATGCGGGTCGGATCCCGGGCGCACCTCGACCCGCAGCTCACGTCCGTCGACGCGGACGGTGGCCGTGCGCCCGCCATGGTCGTCCCGCTCCGCGGCGCTCATGCGTCGAGGACGTACGTGCCGGGGGCTGCGTCGATGGGGGAGTACCCGCCACCGCCGAGCCGGGTGGGAGCCTTCTTGTCCCCGGTGCCGTTCGCGGCCAGCCACGAGACGTAGTCGGGCCACCACGAGCCCTGCTCGGCGGTCGAGCCGGCACGCCAGCTCTCCGGATCAGCGGGGTTCTCCTGCGCAGTCTGGAACGAGGACTTCGGGTTGCCAGGCGGGTTGACCATCGAGGCGATGTGGCCGCTGCTCGACAGGACGAACCGCGTCGGCCCGCCCAGCAGCTGGGTCGTCCGGTAGCAGGCCTGCCAGGGTGAGATGTGGTCCGCGACGCCCGCGACGACGTACGCGGGCACGTCGACCTTCGCCAGGTTGACGGGGCTGTCGAGCATGGTCGCTCCACCTGGCTGGGCAACCGAGTTGGTCAGCGCGATGTCGACGAAGTCGGAGTGCAGCTGCGCCGGCATCCGCGTCGTGTCGGCGTTCCAGAACAACACGTCGAAGGGTGCCGGCTTGCGGCCCTGGAGGTAGTTGTTGACCCAGTAGGACCAGATGAGGTCGTTCGGGCGGAGCCACGCGAAGACCTCCGCGAGCGCCCTGCCGTCGAGGTAGCCCTTGAGGCGGGACCTCACCACCGCAGCCCGAGCGGTCTGCTCGTCGGCGAGCGCGACGACCTGCCCAGCCTCCCGGTTGTCGATGACCGCGACCGCGAGGCCGAGCGACGCCACATGGTCCAGGCGTCCGATGTCCGCGAGGTGCCCGAGTGTCATCGCCGTGAGCAGGCCGCCCGAACAGATGGCGAAGACGTGGGCCTTCGCCGAGCGGGTGATCCGGCGGGTGACGTCGAGAGCGCCGAGGATGGAGCGGCCGTACGTGTCGGTGCCCCACGATCGCGCCGTTGCGTCGGGGTTGCGCCAAGAGATGGCGAACACCTGGATGCCGCTCGCGACGAAGTACTCGATCATGCTGCGTCCGGGGGCGATGTCGGTGACGTAGAACTTGTTGATCACCGGCGGCACGAGGAGCAGCGGGGTCGCGCCGACCGTGGGCGTGGTCGGCGTGTACTGGATGAGCTCGAACACCTCGGTCCGGTGCACGACCGCACCCGGGGTGAGCGCCAGGGTCCGGCCGACGGCGAACGCGTCGGGAGCGACCATGCTCGGGACGCGCGGTGCCTTCGACAGGTCCGACAGCGCGTGGCGCACCCCGCTGAGGATGTTCCCGCCCCCGGTGTCGACCAACGCCTTCCAGGCAAGAGGTGAGACGAACGGGTTGTTGCTCGGTGCGAGCGCATCCATCAGGTTCTCGACGAGGAAGTCCAGGCGTTCCCGGTCGCGCCACTCGAGCTCGGCGTCATCCACGAGGTTCTGGGCCGTCTCGGTGAGGGCGAGGTGGGCCTGCACGCTGCGACGCAGCATCGGGTTGGCGGTCCAGGCCGGGTCGGCGAACCGCTTGTCGCGCGTCGAGGGCGCCCGGTCGGACGTGCCCAGCACGACCTGGCCGAGCTCGCCCGTCAGGTGGGCGACTCGGCGCGCAACGACCTGCGGGCGGAGGGACAGGGCGGACGCGGCGCGTGACCAGGACCTGTTCGGTGCGAAGCGGCGCAGCGGCCCGTTCGCCGCTGATGTCAGCAGGAGGTCGAGCGGTGCGGCGATCGCATCCGCCTGGTCGGCATCGGTGGCCGCGTAGGTCGTGGCGCTCACTGGTTCTCCTTGCTCGTCGGCTGCTCGTCGGCTGCTCGTCGGCTGCTCGTCGGCTGCTCGTCGGTGTCGCACGTCGGTCGTGGTCCGGGGAGGGACCCGCCCTCTTAGTCTTCGGCCACAGCCGGGACACGTCTTTGGCCCCACGGACAACATCGGCTGCCGGTCGCGGTCCGTGGTGACAACCGGACGTTGCGCCGCGCGACGATGCCGGTCCTGATTGCGGCGCTGGCGCCGTTCAGAGAGCCGGGGTCAGAGATTTCTCACGCAGGGCTGTCATGATCCGCGGGCGTGGACGTCTCATATGCAGCCGCACCTCCCAAGGCGTTGCGGTGAGAGGCCCCGGTCAGCTTCGTGGAGGGGTCTGGCCGGGGCCTCGCCGGTCGACGGGGCCGGATGTGTGGATGCCCACCTCGCGAACCACGAGGTGGGCATCCGCGTCACCCGCTCGCCGGTGCCGGTTGAGTGGGCACCCTCCCCGCCGTGTCGCTGGATCTGTCGATGCGGCATACGGCGGGTCGGCGTGCGGCATGCTGGTGCCCACGACCGAAGGGAGCCGCGCATGATCTTGGTGCCTAGGCAGCTGCAGCGTGTCGGGATCACGGGAGACGTGCCGTACTACGGGGGCCGGTTCACCGCCGAGCAGGCGTATGCCGCGGCGCACCCGTACACCGGCGGCCCGGGACCTCGGGCGACCCCGCGTTTCGGAGCCCGGCCCCGTCCGCCGGCACCGCCTGCCGCGCCGCCGGGCCAGCCGGCCCTCTCGTCACTGCCACCGCCGTCCGGCCCGCCCGTCTCGGCAGCGCCCGCCTCGCCCGCTCCCGACGCGCTTGCGTCGCTGCAGCACCTGCTCGACGCCGGGGTGATCACGCAGGACGAGTTCGTCCAGCTGCGTAACCGGGTGCGCGGGTGACGACGCCCCAGCCTCCAGAGGGTGGCGACGCCGCAGCAGCGCGCGGGGTCGCCGGCCCGGTGCAGGTGCTCGTGGTCGGGTTCGACGAAGCGGCTGTGTCGGGCGACGTCGTCGCTGAGCTCAACCGGTTGACCGAGGCGGGAGTCGTGCGTCTCATCGACGTGCTGCTCGTGACCCGCGCCGCCGACGGCAGCCTCGACACGATGGCCCCACCGCCGGGCTCCGACCCCGGGCGCGGGCGCGTGGCGGCCGCACTGCTCGGAGTCCCGGCCGACGCGCCGGACGGGACTCCCGTAGACAGCGACGCCCGGTCCGGCGACACGTCGGTCCAGGAGGGATCGTGGTCACTCGACGAGTCCGTGCCGGCGGGAGGTGTCGCGGCGGTCGCGCTGGTGGAGCACCTCTGGGCGCAGCCACTCGTCGCCGCACTGCGCGGCGCCGGGGCACGCCCTCTCGACGAGACCTGGCTGGCGCCCGAGGACGTCGCACTGCTCGACCAGCTGGTCAAGGGGAGGGCAGCGGGCCTGGACCAGTGATGCCACCTGGCGGGGGACTTGTGCAAAGTGGTTGTGCAGGAGGGAGGCCCGGAGGAGCCTTCGGGCATGAGCGCTGAGCTGGGAGAGCTGTTCCGATGGGCTGCGCAGGTCGCGGCCGACCACCGCGACACCGTTGCCGGGCGACCGGTCCACCCGCGTCCCGACCCGGCCGCGAGTTCAGCGCTGACGCACACGGAGCTCCAGCGCGCCCCGATGGACCCCGAGGAGGTATGCCGCGAGCTGGCGGAGCGCGCCGGACCGCTTCTCGTCGGCACGGTCGGCCCGCGCTTCTTCGGGTTCGTCATCGGCGGCGCGTCTCCAGCCTCCTCCGCGGCGGACATCCTCACGACAGGCTGGGACCAGTGCGCGTACAACGAGGTGCTCTCACCGGCGGCTGCTGCCGCCGAGCGGGAGGCCGGGCGATGGGCCGCAGCGGCTCTCGGGCTGCCCGCGGGGACGACCGTCGGTTTCGTGACCGGGGCGCAAGGCGCCAACACGGTGGGCCTGGCCGTCGGCCGTCACCGGGTGCTCGCCGATGCCGGCTGGGACGTCGCCCGTGACGGCCTCTTCGGTGCGCCCCGCATCCGCGTCGTGGCGGGGGAGGAGCGACACGCGACGATCGACCGCGCCCTGCGGCTGCTCGGCTTCGGGACGGCGAGCCTGGAGCTGGTCCCTTCGGCTGCGGACGGGTCCATCGACGTCGAGGCGCTGCAGATCGTTCTCGAGCGCGACCCGGCCAAGCCGACGATCGTCTGCCTGCAGGCCGGCAACGTCAACACCGGTGCCTGCGACGCCTTCGACCGCGCCATCCCGATGGCGCGGGAGGCCCGGGCGTGGGTCCATGTCGACGGCGCCTTCGGGCTGTGGGCCGCAGCCAGCCCCCGCACGGCGCACCTCGTGGCGGGCGTCGAGGGAGCCGACTCCTGGGGCTGCGACGCGCACAAGTGGCTCAACGTCCCCTACGACTGCGGCCTCGCGTTCTGCAGGCACCCGGATGACCACGCCGCGGCGCTGTCGTACACCGCGGCATACCTCACGGGATCGGGCAGCACCTCCGACTACACGCTCGGCGACATCGTGCCTGAGTCGTCCAGGCGCGCAAGGGGGTTCACGGTCTGGGCGGCGCTGCGCGAGCTGGGGACCGACGGGCTGGCGAGCCTCGTCGACCGCAGCTGCGACCTCGCCAGACGGATGGCCGACCGCTTGTCGGCCGGTGGCGCGATCATCCACAACGACGTCGTGCTCAACCAGGTGCTCGTCAGTGTCGGCGACCCCGGATCCACGGACGCCGTCGTCGATGCCGTCCAGCGAGACGGCACGTGCTGGGTGGGGGCGACGACGTGGCGCGGGCGGCGCCTCATCAGGGTGTCGGTCTCTAACGCGACGACGACCGAGCACGACATCGACGTCTCTGCGGATGCGATCCTCCGCTGCGCCGAGCAGGTAGCGAGCGGCAGCACCGTCCGCGCGAGCTCTTGACTTCGAGTGCGCTCGAAGAGGGAGCATGGGAAGGTGACAGTCATCGCTCCCACAGCCGGACTCAGCATCGCCGAGGCCGCCGAGCGGACGGGCCTGACCACCCACACGCTGCGGTACTACGAGCGTGACGGGCTGATGCTCCACGAGGTCGCCCGGTCCAGCTCGGGACACCGCGTCTACACCGAGCGTGACCTGACATGGGTCGCGCTGTTGACCCGGCTGCGCGCGACGGGCATGCCGATCCGCGAGGTCAAGGCGTATGCCGCGCTGTGCCGTGAGGGCGACGGCAACGAGCTCGACCGGCTGGCCCTGCTCGAGGCTCACCGCGCACGAGTGCTCACCCAGCTGGCCGAGGTGACCGAGCACCTCGGCGCGATCGACAACAAGATCGGCATCTACCAGGACAAGCTCGCGCGACTGAGCGCCTGACATCGGCCAGGCGCCCAACGCCCCCGGACGGCAGGCCCCGCGACCCGGAGATGGTGGTCCTTGACTTCGAGCGCACTCCAAGGTCTTGACTCGATGTCATGACCACACCGGACAACGCTGGCCTCCTTCCCGCGCGCACCCTGGGAACCGCCTCCCCGCTCACCGTCTCCGCCTTGGGCCTCGGCTGCATGGGCATGTCGGAGTTCTACGGCACCGGCGACGAGGGTGAGGGGATCGCGACGATCCATCGCGCCCTGGACCTCGGCGTCACCTTCCTCGACACCGCCGACATGTACGGCCCGTTCACCAACGAGCGACTCGTCGGCAAGGCCGTCGCCGGCCGGCGCGACCAGATCGTCATCGCCACGAAGTTCGGCAACGAGCGGGCCGAGGACGGCACCCGGCTCGGCATCAACGGCCGGCCGGAGTATGTGCACAAGGCGGCCGATGCCTCGCTCGAGCGCCTCGGGATCGACCACATCGACCTCTACTACCAGCACCGCGTCGACAAGAACGTGCCCATCGAGGAGACCGTCGGTGCCATGAGCGAGCTCGTCGCCGCCGGCAAGGTGCGACACCTCGGGCTGTCCGAGGCGTCGGCCGAGACGATCCGGCGGGCGCACGCCGTGCACCCGATCACCGCGCTGCAGACGGAGTACTCGCTCTTCACCCGCGACATCGAGGACGAGATCCTGCCGACGCTCCGCGAGCTCGGGATCGGCCTCGTGCCGTACTCTCCGCTCGGGCGTGGGATCCTCACCGGCGCCATCACCGCCGACAGCCTCGAGGCGAACGACTCCCGCCGGACGGCATACTTCCCGCGGTTCCACGGCGAGGCCCTCGAGACGAACCTCGCCCTGGTGGCCCGGGTCCAGGAGCTGGCGGAGGCCAAGGGTGTGACGCCTGGGCAGCTCGCGCTCGCCTGGGTGCTGGCGCAGGGTGACGACGTCGCGCCGATCCCCGGCACGAAGCGCGTCAAGTACGTCGAGGAGAACGTCGGCGCGGCCGGTGTCTCCCTGTCGGCCGAGGATGTTGCGGCACTCGACGCGGCCGTCCCGCGCGATGCGGTCGCGGGTGCGCGCTACGGCGACATGTCGAGCATCGACGCCTGAGCATCCGACACCACAGACGGCGCGGCCGAGCCTCGGCGATGACGACACCGAGGCCCGGTCGCGCTCGGCTCTGTCGGTGGCTGAGCCCGCCCTTCGGGGCGGCAGGCGAACAGGCGGGCGCGTCAGCCGGGAGCGACCTCGTCGCGGGAGACACTGACCGCGGGCGGGAGAGTCACACCGAAGCCGGCGACGGCCAGCCGCAGCAGCACCTGACCCGGCGCGAGCAGGTCGGCGATCCGAGCGGCACTGAGCACTTCCAGCTCAGCCAGCCGAGCGGCATACGCCTGGGGGCCGGCCAGGCGGGCGACCTGGAGCTCGCCCGCGTTGTGCCAGACCTTCTGACGCGCCTCGCGCAGGAACCGCGCGGACGCCCGCCGGTTCAACGGCGTCAGCACCCGGTCGAGCACACTCTTGGCGGTCCGGGCCGCGATCTCGGAGTCCTCGGCCGCCACCCGGCCGGAGAGGACGCCATCGATGCGCTCGTGGTCGCGGCGACGTCTGGCGAGCAGGACGGGGTCGGTGAAGTCGTCGTCGCTGATCACCGCCAGCAACGCCTGGGGCAGGTCGTAGTTGATGTGCGCGTTGATGCCGACGAGCACGTTGCGCAGGGCTGGCAGGTCCTGCGGCACGGCGAAGGCGAGCCGCCACGGGCGGGAGACACCCTGCCCGCCGGCGAGATCCGCATCCAGTGCCTCGAGGTAGAGGTCTGCGAACGCGACATCCCAGAGCTCCACCCAGGCCGGGTCCTCGAAGGCCGCCCCGTCGATGGCCTTGCCGATGGCCTCCGTGGTGCGCACGTAGGTCGCGAGGAAGTCGCGCTGGGCGAGCCGGTCGGGCGGCATCGCGGCAAGGCGCTCCCGCATGGCGCGCACGACATCGTCGACCGTCCGTCCAGCCTCGCCCGTCGTCATCGTCCGCGATCTCCTCACCCCGCGGTCCGGCCCCTCCTATTCTGGGACCAGGGTCGCGCGGCGTCAGGCGAATCCGCACCTGCCGCCTCGTGACCGGCGTATGGAGGGGCCATGCACGAGCGGGCGAGACGGGGACCGACGTCGTTCGACGCGGTCGCGATCGGGCACGCTGAGACCGACACGTGGGCCGCCTACTACCGACGCGAGTGGCTCACCTTCCTGCGCGGAGCGGTCCGCATGGTTCACGAAGGCTTCGGCATGAACCGGCGCGCCACGGTCGCCGGTGCCTGGCTGGTGCTGCGCGCCAACCAGGCGTGGGCGCCGTACCCGGACAACGACCCGGCCCAGGCACGAGACCTGATGCATCGCTTCTACGCGCTCGTCATGACGGACGCCGGGCTGACGCTTGACCCACGGCGCGCCGCCGAGCTCGAGGTCGAGTGGTGGCGGGTGCACCGGGAGCACCAGCACGGCGGTGGCTCGGACGACCCGCTGGTTCGTGCGCTGGTCGACCTCTACTCGTATGTGTACGGGTCCCACCGCGACGCCGTTCATCCGGCCGCTCGCGCGCGCGTCGACGCGATGGACTACTCGGACCGTTGGGTGGCCGCCGGGTGCCGCCTGGACGACCCGCTCCTCGCAGCTGAGCGGCGGTCGCTCGTCGCCTCCTACAGCGCGTTGCTCGACGCGGTGTCCCGGTGACCGCCGTCGGCGGCGCACCGCAGGAGAGTATGCCGGTCGCGCCGCAGTCGGCGATGCCTCGCGACGACCGTGTGCTGCCCACGACGCGGTGGCTGTCGGTGCTGATCACGCCGTTCCTGCTCGTGGCGTTCGTCCTGCTCTACGGGTTCCCCGGCGACACCGACCGTCTCTGGGCCTGGACGATCCGGCCGACGATGACGTCCATGGTGCTGGCCTCTGCATATCTCGGCGGCGCCTGGTTCTTCGTCCGCGTCCTGCGCGAGCGTCGCTGGGCCGCAGTCGCCAACGGGTTGCTCGCCGTGACTGGGTTCGCCACCCTCCTTGCCGTCGCGACGGTGCTGCACTGGGACCGGTTCAACCACGGCAGCCCGGCCTTCTGGATCTGGTCGGCGCTGTACGCCACCGCGCCCTTCCTCGTGGCCGCAGCCTGGTGGGTCAACCGCCGCACGGCCCGACCTCCGGCCCCGGACGAGCCGCGCCTCGGACCCGCTGCCCGGTGGGGCGTCGGCGCGTTCGGGTCAGGGGGTCTCGTCCTGGGCGCGACGATGTTCGTCGCTCCATCCGCCGTCATCCCGGTCTGGCCGTGGCTTCTGACGCCGTTGACGTGCCGAGTGACCGGCGCGATCTTCGTGCTTGCCGGTGCGGCCGCCGGGGTCCTGTGGGATGCGCGCTGGGTGCGACTGCGTCTGCTGGCCGAGGTGGAGGTGGTCATGGTCGTGCTCATGCTCGTTGCCGCCCTGCGAGCCCATGCGCAGTTCATCGCGGGACGACCGTTGGGCTGGCTCCTTCTGCTGGGTGCGCTCGTCGCACTGACAGGCGCCATCGCGCTGATGCTGACGTACCGTGGCGCACCTGGCGAGCCCACCTCTCGGTCCTGAGGAGGCGTGACGGCATACCCGGTGGCCACGCGCGGTGCCCGTCGGCCCGCAGCCGGGGTCGGCGTGATTAGGTGGGCTCATGCGCGTGACTCATCTCGGACATGCCTGCCTGCTCGTGGAGACCGCCGAGCGCCGGATCCTCATCGACCCGGGCAGCTTCTCGTCGTTCGAGGACCTGCGCGACCTCGACGCAGTCCTCGTCACTCACAACCACTTCGACCACTTCGACCCTGAACGGGTGGCGACGCTCCTGCGCGATAACCCGTCGGCCTCGGTTCACACAGACCCCCTGACGGCGGAAAAGCTTCGCGGGGAAGGGCTTTCGGCCACTCCCACCATGGAGGGGGAGGACTTCGCCGTCGGCGACGTGTCGGTGAGCCCGATCGGCGAGCTGCACGCGTTCAACCACGACGCGATGCCCCGCATCCCCAACGTCGGCGTCGTGCTGCGGGCCGAGGGCGAGCCTACGCTCTTCCACCCCGGCGATGCCTACGACGGCGAGCCGGGCGAGGTGGACGTGCTGGCCCACCCGCTGAACGCCCCGTGGGCCGCGAGCCGCGACTCGATCGCGTTCGTGGCGCGGATCGCGCCGAAGACGTTCGTGCCGATCCACGACGCCCTGCTCTCGGACGTCGGCCGAAGGATGTATGCCGGCCACGTCGAGCAGTTCTCGGGGGTCGCGGGACTGACCTTCGTCGACCTGCGCGACGACGAGTCCGCGACCTTCTGACGCACCGCCACTTGGGGGACAACCATGACCACTGACCCGGATCTGCCTGCGCCACATGGAAGTCCGGCCGACGGGCCAGCGATCGCCATGCGGGGCCTCGGCAAGCGCTTCGGCGATGTCGTCGCAGTCAAAGGCATTGATCTCGACGTCCCACGTGGCTCGTTCTTCGGGCTCGTCGGGCCCAACGGAGCAGGTAAGACGACCACGCTGTCGATGGTGACAGGACTGCTTCGTCCCGACGCGGGTCAGGCGTTCATCCTCGGCCGTGACGTGTGGGCCGACCCGGTCGAGGCGAAGCGCCTTCTCGGGGTGCTCCCGGACGGGCTCAAGCTCTTCGACCGGCTTACCGGCCTGCAGCTCATCACGTATGCCGGCCTGCTGCGCGGGATGCCACGGGACCTCGCCTCGGAGCGGGCGACCGAGCTGATCGAGGCCCTGGGACTCGCCGAGGCGCAGGGCAAGCTCGTGGTCGACTACTCCGCCGGCATGACCAAGAAGGTCACGTTGGCCTCCGCCCTCGTCCACGCGCCGCGGGTGCTGGTGCTCGACGAGCCCTTCGAGGCTGTCGACCCGGTATCCGCCGCGACCATTCGCTCGATCCTGGCCGACTTTGTCGCTGCCGGCGGGACCGTGGTCCTGTCCAGCCATGTCATGGACCTCGTCGAGCGCATCTGCAGCCATGTCGCGGTCATCGCCGATGGCCTTGTCCTTGCTGCCGGCCCGCTCGAGGACGTGCGCGGCGGGCACTCCCTCGAGGAGCGCTTCGTCGACCTTGTCGGTGGGTCGACCGAGGTGGTGGGACTGTCGTGGTTGCGCACCTCGTCCGACTGAAGCTGTCGCTGCTGCGCAACATGTTCCGGCGCAGCCGCGCCCAGGCGATCGGTGCGGTCGTCGGGATCGTCTACTTCGGCTTCCTCGTCGTCGGGCTGGCGATCCTGCTCGCCTCGTTCCGGACGTCCCTCGCCGACGCGCAGGTCGTCATCCCGCTGGCCGGCGCCGCGGGCATCGTGCTGTGGACCGCGTTGCCGTTGTTCTCGTTCGGCTCGGACCCCACCCTCGACCCGGGGCGGTTCGCCACCTTCGCCATACCGCCACGGACGCTCGCCGTCGGCCTCATCGCGGCGGCTCTGGTGGGGCTGCCCTCCATCGCGACCCTGGTCATGGCGGCGGGCGTGGTCGTGGCCTGGTCGCACACCGTCGCGTCCACGGTCGTGGCGGTCGTCGCGACGGCGTTCGGCGTGCTGACGGCGATCACGACGAGCCGATGGGTCTCGGCACTGGCGACCAACGCGGTGTCCAGCCGCCGCGGCCGGGACGTCGTGGCTGTGGTGGGTCTCGCGCTGCTCGTGCTCATCGGGCCGGCCATCTCCATCGTGGCGAACGTCGGCTCGAGCCAAGCCGACCTGGCCGCGTCGGTCGCGAAGGTCGTCTCCTGGACCCCCCTCGGATGGGCGTGGGCGGCGCCGGGGGACATCGCGGCAGGCGACTGGCTCGTCGGCATGGTTCGCCTTGTGCTCGCCGGAGGTCTGCTGCTCGTCGTCGGCCGACTCTGGGCTCGGGTGCTGCGTCAGCAGGTCGAGAACCCCCGTGCCATCTCCCGGTCGGACTCGGCGACCGCAGCGGCCGGCGACCTGGGGCTGTTTCCCAGGTTCCCGGACACCCCGACGGGAGCGATCGCGGCCCGGGTGTCCACCTACTGGCGTCGCGACCCGCGCTACCAGATCAACCTCGCCATGACGCCGGTGCTGCCGCTGGCCCTGCTCATCCCGTTCTTCCTCGGCGATGTCGAGTGGACGCCTCTCGTCATGGGTCCGGTGCTCGCGTTCTTCGTCGGCTTCAGCGAGCACAACTCTGTGGCCTACGAGGGGGACGCCTTCTGGCTCCACCTCGCATCCGGCGTGACCGGTGCCGCGGACCGGCGCGGTCGTCTGGTGCCCAGTGTGCTGATCGCGGCGGTGCTCCTGCCGATCTACACGGTCGCCGGTGTCTGGATCGGTGACCGCTGGGACCTGCTGCCCGGAGCGGTGGGCCTGTCGACCGTCCTGCTGGGCGCCGGATACGGTGCCTCGAGCGTGATGAGCGTCGCGATGCCGTACCCCGTGCCGGCCTCGGGAGAGAGCCCTTTCAGCGCGCCACCCGGCGCGGCCGGGGTGACGATGCTGTCCCAGACGATCGCCAGCCTGGGAACGTTTCTGCTGGCGGCACCGGTCGTGGCCCTCGGGTGGTTCGCCTGGCAGGGGACGTCATGGGCCTCGTGGCCTGCCGCCGTGCTCGGGGTGGCGCTCGGTGGGCTGTTCGCCTCGGCAGGCATCCGAGCTGGCGCGCGACTCTATGACAAGCGCGCGCCTGAGCTGCTCGCCGCTCTCCAGAAGAACTGACACCCACCACCCGGCACCCGGCCGGGGGATGCGCACGAAAGTGAACCGTCATGCGGCTGCGCGCGCCTAGGCTCAGAGCACCTGTCGCGTCGTCGGAAGCGTGGCCCGCCCATGAACCTCGTCCTGTGGCTCGTCGCCGGACTGCTCACGGCTGTGTTCGGGACGACGGGGCTCCTCAAGCTGACACAGACCAAGGACCACCTCGTGCGCTCGGGCATCACCTGGGTCGAGGACTTCAGCACGCCCGCCGTCCGGGGCATCGGTGCCCTCGAGCTGCTCGGGGCATTGGCGCTGGTCCTGCCGACGGCCTTCGGCACCGCGGTCTGGCTGACCCCGCTCGCGGCGGTGGGCCTCGCTGTCCTCATGGCAGGGGCGGTCACCATTCACGTGCGCCGGCACGAGTTCTCGCTCGCCTTCGGCACCGGGCTGCTCATGGTGCTCGCGGCGTTCCTCGCCTGGGGTCGTCTCGGCCCCTACCCCCTCTGATCGGGTCGCTCTGCCCCTGCATCAAGCGACCACTCGACTCGGGTGGTCAGGTCGAGCAGTCGCCTGATACAGGCTCGATCTGGGTCCGTTCGGAGTTCGGGCGTGTCGGTGGGGCCGCCTACCTGGCGAGGTCGACCGCTAGCCTCGCCGCACCGATGATGCCCGCCTGGTTGCGTAGCTGGGCCGGCACGATCGGGCAGCGCAGCTTGAGCTTGGGCAGGAACTCGTCGGACTCCTTGGAGATGCCGCCGCCGACGACGATGAGGTCGGGAGAGAAGAGCTTCTCGATGGTGTCGTAGTAGCGCTGGAGCCGTTCGATGTACTCCTCCCACGTGAGGTGCTCGTTGTCCTTGACCGACGAGGCAGCCCGGTCCTCGGCGTCGTAGCCGTCGATCTCGAGGTGACCGAGCTCGGAGTTGGGCACGAGCCGGCCGTCGTGGATCAGGGCCGACCCGATGCCGGTGCCCAGAGTGGTGAGGATGACCAGACCGGTCACTCCCTTGGCGGCGCCGTAGTACAGCTCGGCGAGACCGGCGGCGTCTGCGTCGTTGAGGACGGTCACGGCGCGCCCCGTGTGCTTCTTGACCAGCGCCTCGGCGTCGGTCGCGATCCAGGTCGGGTCGATGTTCGCCGCCGACAGCACCGTGCCGCGGATCACGACCGCGGGCACCGTGACGCCGATGGGGGAGTCGCCTGTCACGTCGGCGAAGTAGTCGACGATCTCGTCGACGACCTCGGCCACGGCGTCGGGGGTGGCCGGCTGGGGCGTGAGGATCTTCAGCCGCTTTCCCGCGAGCTCACCGCTCTTGAGGTCGACGGGCGCCCCCTTGATGCCGCTGCCGCCGATGTCGATTCCGAGGGGCGTGCCCTTCTTGCCCATGGTCCCTGCTTCCTTGTCGAGGACGTGGTGGGTTGCTGCCGTCGAGCTGGCTATGGGGCTGGCGCCCCGTCCGGGAGGGTGAGGATCTCGTTGCCGTCGCCAGTGATGAGGATGGTGTGCTCGAACTGTGCCGAACGACTGCCGTCTTTCGTCACGACTGTCCACCGGTCGTCCCACATCTCCCACTCGTGGGTGCCGAGATTGAGCATCGGCTCGATGGTGAACGTCATGCCGGGCTCGATGACGGTGTCGTAGTGGGGTGCTGCGTCGTAGTGCGGGACGATGAGGCCGGAGTGGAACTCCAGGCCGATGCCGTGGCCCGTGAAGTCGCGGACAACGCCGTAGCCGAAGCGTTTCGCGTAGCTCTCGATGACGCGCCCGATGACGTTGATCTCACGGCCGGGCTGGGCTGCGCGGATGCCGCGGAGCATCGCCTCGTGGGTGCGCTCGACGAGCAGCCGCGACTCCTCGTCGACGTCGCCGACAAGGTAGGTCGCGTCGGTGTCGCCGTGGACCCCATGAATGTATGCCGTGACGTCGATGTTGACGATGTCGCCGTCCTCGAGTGGGCGCGCGTCCGGGATGCCGTGGCAGATCACCTCGTTGACGCTCGTGCAGACCGACTTGGGAAATGCCTTGTAGCCCAGCGGGGACGGGTAGGCGCCGTGGTCGAGGAGGTACTCGTGTGCCACGGCGTCGAGTGCGTCGGTCGTCACCCCGGGCGCGATGTGCGCGGCCGCTTCGACCATGGCGTTGGCAGCGACCCGCCCGGCGATGCGCATCTTCTCGATGGTCTCGGCGTCCTTGACGTGCAGGTCGCCGTCCTCGCGTGGGTTGGGCACATCGACGTAGTGCGGCCGTTCTATCGAGGCCGGCACGGCACGGCGCGGACTGAGGGGGTACGGAGACACCCTGGGTTGGAGCAACGGCATACGGTGGAGTCTAGGTCGTCGTGGGGACGCGTCCACGTGGGGCGCTCACGACGCGGACCGTGGAGAAGGAGGCGACAGTGAGCTACTGGTACAACGTCGACACCGGCAAGGTGGAGACCGACGAGAACCGAAGCCGCGGCGAGCTGGTGCTTGGCCCCTACGCGACGGAGGAGGAGGCTCGGCGCGCGATCGAGACGGCCAACGCGCGCACCGAGAAGTGGGACGAGGAGGACCGGGCCTGGCGCGACAAGGGGGCCTCCGGCACGCGCTGGGACGACGAGGACATCGACGACTGACGTCGTGACGGGCCTCGCCGGGAGTGCCGGCGCCGGGCTCAGGACTCGAACGAGTGCTCCGCATCCGGGAAGGCGCCCGACTCGACGTCGGCGGCGTACGCCTGCGCCGCCTGCAGGAGGGTGCCGCGCAGGTCCGCGTACTTCTTGACGAAGCGCGGCGCCTTGCCGCCCCGCAGGCCGGCGAAGTCGCTCCAGACCAGGACCTGGGCGTCCGTGCCGTTGCCGGCCCCGATCCCGATCGTCGGGATGGCCAGTGCCTTGGTGACCCGCTCCGCGACGGGCGCCGGCACCATCTCCAGCACGACGGAGAACGCACCGGCGTCCTGAAGAGCCAGCGCCTCCTCGACGAGGACGTCGGCGGCATCGCCGCGCCCTTGCACGCGGTAGCCCCCGAGCTGGTGCTCGCTCTGTGGGGTGAAGCCGAGGTGGGCCATGACCGGGATCCCCGCGGTGGTCAGGGTGTGCACGAGGGGGACCATCGCGGACCCGCCTTCGAGCTTGACGGCGTGCGCCAGCCCTTCCTTCATGAACCGAACCGCGCTCGCGAAGCCCTGCTCGACGCTCGCGCCGTACGAGCCGAACGGCATGTCCGCCACCACGAGCGCCCGGCGCGCCGCTGACGACACCGCCCGCACCAGCGGGATGAGCTCGTCCATGGTCACCGGCACAGTCGTCTCGTAGCCGAACACGTTGTTGCCGGCCGAGTCGCCGACGAGCAGGACGGGGATCCCCGCCTCGTCGAAGATCTGGGCGGCGTACATGTCGTATGCCGTGAGCATCGCCCACTTGCGTCCCTCGGCCTTCCAGCCGTGCAGGTGAGGGATGCGGACCTTGCGAATCGGCTTGGGACCACTGCCAGTTGAACCTGTCCCGCCGGCCGGGTCGGGGCCCCCGGACGTCACATCGCGCGACCCCGAACCGTACGGGCTAGGCTGCTCACTCGTTGCGTCGTCGGACATGCCGCGATCCTAGACCGCCCCTTTCGGGCAGTCGGCGGCCCGGGCGAGTGACCGCCCGTCAGGGCGGCGTGTCCCAGCCCGCGCGCCCGGGCGTCGGCGCACGTGGGATCACCGCATCTCATGACATCCCATGACATCAATGGCATTTCCATGATTTGGCAAAGTCTGGGCTCTTGTCCCCTTTTCGCCCACGGTCTGTGCTCTGATACGCCAGGCGCCGGATCCGGCGTCGCAAAACAGGAGGAACAGATCTTGAACAAGCGTCAGTGGAGCGCTGTGTCGGGGCTGGCCGTGGGGGCGCTCGTCGTCACCGGGCTGACCGTCCCGATGCAGGCTCAGGCAACGCCAGTCGCGAAGGCGCCCGTCAGCAGTGACCCTGCTGAGGCGCAGGCTTCGCAGCCAGACAACCTGCCGAACCCGTTCGCCGAGGCCCAGGCAGCCGAGCGCAAGGACGCCGTCACCAAGCTCGTCAAGGGCGAGGCAACGACCACGACGATCGGCGGCAACCGCGTCATCGAGGTCAAGAGCAAGAACGGTGCGTCTCGCTACATCAACTACCCGGTGAACCGCGAAGAGGACATCTTCACGATCCTCACTGACTTCGGCTCGGAGACCAAGGCCGGGTTCAGCACGGCGCCGGGGCCGGTGCACAACGAGATCCCGGAGCCCGACCGGAACTGGGACGGGAACGCGACCGACGACAACTCCACCAACTGGACGTCGGACTTCACGCGGCAGCACTACATCGACATGATGTTCGGCGAGGGGGAGTCGTTCAAGGACTTCTACCTCAAGCAGAGCAACGGCCGGTTCCTCGCCAAGGGCGACGTGTCCGACTGGGTCAAGGTGCGCTACAACGAGGCCCGCTACGGCGCCAAGAACAACGCCGACGGCTACTGGAACTACATCCAGGACACGGCGACCGCCTGGTACGACGCGCAGAAGGCCGCCGGCAAGAGCGACGCCGACATCAAGGCGTATCTGGCGCAGTTCGACAAGGTCGACCGCTACGACTACGACGGCGACGGCAACTACAACGAGCCCGACGGCTACATCGACCACTTCCAGGCGATCCACGCCGGTGAGGGCGAAGAGGCCGGCGGCGGCGCCCAGGGTGTCGACGCGATCTGGTCGCACCGGTGGTACGCCTTCTCCAACATGGCGGGCCGGACCGGCCCCGACTTCAACAAGCTCGGCGGTGTGCAGCTCGGCACCTCCGGCATGTGGATCGGTGACTACACGAGCGAGCCGGAGAACGGTGGCCTCGGTGTCTTCTCGCACGAGTTCGGTCACGACCTCGGCCTGCCGGACCTCTACGACACGGCGGGCGGCGACAACGGCACCGGCTTCTGGACGCTGATGAGCGGCGGCTCGTGGCTCAACCACGGCACCGACTCGATCGGCACGACGCCCGGCTACATGGGCCCGTGGGAGAAGCTGCAGCTCGGCTGGCTCGACTACAAAACGGTCCCGTTCGGCACCGACATGACGGTCAAGCTGGGCCCGGCCGACAAGGTCAGCAACACGAACTACCAGGCCCTGGTCGTCCCGCTTCCGGCGCGCACGGTCAAGACGGCATACAACACGCCGCACTCGGGTTCCGCCGAATGGTGGGGTGGCTCGGCCGACAACCTCAACACGACGATGACCCGCACGCTCGACCTCACCGGCAAGACGTCGGCGTCGGTCTCCGCGTGGGTGCAGGGCGATATGGAGAAGGACTACGACTACCTCTTCGCCGAGGTCTCCGCTGACAACGGCGCGACCTGGACCCAGGTCGGCTCCGCCCTCAACGGCACCTTCGGCTGGACAGAGAAGTCGTGGGACGTGTCGGCGTTCGCCGGCAAGTCGGTCCAGTTCCGCTTCCGCTACAACACTGACGGCGGCGTGCACTACAAGGGCCCGTTCATCGACGACATCACCGTGACCCTCGATGGTGTCGCCGGCACCACCGACGACACCGAGTCGGGTGCGGGCGCGTGGAAGGCCGCTGGGTTCTCGATCATGGATGGCACGACGGCGCGCCAGGTCCAGGACATGTACCTCGCCGAGAACCGCACCTACAGCGGCTACGACGACACGCTCCGAACCGGCCCGTACAACTTCGGATGGAGCACGAAGGCAGACTGGGTCGAGCGGTTCCCGTACCAGAACGGCATGCTCGTCTGGTTCGCCAACGGCGAGTTCGGCGACAACAACACGGCCACCCACCCCGGTGGCGGCCAGGTCCTTCCGGTCGACGCTCGTCCGGCGCCGATCATGCTGGACGGCAACGTCAAGCTCGGCAACCGGCGCCAGCCGTTCGACGCGACGTTCGGCCAGGAGGCGACCGACGCCGTGACCTTCCACCGCAACGGTGTCGCCACGGACGTCCCGTCGTCGCCCGCCATCCCGACGTTCGACGACTCGGACCCGAACCGCTACTGGTCCGCGGACAACCCCGGGGCGTCCACGAAGGTTGCGGGCTCGGGCACGACCATGACCGTGGCCAAGACCGTCGACGGCGGCAACGAGCTGCAGGTCAAGGTCCAGTTCAAGTGACCGACAGGCACACCGCGTGACCGCGTGGGCCCCCGGAAGACCCCTCCTTCCGGGGGCCCACGCACGCCCGCTGCGTATGCCGTCCGGTCCCTCGGCGGCATACCGGGCCTTCGCCACGGCTCGCGTCCCAAACCTTGTGACTCTTAACGTCGCTGCAACACGCATGCGGCAGGATCGACATATGAACCGTCAGGAAGAGTTCGTGCTCCGGACCATCGAGGAGCGCGACATCCGCTTCGTCCGCCTCTGGTTCACCGATGTGCTGGGCACTCTGAAGTCAGTGGCGGTCGCGCCGGCCGAGCTCGAGGGCGCCTTCGCCGAGGGAATCGGCTTCGACGGCTCGGCCATCGAGGGCCTGACTCGCGTCTACGAGGCCGACATGCTGGCCAAGCCCGACCCCTCGACCTTCCAGATCCTGCCCTGGCGCGGTGACCCGCCGGGCACCGCGCGGATGTTCTGCGACCTGACCCTGCCCGACGGTTCACCGAGCTTCGCCGACCCCCGCCATGTCCTGCAGCGGGCGCTCGGCCGGGCCGCCGACCTCGGCTTCACCTTCTACACGCACCCGGAGATCGAGTTCTTCCTGCTGGAGCAGGAGCGCGGGCCTGACGGCCGCCCGGTCCCGGTCGACGACGCCGGGTACTTCGACCACGTTCCCCACGGCACGGGCCACGACTTCCGCCGTGCCGCGATCACCATGCTCGAGAACATGGGCATCTCGGTGGAGTTCAGCCACCACGAGGGCGCACCCGGCCAGAACGAGATCGACCTGCGCTACGCGGACGCACTGTCGACCGCGGACAACATCATGACCTTCCGGACAGTCGTCAAGGAGGTCGCCCTGACCCAGGGCATCTACGCGACGTTCATGCCGAAGCCGTTCTCGGAGCACCCGGGCTCGGGCATGCACACCCACCTGTCGCTCTTCGAGGGCGACGCCAACGCCTTCTACGAGGCCGGCGCGCCCTACCAGCTGAGCAAGGTCGGGCGGCAGTTCATCGCCGGGCTGCTCCTCCACGGCGCCGAGATCACGGCGGTGACCAACCAGTGGGTCAACTCCTACAAGCGACTGTGGGGCGGCGGAGAGGCACCCGCGCACCTGACCTGGGGCCACAACAACCGCTCCGCGCTCGTGCGGGTGCCCATGCACAAGCCGAACAAGGGGCAGTCGACCCGCATCGAGGTGCGGTCGCTGGACGCCGCGTGCAACCCGTACCTCGCCTTCGCGGTGCTGCTCGGGGCGGGACTGAAGGGGATCGAGGAGGGGTACGACCTGCCGCCGGAGGCCGAGGACGACGTCTGGAGCCTCACCGACTCCGAGCGGCGCGCGATGGGCATCAAGCCGCTGCCCGCCTCGCTCGACCGGGCACTCGAGGCGATGGAGCAGAGCGACCTCGTCGCCGAGGTGCTCGGCGAGCATGTCTTCGACTTCTTCCTGCGCAACAAGAGACAGGAGTGGCTGGACTACCGTCACGAGATCAGCCAGTTCGAGCTCAACCGCTACCTGCCCCGCCTCTGACGCAACGTGTCATCTCGCACCACGACGACCGAGGGCCAGCTCGCACGGCTCGGCTTCGCCGACCCCGCACGCGCGGCGGCACTGCTCGACGACCCGACGCTCCTGCCCTTCCGCGCGACCGCGCCGGACGGCCGACTGGACGCCCTCCTCGCGACTCTCGGCGACAGCGCGGACCCTGACCAGGCACTCCTCGGGCTGGTCCGAGTGGCGGAGTCCCTTGCAGCCAAAGGCGATCCGGCGGACTGGGGCATCACTGCGCTTGCGTCGGAGCTGGCCAGCGATGGCGTCGGCAGGGATCGAGTCGCGCATGTCCTCGGGGCCTCCGGCGCGCTGGTCGACGAGCTCGTCCGGCACCCGGAGCACTGGCTGGACACGGCGCGGGCCACACGGCATACCGGGGACGAGGTGCGCGAGGAGCTGGTGCGTGCCGTCACGGAGGAGCGCGGTGACCGCACGGCCGTCGACGCACTCCGGGTCGCCTACAAGCGTGGCCTGCTGCGCATCGCCGCCCTCGACCTGACCTCGACCGACCCGCTCGCCGAGATGCCCGTCGTCGGCGAGGCTCTCGCTGAGCTCGCGGAGGCGGCCCTCGAGGCGGCCCTGGCCATCGCGCGGGAGGAGTACGGCGACGGCCACGAGGCGTGCCGGCTCGCGATCATCGGCATGGGCAAGACGGGCGGCGGCGAGCTCAACTACGTCAGCGACGTCGACGTGATCTTCGTCGCCGAGCCCGCCGAGGGGTTCGACGAGGACACCGCCCTGCGTGTCGGCACGGCGCTCGCCACAGCGACGATGCGCGCCTGCTCGACCCCGACCCCCGAGGGCAGTCTCTGGCCGGTCGACGCGGCCCTGCGTCCGGAAGGCAAGCAGGGGCCCCTCGTGCGCACCATCAGCAGCCACAAGGCCTACTACGAGCGGTGGGCAAAGACGTGGGAGTTCCAGGCGCTGCTCAAGGCCTGGGTCTCCGCGGGGGACAAGGAGATCGGGCTGCGCTACAAGGCCGAGATCTCGCCGATGGTGTGGGAGGCCGCCAACCGCGAGAACTTCGTCGAGGACGTCCAGGCGATGCGGCGCCGTGTCGAGCAGAACGTGCCCGCCAACGAGGCCGCCCGTCAGCTCAAGCTCGGACCCGGCGGCCTCCGGGATGTCGAGTTCAGCGTCCAGCTGCTCCAGCTGGTCCACGGACGCACGGACACCAGCCTGCGCTCGGCCACGACGCTCGAGGCCCTCGGCGCCCTCGCCAAGGGCGGCTACGTCGGGCGCGAGGACGCCGCGACCCTCGACCGTGCCTATCGCCACCTGAGGTGCCTCGAGCACCGGATCCAGCTCCACCGGCTCCGTCGGACCCACCTCATGCCGGTGACCGAGGCCGACCTGCGTCGCCTCGGCCGGTCGATGGGACATCGGACACACCCGGAGCAGGCCGTGGTCGCCGACCGCATGGCCTCCGCCCGGGAGGTCCGCCGGCTCCACGAGCGGCTCTTCTACCGTCCGCTCCTCGCGGCGGCGGCGAAGCTGAGCCCGACCGAGGCCCGACTGAGCCCCGAGGCCGCCCGCGCGCGCCTGCTCGCGCTGGGCTTCCGTGACCCGGCGGGCGCCATGCGGCATATCGAGGCGCTCACCACCGGTGTGAGCCGCCGGGCGGCGATCCAGCGGACGTTGCTGCCCGTCATGCTCGGCTGGTTCGCGGACGAGGCCGACCCGGACGCCGGCCTGCTCTCCTTCCGTCGCGTGTCCGACGAGCTGGGCACGACCCACTGGTACCTCAAGATGCTGCGCGACGAAGGCCGGGCCGCTGAGCGCCTTGCACACTGCCTCGCTCGCAGCCGGTACGTCGCCGACCTGCTGGTGCGCTCACCCGAGAGCGTGTCGATCCTCGGCGACTCGGGCGGCCTCACCCCGAGAAGTCGCGAGGCGCTGACGACGACGATGCAGTCGGCCGCACGACGGCGCGAGACGGCGGCCGACGCGGTCGCCGCGGTCCGGGCGATCCGGCGTCACGAGCTCCTGCGCATCGCGATGGCCGACCTGGTCGGAACGATCGACCTCCGGGGCGTCGGGGACGCGCTGACCGACCTGACGGCGGCGACGATCCAGGTCGCGCTCGACGCGACGGTGGCTGAGGCGGAGCGCCGTGACGGGCGGCCGCTTGCGGGCGACATCCTCGTCGTGGCCATGGGCAGCTTCGGTGGCCGAGAGCTCGGCTACGCCTCCGACGCCGACGTGATGTTCGTGCACCGTCCCCACGAGGGAGCTCAGGACAAGGACGTCCAGACCCGCGCCACCTCGATCGTCCAGGAGCTGCGCAAGCTGCTCGCAGGCACTGGGCCCGACCCGGCGCTCGGCATCGACGCGGACCTGCGCCCGGAGGGCAAGAACGGTCCTCTCGTGCGCAGCCTCGACTCCTACCGGACGTACTACGAGCGGTGGGCCCTGACGTGGGAGTTCCAGGCACTGCTGCGGGCGACCCCGATCGCTGGACCCGAGTCGCTCGCCGCGCGGTTCCGGGAGCTCATCGACCCGTTGCGGTGGCCTCCGCACGGGCTGGACGCCACACAGGTCCGCGAGATCCGCACGATGAAGGCACGGGTCGAGAGCGAGCGTCTGCCACGCGGCGCCGACCCGCGCACCCACCTCAAGCTCGGGACGGGAGGGCTCACCGATGTCGAGTGGACGGTCCAGCTGCAGCAGCTGCTGCACGCGCACCAGCGTCCGTCGCTCCGGGTGACGGGCACCATGGCCGCCCTGACGGCCATCGGTGACGAGGGCCTCATCGGAGCTGAGGACGTCAAGGCCCTGCGCGAGGCGTGGCGCCTCGGTGCACTCATGCGCAACGCCGGCGTGCTGTGGCGCGGGCGCCCCACCGACGTCGTGCCTGCGGACGTCCGCGACGCCGACGGCATCGGGCGCATCATGGGCCGCCCGGCAGGCGAAGCGGCCTCGCTGGGGGAGCTCTGGCTACGGGTCGCGCGTCGGTCTCGTCACGCGACCGATTTCAACTTTTACGACTCACCACCTCGGGGTAGCGTCGTCACGTGAATCCGAGTCAGGGGCACGACGGCAGTGCGCCCACCTACGCAGCCGTGCTTCGGGTTCCGCGGTACCTGCCGATCTTCGTGGCCAACGCGCTGTCCATGTGGGGCGACTACATCGCGCGCGTGACGATCGCTGCCGTCGTGTTCGAGCGCACCCGGTCACCGCTGGCGACGGCCACCACCCTGGCCGTGAGCCTCGTGCCCAGCTTCTTCGGCCGCAGCCTCGTCGGGCCGATCGTCGACCGGTTCCCGTACAAGTGGGTGCTCATCTGGTCCTACCTGCTGCGCGCCACCTGCGTGCTCGGCCTCATGGTCCTGGTCGTGGCCGACACCGGCCTGTGGAGCGTCTTCGTCGCTCTCTTCGCCCTGGAGCTCATCGGTGGCGCCGCGACGGCCTCGAACATGATCCTGCTCACCGACCTCTTCGAGGACCGGCGTCTCTACGCGCGCGCGGTCGGCCTCGGCGCGATGTCGGAGCAGTGCAACCAGGCGTTCGGGCTCGCCATCGGCGGAGGGCTGGTCGCCCTCCTCGGCCCCGAGGCCGGCCTGCTCTTCGACCTCGTGACCTTCGTGCTCGCCGCGATCGTCATCCTCGTGGTGGTCCAGCTGCGACCTGTCACCGGGCAGCGTGGCAAGGGCCTGCGCGGCTTCGCCCATGACCTGTTCACCGCCGCGGGTGATCTCGCACATCACCCCGTGCTCGCCCGGCTCGTGACCCTGAGTGCTGTCGCCAGCCTGGGGATCGCCGCTCCCGAGGCACTCGCGATCCCGATCGCGGGGGAGAACGGCTGGGGTGGGTGGGGTGGCGTCCTCATGGCCGCTCCGATCGCCGGCGCGGTCATCGGGATCGTGCTCATCGGCCGACCTGACGTGCAGCGCCAGAACCGGTCGATCGTCCCGCTCGCGCTCGCCATGCCGCTCCCGCTGCTCGCGACAGCGTTCCACCCGCCGATCATCGTCATCGCGGCGCTGTTCTTCGCGAGCGGGATGATGCAGGCGTTCATGGTGCCGCTACAGGCCACGTTCGCGCTCGTGACCGAGCCCGAGCTGCGCGGTCGCATCTTCAGCCTGGCCGGCTCCGTCTCGATTGCGGCCGCCGGTCTCTCGTTCCTGGCCGCCGGCTGGGTCGGGCAGCACACCAACCCCTACATCGGAGTCACGATCTGCGCAGCAGTGTGTCTCGCCCTCGTCGCCCTGCTGTCGGCCAGGTGGCCGCACCGCCGCGTGCTCACCGAGGTCGACCGTGCGTATGCGTCCTCCTCGCACGCCGCCTGACCGACGGGAAACTCCCAGCAGCCGCCAACGCAGGCGGAGACTGCCGGCAGAGTCTGCCGCTGCCCGGTGCCTTGCCGGGTGCGGTGCGCTGCGTCAGGAGCCGAGGATTCCCAGGGTCGCGTCGTCGCGACGCCCGTCGAAGTAATGGTCCAGGACGCTTGCGAAAAGGCTTGCCGTGTCAGGGTTTTCGGCCGCCCGCTCGAAGAGTGTCATCGACGAGCGGAGCTTGACGGCGTCGATCGAGCCCAGCACTGACCTCGCGTCACGGGTTGTGAGCTGATCGACCGCACGTGCGCACTCCATGAGGCGTGGTCCGAGGACGGGGTGAGCGAGGTAGGCGCGTGCCTCGGGCAGGCCCGAGACGGCATACAGCTGGGAGGTGGGGCTCTGCCCGAGCCCGGCAACCTGGGGAAAGACGTACCACATCCAGTGGCTCCGCTTGCTCCCGGCGCGGAGCTCGGTGAGGGCCCGAGCGTAGGTGCCCCCACGGTCCTGCGCGGAGACGAACCGAGCCAGGTCGAACGGGTCATCGGTCACGATTTGTCCAGTACACCATCAGGCCCATTCTGCGCACATCAAACACACAGATTTCCATATTCCGAGATCGTGTTGGTTACCGTCGACGGCGCAGTAGCTCGCCCGGGTCCTTCGGGCGAAACACCGGTACGCCAAATCCTGCCCGCCGGTGGAGCACAGTCGATTCACCGGGGCAGGAGCGGGGGACCCACATGTGGGCCCGTCAGAGGACTGGTCCTTGGGGTGAAGCCGCGAGAGCGGCCGGGCATCTTCCGCCCGAACCCGACAGCTCACCTTACGGCTGAGCGTGCGGCTCCCAACCGTCTTCGTGTCACCGCGCTGCTGGCCGGATGCCGTCGTGAGAGACCTCCGTCGCTGGGACGCGCGTCGGGCGGGTATGAGACTACGGCCGGACCTGCCGAAGCACGGCGGACCGGTCCGATGACCCAGAACCGCGAGGTGAAGGAGCCGAGGACGATGAGTGTGACCAGCTTCCAGGACCTGCCACTGGCCGACCGCGACCGCGAGTGGGACGGAGCCGCCGCGGAGAAGCGCGTACGGAAGTGGGCAGGCGCCGCGGACAAGCCGAACGAGAAGTACCGGTCTGCCCACCTCTGGTACGACTCGGACAACAAGGACAACTTCACGGCATACAAGCTGCTCGTCTGCGACGTCGTGGGCGGACGCCTCGAGGCGGTGCCGCGCGGTGTCATGGCAGCCGCAGCCGTCATGCAAGGGTCGCGTGGTGGGGTCGACCTGCCCGACTCCGACCGGGACCGTGTCAAGAGCCACCTGGCGAAGTACTACGCCAAGATGGGCGAGGACGCGCCGTGGGAGCGCGACGACTGACTGCAAGGATTGCGCGCCGACGCAGCCCGGGTCGCCGCTGGGTGGGGTTGGGGCGCGGACTTCCTCCTCGAGGGCTCAGGCCGGGATCTTCGCCTCCGTCTCGAGAGCCCCCACCTCGACCACGTCGTCGGCGATCTGGTGCAGCTTGCGGTTCTGGCACTGGCTGGCCGTGCGGAGCCTGTCGAAGGCACGCTCGCGGGTGACCTTCTCCGTCGACATCACGATCCCGATGGCCGCACCGATGCTGCGGCTGGTCTCGAGCGCACGCTCGAGATGCATCGTCTTGTTCCGAAGCAGCTGGACCTGGTGCGCGAGCTGGTCGCGCTCGTCCTGCTCTGCGTCCCAGTCCCTACGCGGGCCTCTATGTCCTCCCATCGGTTCACCTCCGGGCGTCACATGCCACGCATAGCCGGGTCTAGACCGCGTCAGCAATCAACCCACACTACGCCGGCAGTCCGAGCCTCACCTGAGTGCTACCTCACGACCACCGCCAGCAACAACCAACGACCGTCCGGGTATGGCCCAGGCGGCGACGCCGTGAGGTCAAGCCAGCGCCTCCGGCGTGGCTGCACCAGTTGGAACCGCCCGCGTTGCCGAGATGGCAACGCGGGCGGCATACGCCTGCTTCGGGTCAGCCGTAGTCAGCCGCACTCAGCCGCACCACGGGCGGTGCCACTGGTGGACGAAGGCCTGCGCATAGAGCTGGAGGTACGCCCGGCGGTAGCTGCTCGACCCCGCCCACGTTCTCGCCTGGTCGGCGATGAGACATCGGTGCGCCACGGCAACCGGGTCGCTGCTTCCCGTGATGAGCTCAGACTGAGCGCGCTCCCAGATCATGACCCCGTCGTTCTGGCGGGCGACGGCGACCTCGCTGACGTCGGCGGGCCAGACCACGACGCCGGCCAGGAGCGCGACGACAGCGAGTCCCCGGACCACCGCCTGGTCGGTCAGCCTCGTGCGCTCGCGGGGGAGCACCAGGAAGACCGCGAGCAGCCCGGCCGCGCAGGCCCAGATCCACGGAGTGCCGCGGTAGGTCGCCCCGGGAAAACGGACGATCTCGTGCGACTGCGCCGAGACAGACAGGATCGCTGCGGCGGCGAGGCTCGACGTGCCAAGCGCAGCGGCCAGCAGCAGGAGTGGCTGGCGATCCTCGACCGCCGCGAGCGCCGGCCTCTGGCTCGCGCCGCGCAGGGCCACGACCAGCCCGAGGCCGAGGACCAGGCCCCACAGCCACCCGGTCCCGGTGAACGGCCACGGGTCGGGGAGCCCGCCGCTGACGTTGTGGAAGGCGTACGGCACGCCGGTGCCGGGAACGGCGTTGAGCAGCTGCAGCCCGAAGACCTTCGCGACCGGGCCCGAGAGGTCGACGGACAGACCGGGGTATACGTCGCGGACGTTGGCCCCGATGATCAGGCGAGTCGCGACGACAGCCGCAAGCCAACCTCCCGCCAGGAGCCCGATGATCAGGGCACGTGAACGGCGTCGCGCCGGCCCGATGCTCGCGACGAGGACGACGGCGAACGGGATGGCGGCCCAGTGCAGCTCATAGCTGAGCATCACCGCGATGCCGAGCACGAGGAGTCCGGCGCCCGCCAGGCTCCGCCCGAGCAGGCCCCAGCCGTCCCACCGGCGCAGCACCCACAGCGCCGCGGCGCCCACAAGGAACATCAGGACGATGCCGCCGATGCAGAGCACGACGAAGGTCGTCCATCCGTTGCGCCCGGGCGAGGTCGTCGTGATGCCGAGGACGAGCAACATGGTGAACACGAGCGTCATGCGGCTCTGGGTGCCTCGGTCGAGGGAGGCGCCGCCCCGGCGCTTCAGCTGCCGCACCAGCAGGACGAAGGAGCCGACGACGGCGGCGAGCAGGACGCCCTTGATGAGCCCATGGACGACGAACAGCGGCAGTCCGGACGCGAAGGTGAACTGCATCCCGAGCAGGTACGTCACGTGCTGCTCGAGAGCGCCGACTGGCGCGATCCGGCCGGCTTCCAGCCGCCACTGGATGTCGTTGATGACCCACGGCAGGACACCGAAGACGTTGTCGTTCATCCGCGCCGGCGCCGCCGCGTAGTGGTAGCGCTCGTCTGACAGCACGGGCGCAAAGATCCAAGGGAGGAGCAGCCCGAGGGTGCCGACCACGATCAGACCCCAGCCGAGGCGCGCCGGGATAGTCCGCTTCTCTACACGAGCCACGCGCGTAGCCTAGAGGGCCGTATGCCGCTGCTTCGCCTGCTCGCAGCCGACTCCGGGCGAAGACTCGGCATCGTTCCAGGTTGCCTCATCGGGCGTTGCTGTCTGGTCTCGCCACCTACAGAATCCAGCCGGTGATGGATCTGGAGCGGATTCTGCCGCCAGTCTCCTACTAGCTCCCACCGCGGCTGGATCCTGTAGTGAGGCAATGGCTGTCGCCGGCGCCCAGCGGCACGACAATCGACCAGATGGTCAGGTGTCGCGACCCGTCGGCGACATGGACCGCAACAACCTGCCACCTGGTCGACTGTTGCGCCGCTCGCCGTTCACGCTCAGGGCAGGTCGCCGCGGCCGTCGCCGATCAGGGCCAGCGCGAGGCTCATGGCCTGTGCACGGTGGCCCTTCGCTGCACAGCCCGTTCGTGGTGTCCGACGGCTTCGACGGTGGCGCGTCGCCGTGGTCGATCCGCCGCGCCGTGACCGCGCACCGGGTTGAGGCCGGGATGCCTCCGGGCTTCAGGCTCCACGACCTGAGGCACTACTTCGCCTCGGCGCTCATCGCATCCGGTGCGGACATCCAACTGGTCTCGTCCATGGTGCGGCACGCCGACGCGACGATGACCCTTCGGGTGTACTCGCACCTGTTCCCGTCCGACGACGCGCGAGCACGGGCGAAGGCCGCGGAGGTGTTCGGGGTGCGTCCGGCGGAACCCCCGCGGGCGTTGAGTCCGAGCCGAACCTAGGGTTCCACCGACCGCGCGATCAGGAGCCAGATGCGTGCGTCGACGCCGATCGATAGTGAAGGCTATGTTCAAGCGTGCCGACGCAGGAGGTTGATCATGAAGATCGAGTCCATCACCAGTGTCGCCGTCATCACGCCCGATGCGTCCGCCAGTCAGGCGCTCTACCTGGATGCTCTGGGGCTACCGCTCGAGCGACTCGACGGTGACTACCTCGCAAGCGGAGAAGTAGCCGGGTGCAGCCACTTCGGTGTTTGGCCGCTTGCACAGGCCGCGGAGGCTTGTTTCGGTACGCGCACGTGGCCGGATGACCTGACGAGACCGCAGGTGAGCGTCGAGTTCGAACTGGCAGACGCGACCGCGGTGTCCGAGGGAGCACAGGAGTTGCGTTCTCGCGGGTATGACCTTCTGCACGACGCCAAGACTGAGCCGTGGGGACAAGTCGTCGCGCGTCTGCTCTCACCCGAAGGTGCCGTCGTTGGCCTGTCCTACGCACCGTCACTGCACGACAACACGAGCTGACGACACCCCATGATCGAATGAGTGGTGTTGGGCACGTCCGCTGATCGGCAGATCCGGTCGACGTCGCCCGCCGCGTGACCATCGTGTGGCCACACATGCGCATACCGGCACAAACCAAAACCGCCCCTGACGGCGTTTGCGCACGTCAGGGGCGGTTTCCGTTTCTCAGATGTCGAAGTACATCTCGAACTCGTGCGGGTGCGGACGGAAGCGGATCGGGTCGACCTCGTTCTTGCGCTTGTAGTCGATCCACGCGGCGATGAGGTCCTCGGTGAAGACGTCGCCCTGGACGAGGTACTCGTGGTCGGTCTCGAGGGCGTCGAGCACCTCGGGGAGCGAGCCCGGCACCTGGGCGATGGCGGCGTGCTCCTCGGGCGGCAGCTCGTAGAGGTCCTTGTCCACCGGCTCCGGCGGCTCGATGCGGTTCTTGATGCCGTCGAGACCGGCCATCAGCTGGGCGGCGAACGACAGGTACGGGTTCGACGACGGGTCGGGCACGCGGAACTCGATGCGCTTGGCCTTCGCCGAGGTGCCCGTGATCGGGATGCGGACGCACGCCGAGCGGTTACGAGCCGAGTAGACGAGGTTGACCGGGGCCTCGTAGCCCGGCACGAGGCGGTGGTACGAGTTGATCGTCGGGTTGGTGAAGGCGAGCAGCGACGGGGCGTGCTTGAGCAGGCCGCCGATGTACCAGCGCGCGAGGTCCGACAGTCCGCCGTAGCCGCGCTCGTCGTAGAACAGCGGCTCGCCGTCCTTCCACAGCGACTGGTGCGTGTGCATGCCCGAGCCGTTGTCACCGAAGATCGGCTTCGGCATGAACGTCGCGGTCTTGCCCACCTCCCAGGCGGTGTTCTTGACGACGTACTTGAACTTCATCATGTCGTCGCCGGCGTGCAGCAACGTGTTGAAGCGGTAGTTGATCTCCATCTGGCCGGCGGTACCGACCTCGTGGTGGCTGCGCTCGACGGCAACATCGACCTTGGCGAGGTTGAGGCACACCTTGTCGCGGAAGTCCGCGAAGTGGTCGACGGGGGAGACCGGGAAGTAGCCGCCCTTGTAGCGGGTCTTGTACCCCTTGTTGCCGCCCTCCTCTTCGCGGCCGGTGTTCCACGCGGCCTCGATCGAGTCGATGAAGTAGTAGCCGGCGTTCTGCTTCGTCTCGAAGCGGACGTCGTCGAAGACGTAGAACTCGGCCTCGGCGCCGAAGTAGGCGGTGTCGGCGATGCCCGTCGACTTGAGGTACTCCTGCGCCTTGATCGCGATGTTGCGCGGGTCGCGGGCGTAGCGCTCGTCGGTGAACGGGTCGAGGATCGAGAAGTTCATGACCAGCGTCTTCTCGGTCCGGAAGGGGTCGATGAACGCCGTGGCGGGGTCCGGGACGAGCTTCATGTCCGACTCGTGGATGGCCTGGAAGCCGCGGATCGAGGAGCCGTCGAACATCTGGCCCGTGGTGAAGAAGTCCTCGTCGACCGTCTCAGCCGGCACGTTGAAGTGCTGCATGACACCGGGCAGATCGCAGAACCGAATGTCGACGAACTTGACGTCCTCGTCCTTGATGAACTTGAGGACCTCGTCAGCTGAGCTGAACATCCAACCTCCTGAATGTGGGTCGAGGTCGTCGCATGCAGAAACAGGCGACGGCCTCGTGCTGTCGGGCTCGACCCTACTCAGGGCCGATTTCTCGGCCATGACCCGCATGTTTCGCCGGTGTTACGGATGGGCAGGCCCAGGCAAAGTCCACGGTTGACATCTCGTTACGCTGGTCCCGTGGTGGACCGCAAGGACTTCGGCTCGTGGCTCGAGGGGCCCCGAGCGCGCACGCAGCAGCCAGGTGAGTACCGCGGCCAGGCGCTAGGTATGCCGGAGCGCGGGCCGGGCTCGATCGCGGGCTTCGGCGTCCGCTTCGTCGGCGTGCTCATCGACTGGGCGATCGCCTCGCTCATCGCCAAGGGCCTGTTCGGCGTCCCGCTGCCGTTCTCGCAGCCACCGGCGACGGGCGGCCAGAACTTCGTGGTGCTCGGCGTCTTCGCGGTGATGACGCTGCTGCTCGTCGGCACGCTGGGCAACACGATCGGGCACCGGATCATGGGCCTTCAGGTGCACTCGGTCGACGGTGGCCGGGCGATGCCGCTGCAGGTGCTGACCCGCACCGTGCTGCTCTGCCTCTTCCTACCGGCGATCGTGTGGGACCGCGACGGCCGCGGCCTGCACGACAAGGTGCCCAACACGGTCATCGTCCGCACCCGCTGACCGACACGGGGAAGGCTCGCGTCGTCTACTTTCCGCGGAGGGCGCGGCGGTCCATCCGCGCCTTCGTCGGGTCGACGCCCGGCGGGAGCGGCGCACGCAGCCCGCCGAGGGCCTTGAGCCGCTTGTTGACCATCGCCATCTCGTCCTTGGTGATCTGCGGCTTGAGGCGCTGCACCTTGCTCGCGATCTTCGACAGCGGGATCTCGTCGTCGCCGTTGCCGACGCGCAACGTGGTCACCGGGACGCCGGGTGCGACGCGCTCGACCCGCTTCTTCTCCGCGGCGAGCAGCTTCTGCACGCGGCCTGTGGGCCCTTCGCCGACGAGCACGACGCCCGGACGGCCGAGCGCGCGGTAGACCATCGCGGCAGAGCTGATGTCGCCCGTACGGGCCACGTCGGCGGCGACCGGCTCGCGGTCGGTGTACCAGCCGCGACGGATCGAGGTGAGCGCGGCACCTGCGGCGCCGGCCTGACCCTCGATCTGAGAGTAGGCAGCACGCTCGGCACGACGACTCATCAGGATCGTCGCCGCGAGGATCCCGAACAGCACACCGAAGATGCCGAGGAACACCGGCATCTTGAAGATGAGGCCGATGACGAGGAACACGGCGAACACCGCCAGGAACGCCAGCAGCATGTACCACCCGATATTGGGGTCACTCTGCTTGGTGATCCGGTAGACGTCGCGGATCTGGGCCAGCCGGCCCTGCTTCTTGTCCTCGGGCGCGGTGTCGCCGTCCTTCTTGCGTGCCATGGTGCTCAGGATACGGCTGCCTGTGCGCGAGCCACCAATGACGCCGCCTCTTGGCGGGCCGGCGACTCGGCGGCGTCGGCCAGGTGGGCGAGGTGGGCGGGGATCTCACGGCCCCACTTGCGCATGGCCGTCGCCCAGAGGCGCCCGGCGCGGTAGGAGGACCGCACGAGCGGACCGGCCATGACGCCCTTGAAGCCGACCTGCTCGGCCAGCTCCGACCAGTGCACGAACTCCTCCGGCTTGACCCAGCGGTCGATCGGGTGGTGCAGCTTGGACGGGCGGAGGTACTGCGTGATCGTGAGGATGTCGCACCCCGCGTCGTGCAGGTCGCGGATCGCCTCGTCGATCTCCGCGTCGGTCTCGCCCATGCCGAGGATGAGGTTCGACTTCGTCACGAGACCCGCCTCGCGGGCCATCGACAGCACCTTGAGCGACTTCTCGTACGTGAAAGCCGGACGGATCCGGCGGAAGATGCGCGGGACCGTCTCGAGGTTGTGCGCGAACACCTCGGGACGGGCGTCGAACACCTGCCCGACCAGCTCCGGCTTGGCGCCGAAGTCGGGGGGCAGGATCTCGACCCCGGTGTTGGGGTTGAGCAGGTGGATCTGCCGGATCGTCTCGGCGTAGAGCCCGGCGGCACCGTCGGGCTGGTCGTCGCGAGCGACGCCGGTGACCGTGGAGTACCGCAGCCCCATCTGGCGCACCGACTCGGCCACGCGCCGCGGCTCGTCCAGGTCGAGGTCACGCGGGCGTCCGGTCGCGATGTCGCAGAAGTCACAGCGCCGGGTACAGATGTCGCCGCCGATGAGGAAGGTGGCCTCCCGGTCCTCCCAGCACTCGAAGATGTTGGGGCAGCCGGCCTCCTGGCACACGGTGTGCAGACCCTCGGTCTTCACCATGGAGTGCAGGGCGGTGTACTCCGGGCCCATCTTGGCCGTCGTCCGGATCCAGGACGGTTTGCGCTCGATGGGGGTCTCGGCGTTGCGCGCCTCGACGCGCAGCAGACGGCGGCCGTCGGGGGCGACAGTCACTGGCTCTCCTTGGTCGGGTGATGCTGCACCCACAGGTTACGCCCCCGCCGGGGAGCCCCTGACCACCGAGGTATGCCGGCCGGTGAGGCCCGTCGCACCCGCCGCCGCCGCGCGTGGCGGGCCTGTCGACGTCGACGTCGGCCCGAAGTCGCCGCCGATGCTCAGCTGACGTCGCGGCGACGGAAGGCGAGCAGTGCGGCGGCCACCCCGAGGGCGCTGACGATGACGAGGTACACCCAGCCGTGGGTGTAGCTGTTCGTCAGCTGTTCGGACATGCACTCGGTCGGCTTGCAGACCGTGGCGTAGTACGTCGAGCCGTCGTGGACGAACGACTCCACGTTGGTGCGCATGAACCACGGCTGCCAGCGCCCTCCGGACAGCTCCGAGGCGATGAGTCCCTCCGCCACCACGGTCCAGGCCAGCACGGTCCCGATCACGCCCGCGGTCGAGCGGAGCAGGATGCCGATCACGGCGCCACCCAGCCCGCCGAGTGCGACCACCACCCCGACGCGCAGGAGCTCCTGCGTGATCGTCCCGGTGCTCGGGCCGTCGGGCAGGGCCAGGTCCGAGTCGGGGCGGTTGATGGTCGTGATCATGGTGGCGCTGAGGATGGCCAGGCCGATGGCGACGGTCGCGATGCCGACGCCGGCGAGCGTCGCGGCGACGAGCTTGGAGGTGGCAACGCGGACCCTCCGGGGCACGAAAGTCAGCCAGTTGCCGAGGGACCCGGTCGCGTACTCGGCCGCGACGAAGCTCGCGCCGAGGATGAATGCCAGGAACGCGAACACGTAGAAGCCCTCGACCGCGATCGACCGGATGATCTCGTCCTTGGCCAGGTTGGTGAGCCCGAACTGCTGCAGCGTCGGCGGGTCGAACATGTGGTCGCAGCCGAAGTCAGCGGGAGCGCCGTCTTGTTGCGACTGTGCCTCGCTCTTCTTGCAGTCGGCGAGCTGCTGGGCCTTCTGCGCGGGGTCGAGCTGTGCCTGGTCCCGCTGCATCTGCTCGACCATCGAGTGGTACTCGTCCACGCGCTGGGCGATGTTCTCGGGCGTCGTCTCCTGGTAGATCGAGAACGTCGCCATGCCGACGACCGCGAAGATCGCGACGATGACGGCCTTGGTGAGCCGACGCCACCAGAGTCGTCGCAGCTCGACGCCGACGAGACCGACGAACGAGGTGCCGGTCGGCCGGACGTCCGAGCGCGGCCGCGAGTCGGAGCCGGCCAGCATGCTGGTCACGCCGCACCTCCCATGAGTCGCCCGCCTGCGGCCCGGTCCGCTGCGCTGCCCAGGCCTTCCTCTGCCGTGAGCGCCAAGAACGCCGACTCGAGGTCGGGCCGGATCGGCACGAGCTCGCTGACGAACAGGCCATGTCCGGCCAGCGCCCGCGTCACCGCCGATGGGTCGTCCGTTGTGACGATCAGGTGCCGGCCTTCGCGAGTGACGGTGAGACCCTCGGCCTCGAGGACCTCGTGTGCGCGTTCGGGCGACGCGACGCCCACCTTGACCTGCGCGACACCCTGCCCGCCGAGGATGTCGCTGACGACGCCCTCGGCCAGGAGCGAGCCATGCCCGATGATCGACACGGTGTCGGCGACCTGCTCGACCTCGGCCAGGATGTGTGAGCTGACAAGCACCGTCTTCCCTTGTGCGCCAAGCGATTTCATCGTGTCGCGCACCTCCCTGATACCTGCTGGGTCGAGGCCGTTGGTCGGCTCGTCGAAGATGAGCAGGTCGGGGTCCTTGAGCAGGGTGGCCGCGATCGCGAGGCGCTGCTTCATGCCCAGCGAGAAGCCGGCATACCGGTCGCGGGCACGGTCGTGAAGGTGGGTGGCCTCGAGCACCTCGTCGACCCGGTGCCGCGGGGTGCCGATGGCACCCGCGAGGAGCGTGAGGTTCTGGTGCGCCGAGAAGGCCGGGAAGAACTTCGGGGACTCGACGATGGCCCCGACCCGGTCGATGACGGCGGGAAGGGTCCGCGGCACCTCGTGCCCGAAGATCTCAGCGGTTCCCGAGTCTGCCCTGGCCAGGCCGAGCAGCATTCGGATCGTCGTGGTCTTGCCCGAGCCGTTGGGGCCGAGGAAGCCGTGCACCCCGCCGTGCGGGACGGTCATCGTGAGCCCGGCGACGGCGACGCGGCGGCCACCACGGCTCAGGTAGGTCTTGCGCAGATTGACGGTGCGGACGGCGACGTCCATCGAGTCCCCCTTGGGCGCCCATGAGTTCGGTCTGGGTCAGGCACACCCTAGGCGGTCGGCACGGGATGCATCAGGCGGGGACACGCCCGTTCGGCCGGAGAGCTGGAACCAGGTCGGACAGGTGCTTCTCGACGTGCGGGAGTACCTCGACCACCGGCACGTCCCGCCCCAGCTCGAACGACAGTGACGTGACACCCGCGCCGACTATGCCGCAGGGGATGATGACCTCTCCCCAGGACAGGTCCGGGTTGCAGTTGAAGGCGAAGCCATGCATGGCGACCTGACGGCTCACCCGGATGCCGATGGCGCCGATCTTGCGACGCGGACCCCGCTCGTCGGCGGCGATCCACGTCCCGCTCTCGCCCTCGACCCGGCCGGCCTCGACCCCGAAGTCCGCACACACCCGGATCATCATCTCCTCGAGCGTCCGGACATACCCGACGACGTCGATCGGGGCCGGCAGCCGGACGATCGGGTAGCCGGTGATCTGGCCCGGTCCGTGCCAGGTGATCTTGCCGCCGCGGTCGACGTCGATGACCGGCGTGCCGTCCTTGGGACGCTCCTGGGGCTCGGTGCGCTTGCCGGCGGTGTACACCGCCGAGTGCTCGAGCAGATAGACGGTGTCGGGCTCTTCGCCGGCTACGACCTTCGCGTGGGTGTCGCGCTGGACCTGCCACGCCTGCTCGTAGTCGACGAAGTCAGGGTCGAGCCCGAGGTGCACGAAACGCATGGCGTCAGCGTACGCGCGCCGCGCGACGGGTCCGCACCCGTCCGAGGCTGCGCCGACTCAGCCGCCCTCTCCGCCGCGGTTCGTTTGCGCGCGAGCCTCGGACGGCATACAACCTCGGTATGCCGCCTTCCGACGTCACGTCCGCCCCGTCCCTTCGCGTCGGCCTCGTGGGCTACGGCTCGGCCGGCCGTGGGATCCACGCTCCACTGATCGTTCGGGCCGGGCTCACGCTCGCGGCCGTGTCGACGTCCAACCCGACCCGTGCCGAGGAGGTGCGCGCCGAACACCCGGATGCGGTCGTCGTGCCCGACCTCGACACGCTGCTTGCGCTCGACGGAGTCGACGTGGTCGTGCTCGCGTCGCCGAGCGGCGTTCATGCAGAGCAGGCCGAGCGTGTCATCGGCGCCGGTCTGCCCCTCGTGGTCGACAAGCCGCTGGGGGTGGACGCGAGGAGCGCACTCGACGTCGTCGACCTCGCAGCGCACCACGGTGTGCCCCTGACCGTCTTCAACAACCGGCGGTTCGACCCCGAGCTGGCGGCCCTCACCCGCGTCCGGGACGACGAGCTCGTCGGCGAGATCTGGCGCGCAGAGTATCGCTGGGACCGTTGGCGGCCTGTGCCGAAACTGCGGTGGCGCGAACAGGTCGGCCCGGAGGAGGGAGGCGGGCTGCTGCTCGACCTGCACACGCACCTCGTCGACCAGGCGGTGCTCCTGCACGGCGAGGTCGAGGCGGTCTACGCCGAGGCCGACTCGCGAACCACGGTCGCGGAGGACGACACGTTCCTGGCGTGCCACCACACCTCCGGCGTCGTCAGCCACCTCATGGCGAGCTCGGTCAACGGCGCTCCCGGCCCTCGCGCACGCGTGCTGGGCTCGGGTGGCTCCTACATCATCGGCAAGCAGTTCGACGACGTCAGCTCGTTCACGGAGTTCTTCAACCAGGGGGATGCGGTCGGGTGGGTGGTCCGCGGAGACGAGCGTGAGCCCGGTCCGGTCGTGACCGGAGCTGACCAGGCGGACTTCTACCGTGCGGTCGCAGCGGCCCTGGCGACCGACGACCCGCAGGCGACGATGCCGGTGGACCCGCGCGACGCGGTGCACGTGCTGGCTGTGATCGACGCGGCACGCGTCAGCGCCCGCGGCTGCCGGGTCGTGGACGTCGTGACGCCGGGCGAGGTGCCCGACTGACCGAGACGTCCCTCCCTGCCTGTGGATGACGCCCACGCGGCTGGGCGCGGTGCTGCTTGCATGGACGAGTGACGGAGCGACAGCAACCCTTGGCGGTGCCGGGCTATGCCCTCGGGCGGGTGATCGGCGAAGGGGCGAGCGGCGTCGTGTGGTCCGGGACCGGTCCCGGCGGTCGACCGGTCGCCGTCAAGGTGCCGCATCTGCGGGCGGATGCATCGGACCTCGCGCAGGCACGGGTCGAGCAGCATGTCCTCCGTGCCGTCCGACACGAGCATCTGGTTCCGCTGCGCGACGCCGTCGCTCTCCACGACGGCCGCACCGCCCTGGTGTTCGACCTCGTCCCGGGCCAGGCGCTCGCGGGCATCGTGCGATCGCGCGGGCGCCTGCGCGCGGGCGAGACCGTCACGGTCCTGACGCCCATCTGTGAGGCGGTCGCGGCGATCCACTCCGCCGGCGGACTCCACGGCGACCTCTCTCCAGGCAACGTCATGGTCACGCCTGCTGGCCGGCCCGTCCTGCTCGACCTTGGCTCCACGCGCGTCGTCGGTGCGGAGCCCGGGCTTGTGCACGGCACGCCGGGATTCGTCGCGCCGGAGATCCGCGCCGGCGACGAGCCCTCGATGGCCACCGATGTCTACTCCCTCGGGGCGCTCGCCTGGTTCTGCGCCACGGGCAACGGGGCCCCCGACACGCCGCTGCGCCTCGACCCGGAGGTGATCGAGAGCCACGTCGGCCCAGCGCTCGCCGGGCTGATCAGCGCCTGCATCGACCCGGATCCTGCATGCCGCCCGACCTCGGCTGAGCTGCCGCGGCGCTTCTTCGACGCCGCTGTGCCCGAGCCGGTCGAGGTCGTCCTCGACCTGGACCCGGCCGCGGCCCTGACCCACCGGCTGCGCGAGACGGCCGGCCACGACGCCGTCGGTCCGGACGCCGTGGCGGCGCGAGACCGCGGCTCGTGGAAATGGCTCACCCGTTCAGGCGTCGCCGCCGCTGCTGCCCTCACGCTCGTCGCCGCCGCCGGCTGGGCACTGGCGGCGAGGGTGCCGCCCGGCGCCACGACACCCGGCAGTGTGCCAACTGGGAGGCCGGTCGCACGGGCCGCTGCCGCCACCGTGGGCGGTTTGGGCACCCCATCGGCCAGGTCGGGCGCGCGGCGTGGGGACCAGGTGGTGTCGGCGCCCGGGTCTCCGTCGGTCCGGCCATTCGCCCTCCTCCAGGCGCTGAGCGACCGTCGGGGCCGCGCGCTCGTCCGGCGCGACACGGTGGCGCTCGCCGCGGTCCATGCCGACGGGTCGCCGAGCGCCCTCGCGGACCAGCAGCTCGTGGCGTCGATGCGCGAGTCGGGGACTCACTGGGAGGGCCTGCGGTCCCAGGTCGCCGACGCGAAGTTCGTGTCAGGGACAGGCCGCATGGCAGTCGTCCGCGCCCGAGTGAGCTGGGCGGCATACGTCGTCGTCGACTCAGGTGGCGTGCGCCATCAGCGGGCGGCCGAGCGCGGCGACCTGCTGGACTTCCGCCTCCAGTGGGGCGCAGCGGGCTGGCGGATCGTCTCGATCAGCGCTGCACGAGCCAGCTGACCGCAGTGTCGAGGTCGCGGTGCTCGAAGTCGAAGCCCGAGCTGTGCAGGGCTGCCGGCTCGACCCGCTGGCTGGCCAGGATGGAGTCGGCGAACTCTCCGACGACGACGCGCAGCGCCAGCCGCGGCGCGGGCAGGACGGCGGGACGCGACAGCGCTGAGCCGATGGCCCGGGCGATGTCCTTCTGTCGAGCCGGCTGCGGCGCCACGACGTTGAACGCCCCGGTCAGCTCCGGCCGGTCCACCAGGTGCGTGATCGCCCGGACCTCGTCGACGAGGGTGACCCATGGCCACCACTCCGTTCCCGACCCCAACGGGCCGCCCAGCCCGAGACGCGCCAGACGCAGCAGCGGCTCGAAGGCGCCGCCCTGGCGCGACATGACGAGCCCGCTTCGGACCCAGGCCACGGGTATGCCGGCGCTCACCGCCGGCTCGGCGGCGGCCTCCCAGCGGGTGACCAGGCCGGCGAGGAAGTCGTGCCCTGCCTCGCTCTGCTCCGTCAGGACCTCGTCGCCGCGGTCGCCGTAGTAGCCGACCGCCGAGGCGTTGACGAGGCGGACCGTCCGGCCGGTGCGAGCACGGTGAGCGACCAGGGCCTGTGCGATCGTGCCGGTCGCGTCGGTGCGGGAGCGCTCGACCTCGCGCTTGTGCTCCGGGGTCCAGCGCCGGTCGCCGATCCCGACCCCGGCCAGGTTGACCACCGCGTCGACGCCATCCAGGGCGCTCTCTTCGAGGCGGCCGCGCTGTGGGTCCCACCCGACCTCGTCAGGTGTCGTGGCATCCCGGCGCACGACCCGCAGCACGCTGTCACCTCGGTCGGTGAGATGACGACGAAGCGCGTCGCCGATCAGACCGGACGAGCCGGTGATGGCAACGCGCTTCGTCATGATCACAACCCTGGGAGGCCTCTGCTCAGGCCTCGAAGCGGCCCTCCTCGAGGCGGGTCTTCATGGTGCCCAGGAAGCGGGCAGCGTCCGCGCCGTCGACGATGCGGTGGTCGTACGACAGTGCGAGGTACATCATCGAGCGGATCGCGATGGTCTCGCCGCCGTCGGGGTCGGTGACGACGACCGGGCGCTTGACGATCGCGCCCGTGCCGAGGATCGCGACCTGCGGCTGGTTGATGATCGGGGTGTCGAACAGCGCGCCCCGGCTGCCGGTGTTGGTGATGGTGAAGGTGCCACCGGCCAGGTCGTCGGGCGTGATCTTGCTGTTGCGGGTGCGCTCGGCCACATCGGCGATCGCCCGGGCGAGCCCGGCGATGTTGAGGTCACCGGCGTTCTTGACGACCGGGACGATGAGGCCCTTGTCGGTGTCGACGGCGATCGAGAGGTTCTCCGAGCCGTGGTAGACGATCTCGTCGCCCTCGACGCTCGCGTTGACCATCGGGTGCGCCTTGAGCGCCTCGGTCGCGGCGAGCGCGAGGAACGGCAGGAAGCTGAGCTTGACGCCCTCTCGCGCCTCGAAGTCCCGCTTGGAGCGGTCGCGGATCCGGGCCACCTTCGTCAGGTCGACCTCGACGACCGTCGTCAGCTGCGCTGACACCTGCAGCGACTCGACCATGCGCGTGGCGATGACCTTGCGAAGCCGGCTCATCTTCTCGCGCGTGCCGCGCTTGGGGGAGACGGTCGCCGACGGTGCAGCGGCCGCCGGAGCGGCCGGAGCCGCCTGGGCGGACGGGGCCGCGGGCTGCTCCGGGGCCGGAGCTGCGGGGGCCTTGGCTGCCTCGGCAGCATCGAGGACATCCTGCTTGCGGATCCGGCCGCCGACGCCGGTGCCCTTGATGCTCCCGAGGTCGACGCCGTGCTGGCTGGCCAGCTTGCGTACGAGGGGCGTGACGTATGCCGCAGCCTCGTCGCGGGAGGCGGCGTCCCCGGACCCGTTGCCCTCGGGTGACTGCTGCGCTGCGGGACGCTCGGCGTCGGCCGGAAGCCCGGCGGGTGCGGGAGCTGCTTCCGCCGCCTCGGGAGCCGCTGCGGGCGCAGGCGGTGCCGGCGGAGCGGGAGGTGCGGCGGGAGCGGGAGCCGGGGCCTGCGGGGCCGGAGCGCTCGACGCCTGCGGCGCGGCGGAAGCGGCGGCTGCCGGTGCGCCACCGCCGATGATGGCGAGGTCGCCACCCACCGGCACCGTCTCGTCCTCGCCGACGAGGATCTTGGTCAGGGTGCCCGCGAACGGGGACGGGATCTCGGTGTCGACCTTGTCGGTCGAGACCTCGAGGAGCGGCTCGTCGACGGCGACCTCCTCGCCCTCGGACTTGAGCCAGCGAGTCACGGTGCCCTCGGTGACGGACTCGCCGAGAGCCGGCATCGTCACGGTCTGGCCGCCGCCACCCGACTGCGCAGCTGCCGCAGGGGCCTCAGCTGCGGGGGCTGGCGCGGCGGCTGCGGCCTCGGGCTCGCTCGTGGCCGGCGCCGGCTCCTGCTCGGTGCTCGGTGCCTCGGCGGCCGGTGCCGGCTCCTGCGCGGGTGCGGCCTCCGGAGCGGGTGCCTCGGTGGCGGCAGGCGCGTCGCCCCCGCCCGGCGCTGCTGCTACGTCGCCGATCACGGCGAGGTCGGCGCCGACGGGCACCGTGTCGTCCTCCTGCACGAGGATCTCCTGCAGAGTGCCCGCGACAGGTGAGGGGATCTCGGTGTCGACCTTGTCGGTCGAGACCTCGAGCAGCGGCTCGTCCACCTCCACGCGGTCACCGACGTTCTTCAGCCAGCGGGTGACGGTCCCCTCGGTGACGGACTCACCCAGGGCCGGCATGGTCACGCGATCTGACATGACGTGTTTTCTCCTCTTCCCAGTGACTGGCTCAAGCGTGTGCGTGCAGGGGCTTGCCCGCCAAGGCCAAGTGTGCCTCGCCGAGCGACTCGTTCTGTGTCGGGTGCGCGTGGATGAGACCGGCGACGTCCTCGGGGTGTGCCTCCCAGTTGACGATGAGCTGGGCCTCGCCGATCTGCTCGCCCATGCGGGCACCGATCATGTGGACGCCGACGACAGGTCCGTCCTTCTGGCGCACGAGCTTGACGAAGCCCTGGGTGGCCAGGATCTGCGACTTGCCGTTGCCGCCGAGGTTGTACTCGTAGGTCTCGACCTCGCCGTACTGCTCCTTCGCCTGGGCCTCCGTGAGGCCGACGCTGCCGATCTCGGGGTCGCAGTAGGTGACCCGCGGGATGCCGGCCTCCTCGATGACGGCGGGGGACAGGCCGGCGATCTCCTCGGCGACGAAGATCCCCTGGGCGAACCCGCGGTGCGCGAGCTGAAGGCCCGGCACGATGTCACCCACGGCATACACGTTGGAGACGTTGGTGCGCAGCCGCTCGTCCGTCGGCACGAAGCCGCGGTCGACGGTGACGCCGGCTGCCTCGAAGCCGAGCCCGTCGGTGACGGGGCCGCGCCCGACGGCGACGAGCAGCAGATCTGCCTCGATGGTCTCGCCGGAGTCGAGCGAGATGCTCACGACGTCGCCGGTCTGCGTGGCGCCGGTGAACGACACCCCCGTCTTGACAGAGATCTTGCGTTTGCGGAAGGCGCGCTCGAGCTGCTTGCTGATCGCCTCGTCCTCGGCGGCGACGAGCCGGGGGAGCGCCTCGATGACGGTCACCTCAGAGCCGAAGCTCTTGAAGACCGACGCGAACTCGACGCCGATGACGCCACCGCCGAGGACCACGACGCGGGCAGGCACATGGTCGATCTGCAAGGCCTGCTCGCTCGTCATGATGCGGCCGCCGATCTCGAGCCCGGGCAGCGACTTCGGGTAGCTCCCGGTGGCGAGGACGACGTTGCGCCCGGTCAGCCTCCGGCCGCCCACGACCACGGTGTTGGGGCCGTCCAGCGCGCCGATGCCTTCGACATAGGTGATCTTGGCCGCCTTGACCAGGCCCTGCAGGCCCTTGTGCAGCCGGGTGACCACGCCGTCCTTGTAGCGGTGCACCCCTGACATGTCCACGGCCTCGAACGTGGACTTGATGCCGAACTGGGCGCCCTCGCGTGCCACGTCGGCGACCTCGGCCGCGTGCAGCAGGGCCTTGGTCGGGATGCAGCCGACGTGGAGGCAGGTGCCGCCCAGCTTCCCCTTCTCGACCAGGGCCACCGAGAGGCCCAGCTCTGCAGAGCGGAGGGCGCAGGCGTAGCCGCCGGACCCCCCGCCGAGGATGACGACGTCGTAGTCGTCCGCGGCACCAGCCGACATATGGTTGCGCTCCTTTTGGGATGGGTGCGTAGCTCAGGGTTCGAACTGCACAGCATCTTGTCATTGATCGAGGGCGACGTCACAGCCAGGTCACGCCTGCCCGCGCAGTGACGGCCCGACCACGGGTCGAGCACGTACAGTGCCGCCATGGGCTGGTTCTCACGCCGCGGAGGTCGCAAGAGCGACGACCACCAGGGTCGCTCCGACGGGCCCCAGATGGACATCGACCGCAAGGCCGTGGACAGCCACCTACGCTCGTTCGCGGAGTCGCACCTCGGTGTCGAGGCCTATGTGGAGCCCGCCACGAGCGTCACGAAGACGACCATCGTGCTCATCGCCTGGGACGGCGAGTGGACTCGTCGGGCGGTCGGGTCACCGAAGGACGCGTTCGAGATCAGCCAGAAGCTCGGCATCCCCGCCTACGACGTGAACCACACTGGGTATCCCAGCCGCATGCGCGAGTGGAACTCCCGCAAGCGCAGCGGAGACGCCTGAACGGGGCGGACGGGATACATCCAGGGCCTGTCGAACCTCTGTCAAGGCAAAAGTACTGGCGCGTATGCCGGTCGGTTGGCAGGGTGGGAGGCGTCCCACCGTGCCGTGAGCGGCGCGCCACCACACCGAGGAGGCACTTCGAATGACCAAGAAGGATGCGGCGGCCGCCGGCCCGAGCGAGGAGATGAAGGCGAAGTTCAAGGCAGCCCTGGACAAGAAGCACGCCCACGGCGGCAAAGACGTCTCCGACGACGGCGACCGGTCGAAGGTCCACGGTGCACACGGACCGGCCAAGCAGCAGCAGATGTTCCGGCGCAAGTCCGGCGGCTGAACTACTCTGGCTCGCTCCGCTTGGTCTGACGAACACGCGAGCGGAGCGAGCCCGAAATTACGCGTAGGACTCCGCGAGGCCCACGAGCGTCCGGACCCCGAAGCCGGTACCGCCCTTGGGCCAGTAGCCCGTTGGGGCCTTGTCGTTGAACGCCGGTCCGGCGATGTCGATGTGGCTCCACAAGATGCCCTCGCCGACGAACTCGCTCAGGAAGATCCCGGCAGTCAACATGCCGCCCTCGCTGCCGCCCTTGTGCGCAAGGTCGGCGTTGATCGAGTCGAGCGCCGGCCGCAGGTCCTTCGACAGCGGCATCGGCCACATGGCCTCGCCCACCTGGTCGGCGGCCTGGAGCACCCTCCCGCGGAAGGTGTCGTCGTTGGCCATGACGGCCGCGGTGTTGGCGAGGGCGACGACCTGGGCCCCAGTCAGCGTCGCGACATCGACGATGGCGTCGGGTTTGGTCTCCGACGCGAGCGCGATGCAGTCGCCGAGCACCATCCGGCCCTCGGCGTCGGTGTTGAGGACCTCGACGGTCTTGCCACCGCGCATCGTCACGACGTCGCTCGGGCGCTGCGCGGTAGCGCTCGGCATGTTCTCGGCGAGCCCGAGGTAGCCGGTCACGGCAACGGGCAGCCCCAGCTCGGCGACGGCCAGCACCGCACCGGCGACCGCCGCCGCACCCGCCATGTCGCACTTCATCGTGAGCATGCCGGTGGCGGGCTTGATGCACAGGCCACCCGAGTCGAACGTGATGCCCTTGCCCACGAAGGCGATCGAGGCCTTCGGGCGAGCCGGGGAGTAGCTGAGCACGGCGATCCGCGGCTCGTTTGCCGAGCCCTGTCCAACGCCGACCGTGCCGCCGAACCCACCGTCCCGCAGCTGCTTCATGTCGTAGGACTTGAGCTTGACCTTCGTGCCCTTGATCCGCTCGGCCAGGGAGTCGACGAAGGTCTCCGGGTAGAGCAGGTTGGGCGCCAGGTTGACCAGGTCGCGCACGTAGGCGACCGCCTCGCCGAGGGCGGCGGCACGCTTGACAGCGCGACGCGACGCGGCGTCGGCCGGGCCGACGATGGCGACGGCGCCCACAGCGTCGGTGCTCGTCGTTCCGGCCTTCGACACGGCATACCCACCCAGGGCGCAGCCCTCGGCGACAGCGGCGACCAGCTCGGCCGAGCTGCCCGGGACCACGACGACCGCCTTCTTCTTCTTGCTCAGCGAGCGGACCGCCGCGCCGACGCCCTTGCGAACGTCCTCGAGGGACGTCGAGTCCGGCTTCGACGTCAGCTCGCCGACGCCGGCAAGGACGACGAGCTTGGCGGCGACCTCCGGGACGGCGGCGAGCGTCGTCACCTCGCCGACCTTGCCGGCGAGCTCGAGGTCGGCGACGACCGACTTCAGGTGCGATGCCGTCTTGCGAGGCAGCCCGTGCCCGGCCGCGAGGGTCGCCCCGTCCTCACCGGAGACGAGGGCGACGACGAGCGCATCGCCGGCCGTCTCTGCGGCCGATCGGGTGGAGAGGGTCAGGTTGGGCACGTCGGACTCCTTCGTCGTGTGCTCGCGGGCGCACGAGTGTGGGCGCGTCCGGAGGGGCAGATGGTGTGTCACCGTGGGGCACGGTCTGCCGTAGGCGGCGCTCGATGATAACGAGCCCGGCCGTGCGTGTCGGTGGCGGTAGGTTGGCGGCCATGACGACAGAGACGTCGGGGACGACCTCCCCGCTCACCTCGCCCCTGCACGACCGCCACGTCGCCCTCGGCGCCAAGATGGCGGACTTCGGAGGCTGGGACATGCCGATCGAGTATCCGGGCGGTGGTGTCGTGGCCGAGCACACGGCGGTGCGCGAGCGGGTCGGTGTCTTCGACGTGAGCCACCTGGGCAAGGCCTCGGTCAAGGGGCCGGGCGCCGCTGACTTCGTCAACGCGTGCCTCACCAACGACGTGCGACGGATCCAACCGGGCCAGGCGCAGTACACCCTCTGCTGCGACGAGTCCGGCGGCGTCGTCGACGACCTCATCGTCTATCTCAAGGCAGACGACGACGTCTTCCTCATCCCGAACGCCGCGAACACGGCGGAGGTCGTGCGTCGCCTTCAGGCCGCAGCGCCCGAGGGCATCGAGGTGACCAACCTGCACCACGACTATGCCGTCATCGCTGTGCAGGGGACCAAGTCGGACGAGACCCTCGAGGCGCTCGGACTGCCCGCGGGTCACGGCTACATGTCGTTCGTCGAGGCGGAGTGGAACGGCCGGCCGGTCATCGTCTGCCGGACGGGCTACACCGGCGAGCGCGGTTACGAGCTGGTCCCGCTGTGGGACGACGCGCCCTCACTCTGGGACGCCCTCATCGATGCCGTCCAGCCCTACGACGGTATGCCGTGCGGCCTCGGCGCGCGAGACACGCTGCGCACTGAGATGGGCTATCCCCTTCACGGACAGGACCTTTCGCTCGAGATCTCTCCAGTGCAGGCGCGAGCCGGCTGGGCGGTCGGGTGGAAGAAGGACACGTTCTGGGGCAAGGCCGCACTGGAGGCCGAGAAGGCTGCACCGGCGCGCCTGTCCCGTGGGCTGCTGGTGACCGGCCGCGGCATCCCGCGAGCCCACTGCACGGTGAGCCGAGACGGCGCGCCGGTGGGCGAGGTCACTTCGGGGACGTTCTCACCCACGCTGAAGCAGGGGATCGCACTGGCACTGCTGGCACCTGACGTGGCCGACGGCACCGCCGTCGAGATCGACGTCCGCGGGCGGCCGGTCGCGGCGACAGTGGTCAAGCCGCCCTTCGTGGAGGTCCAGGTCCGCGAGGCCTGACGGTCACTTCGAGTGGCTCACCCTCTCGTCGAGGGAGCGCTCAGTCTAACTGGCCCCAAAGGCCGTTCACGGCCGTGGCCGTCACCAAGGCCACGGCAAGGGCGATCTCCATGGCCGCCCCGATGACGTCGCCCGTGATCCCGCGAAGCCGGCGCACGGCACGGCAGCGGATGGCGAGGGCGCCGACGACACCCGCGAGCACCACGACGACGCAAGCGGCAGCCGCCCGAAGATGTCCGGGCGGTTTCGCCGCCGACACGGTGAGCCATCCCACCCCCCCGGCCAGCAGGCAGACGACGACGATCTGGGTCACGACGGCCTTGCGTGACACCGACCCCGCGACCGCCTGACCGAGACCCTCGGGTCGAGCAGCCGGTATGCCGCTGCGCGCGCAGATCGCGGGAGCCAGCCGGCTCGCGAGGAGCGCCGACCCGGCCATCGTGATCCCGGCATAGTCGACGAGAAGCCCCGCGAGACAGGCGGCGTCCAGCAGGAGCACCAGGACGAGGACCGCCATCCCCGCGGGACCGACATCGCCTTTGCGCATGACGGCCAGCGAGCGCTCGGGGTCGTGGCCCGCCGTCAGCCCGTCCGCGAGATCGGCCAGGCCGTCGAGGTGGAGCGCCCGTGACAGCAGGGCCGTGATTGCCAGCGCCAGCGCGCCGGCCACGAGTCCGGGCAGCACGCCATGTGTCGCGAGCAGCCCGAGCGCGACCCAGGACGCGAGCGCCGGCCCGATGGTGGCTGGTGCAAGGAGCATGGCCGTGCCGAACGTCCTGACATCGACGCGCCGGGGGTGGCCCACGGGCAGGGCCGTGAAGGTGCCGAAAGCCAGGCGGCAGCCGTTGGTGAGCAGCCGCCCGCGCTGGTGGCCGGGTGTGTCGTTCGCAGACACGGCGTCAGCCATCGGGGGAGCGGGGCATGCCGGCGGCTCCGACGACAGGGACGTTGCTGAGGTCGAGGACGCGTCCCGCGACGACGAGGTGGACACGTGCGGCCACTTCCGCCACGGCTGCGTTGAGCCGGCCCAGCTCGTCCTGGAAGAGCCGTCCGGATGCTGTGGTCGCCACGAGCGACCAGCCGACCTCGTTCGTCACGACGACGACGGGCTGGCTAGTCGAGCACAGCGACTCGACCAGCTGGGCCGATCGGGTGCGAAGCGCAGCAGCCCCCTTCTCGAGGTCGTCCCAACCCACCTGGTCCACGACAGCGGTCATCCAGGTGCCGAGGCAGTCGATGAGCAGCGGTCCGGTCGCACGGTCGATCACCGCAGCGATCTCGGTCGACTCGACCGTGCGCCACGTCTCGGGTCGGCGGGCCTGGTGGGCCTCGACGCGCCGCGCCCACTCCGGGTCCGACCCGTCGGCGGGCCGTCCGGTCGCGACGTAGGTGACCGCGGCCGACCCGCGGAGCAGCTCTTCGGCGTGCCGGCTCTTTCCGCTCCGCACCGGGCCGGTGACCAGGGTCGTCGTCGCTGCTCGCGGGCTGGGGCTCACCGGGCACCTCCCTCGCTGTCAGGCGCTTCGGGCTCGGGCCTGCCGCCAACGGCAACCGGGACCGGCGGGGGAGCGAACTCTACCGGTGCCCCGAACGCCGCCCGCCTCGCGCCCCGCCGGAACACCCGCAGCAGCGCCGGTCCGGCTGCGAGGACGAGGGCCGCGTTGAGGACTCCGCGGGGCAGGTCCCAGGCCAGAGACGTGGACAGGTAGAAGAGCGCGTAGTGAGCAAGGTTGTCGGACAGGGGTGCTCCCGGCACGAAGCCCATCCCGGTCGGGGCGTTGGCGCCGAGGAAGGGCCAGAACCAGAGGTTCATGACGACGCCGTAGGCGAGCCCGGTGACGAGGGCGTACCCGGCAAGGACCCAGCGCTCGGAGCGCGCCCCGGCATGCCCCGGCAGCAGCCCGGCGCCGAGGCCTATGCCTCCAGCACAGATCATCTGGAACGGCAGCCAGGGCCCGACCCCGCCCGTGAGCAGGGCGCCGGTCGTGACGGCCAGTGCACCCGAGACGAAGCCGACCCCCGGACCGAGCACGCGCCCGGCGACGATGACGATGAAGAACATCGGCTCGAGGCCGGCCGTCCCGGCGCTGAGCAGGCGCAGCATGCCTCCAGCCGCTGCCGCTACGCCGAGCACCGCGATCGTCTTCGCGTCCAGGCGTCCGGCAGTCACTTCGGCCAGGCAGACCACGACGAGCAGGCCGAGCAGCAGGGCGAACAGCCACGGTGCGTCGTTCCCGTGGTCGCGCGCGAAGCCGGCAGACACGAAGAACGGCCAGAAGAACGCGACCAGGCCGACGACGCCGACGATGGCGACGGCCGTAACGGCCGGCCAGCGCAGCGGGATGACACGGTGTCCGGTCATGCCGTCCTCCCGAGAGCTTCGGCGACCTCGTCGACCGTCAGCCAGGTCTGGGGCAGCAGCACCTTGGTCACCTGCGGCGCGAACGCCGGTGAGGACGAGAGGATCTCGCGAGCCGGGCCGTCGGTGACGATCTCCCCGTCGGCCAGGATCACGACGCGATCGGCGATCTCTGCCGCCAGCTCCACGTCGTGGGTGGCGACGAGGACAGCCGTACCTCCGGACGCGAGGCCGGCGAGGACCTCCCCCAGCCGCTTCTTGGCGCCGTAGTCGAGCCCGCGCGTCGGCTCGTCGAGCAGGAGCACCTCGGGCGAGGCGGCCAGGATGACGGCCAGCGCGACCTCGAGGCGCTGGCCCTCGGACAGGTCACGAGGGTGGGTGGAGCCGTCGATCCCTGACGAGATCCGGTCGAGCAGCCCGCGGGTCGTGCCGGCAGCGGCGCCGAAGTCGGCGTCGGCCGCTGCACACTCGGCCGAGACGGAGTCAGCGTAGAGGAGCAGCTCGGGCTGCTGTGGCACGAGGCCTACGGTGCGGACCCGCTCACGAGCGGGGACCCCGTGCGGGTTCATCGCGGAAGGGCCCAGCCGGATGCGCCCTGAGGCCAGCCTGTGCTGTGCTGCGAGGGCTCCGAGAAGGGTGGACTTGCCGGCACCGTTGCGGCCCATCAGGGCCGTGACCGACCCCTGCGCCACCACGAGGTCGAGATCGTCGATGACGACCCTGCCCGCGCGCGTGACTCGGGCACCGGAGACGTTGATCGCGTCACGCGGACCGGCACGGCGGGGTGTCGCGGTCTTTGCGGGAGGGCTCGCGTCGAGAGTCGCGCGCAGAGCCCCGGCTCGTCGGCGTGCGTCACGGATGGACAGGGGAGTGGGCGACCAACCGGCAAGGCGCGAGAGTCCCACGACGGGTGGGAAGATGCGGGACCGGCTCATCGCCTCGGCCGGGTCGAGCAGCGCCGACACCGTGCCGTCGTCGACGAGGAGGACACGGTCGGCGTGATGCACCACCCGCTCGAGCCGGTGCTCGGCGAGGACCACCGTCACACCGAGATCGTGCACGATGCGATGCAGGGACGCGAGGACCTCCTCGGCCGCGACCGGGTCGAGCGCCGAGGTCGGCTCGTCGAGCACGAGGATCCGCGGGCCGGCTGCGAAGAGCGCTGCGATGGCGACCCGCTGCTGCTGCCCGCCGGAGAGCGCGGCCAGGGGCCGCGAGCGCAGCGGGGTCAGCCCGAAGAGGTCGAGCGTCTCCTCGACCCGCCGCCGGATGGTGGTGGAGTCCAGGCCCAACGTCTCCATCCCGTAGGCAACTTCGTCCTCGACCACGTCCGTGACGAACGTGGAGGAGGGGTTCTGCTCGACGAGCCCGACGACCGTGGCCAGGTCGCGCGGCCGGTGCTGCGCCGTGTCCAGACCGTCGACCGTGACCCGCCCACGCAAGGTGCCGCCGCTGAAATGCGGGACGAGGCCGTTCACCGTGCGCAGCAGGGTCGACTTGCCGCTGCCGGTGGGGCCCACGACGAGCACCAGCTCGCCTTCCGGGATCTCCAGCGTGACGTCACGAAGGCTGGGACCCGGAGCGCCGGCATACTGCACGGACACCTGTTCGAAGACGATCACGGGGTCACCTCACGGGGTCTGGGCGTGAGCCAGGCCGGCAGCGCGGCGACCAGGATCGCGACGACAGCAAGCAGCGGGACTGCCGGGAGCTCGGCCTGCTGGCCCGGGACGAGGCCCGGCCAGCCCTGGGCGGAGGCGACGACCAGCACCGCCGCCGGGACCGCGCCGGCCAGGACGGTCAGGGTCTCGGTCCACGCCCAGCGGTCGCGGCGGTGTCCGGACCGGTGGTCGCGCGATGCGCCGACGAGCAGGCTCGCCGCGGCCAGGGCAGCGCCGGCGAGCAGCAGGGGCAGTCCGAGCACGCCGCCCGCCGAGGAGTCCAGCAGGCCGTACAGGCCGGCGAGGACGCCCGCGAGGCCGGCCAGCGCGAGGCCGGTGGCCAGCCGGCGACTCGAGGACGTCGTCGTGACGGCCCGCCCGTAGCCTCGGGACTCCATCGACGCGGCGAGAGCCAGCGAGCGCTCGAACGCCGTCTCGAGCACCGGCACGGCGAGGCGCGCCAGCTCGCGCAGCCCGCGGCCGTCCCGGCCACGCAGCGTGCGGGCGGCACGGACGTTACGGGCGTCCGTCACCAGCTGGGGCGCGAACGTGAGCCCGACGACGACCGCCGTGCCCACGTCGTAGAGCGTGGCAGGCAGGTAGCGCAGGAGGCGTCGCGGGCTCGCCAGAGCGTTGGCTGCACCGAGGCACGCGAGGATCGCCGCGAGCCGAAGGGCGTCGTATGCGGCATACAGCAGCGACTCGAGCGTGACCTCACCGCCGATGCGGATGGTCGAGGCCCAGTCGGGCAGCGGCACCTGCGGGATCGTGAACAGCGGTGTGTCGCCACGGATGCCGTTGCCCAGCACGGCCGTCATGACGACACGGAAGGCGACGACGGTCACCCCGACGACGAGGAACGCCAGGAGCACGTTCGGAGTCGCCGGGTCGCGGCGCTCGCTCACGACGAGCACGCACACCCCGATGACGAGCAGGAGCAGGACCGGGTTCGTCGTGCGGGACGCAGCTGTCGCGAGCCCCAGCCCCCACAGCCACCAGGCTGCGGGGTGCTGGAGTCGCGGACGGAGCTGCATCGAAGGCCGGTCCTCCTCCTCAGGCGTCGCTGCCGGCGCGAGAGCGCGCCCGGTAGACGAGGTAGCCGATAAGGGCGAGGAGGGCCAAGCCGACGATGACGTATGCCGCCGTCGACCCTCCGCTGCTGCTCGACGTCGGCTGGGCGGCCGCGTCGGCGGGAGCGGTCGTCGACGGTGTGGCTGACGTGCTGGCGGCCGGTGCAGCGATGGCGACCGCCGTGTCAGGGGCCTTCGCCTCGGCGCTGACCTCCTTGACCTCGCCGCCGCAGCCCGCGGCCGGGTAGCCGGCGACCGAGCAGATGAGTCCCTTCTCGACCCGCAGCTCGCCCGCGGCCTTGAGCACATCGGTGCTCGTCCCCTTCTCCGGGACGACGGCGCAGACGGCCTTCGGCTCGGGTGGGGTCGCGCCGTTCTCGGAGTCGGCAGGGCGCCCGAAGTCGACGACGACCGCGACCCGCTTGCTGCCGGCCTGCGGCGCCGTCGAGCCACACACCTGCTCGAAGGTCATGACCGCGCGGGGGAAGCGGCTCGAGCTCTCGTCACCGACGGCATACCGCCAGCCGTCGACGGACCCGTCGGCGGGGACGGTCTGGTCGGGACCCTTCTGGGCGAACACCCACGCGCCGTTCTCGAGCTGGTAGAAGCCCCAGAACCGGTAGGCCGCAGCCTGGGCGGGCGCGACAGTGAGCGCGCCCAGGAAGGCTGCGACGAGCAGGGCAAGGACGACCCGGAGCGGGCCACGACGAACAGGGGACACGGTTACCTCCTCGCGGTCGGACACCGTGTCGGACCTCGACCATCGGGTCGGCCCGGCAGGGTGACTCCGGTCCGCATTCCACGACAGACTGACAAAGGAGCCGGTAAGGGCGCGGGTTTTCCGGCTGGTCGCCTGGCGAGGCAGGGCCTCGTTCGAGCGGCATCACGGTTGCGGGTCAGCGCCGGATTCTCACCGGCTTGCCCCGTCGCCCTTCGGTACTGCGAACCGTGGCACGCCCGTGCGGGGCCCGTCAAACACGCCCCATGCGGCCAGGGTGGACGCGCCAACTAGGGTGACGCCATGAGCGGTGACTGGACCTGGCTGTATCTCGACGCCCACGGCAACAGCATGGCCGGAGAGGGCCTGGCCACGAGCGGCTTCCCGACCCAGAGCGATGCCGAGAGCTATCTCGGCGAGTCGTGGCGTGAGCTGCTCGCTGCAGGTGTCGAGGCGGTCACGCTCCGCCAGAACGACGCCGTCGTCTACGGCCCGATGAGCCTGCGAGCAGCCGAATGAGCGCCGTGGACGCCGCGGCCGCTTCGGAGTCGCTCTCCGACGGGCTGGAGCGCTCGCTGCTCCGTCAGGTGGTCGCCGCACAGAAGGAGTGGCGGTCGCCAGGGGTCAGCGCCGGAGTGGTGCGGGACGGCCGGCTCGTGTGGTCGGCACACGTCGGCTCGGCTCGTCTCGGCGAGGCGCCGGTCGCGGCCGACGACGACACCCAGTTCATGATCGGCTCGGTCACCAAGACCTTCACGGCCCTGGCCGTGATGTCCTTGCGTGACGAGGGCCGCCTGAGCCTCGACGACCAGCTGGGGACGTTCCTGCCCGGCACCAGGCACGCTCAGGTGCCGGTGCGGCAGATGCTGGCTCATGCCTCGGGCCTGCAGCGCGAGCCGGTGGGCAACATCTGGGAGAGTCTCGAAGCCCCTGACCGTGCTGCGTTCCTCGACGGCGTCGAGGAGGCCGAGCAGGTCCTTCCCGCGCACCACGCGTTCCACTACTCCAACCTCGCCTACGGGCTGCTGGGCCAGGTGATCGAGCAGGTCACCGGGCAGGACTGGGAGGACGTCGTGCGGGCGCGGATCCTCGAGCCACTGGGGATGACCCGCACCGGCCTCGAGCCGGCTGACGACCGCGCCCTCGGCTACCAGATCGACCCCTACGCGGGGACCGCCCGCGAGGAGCCGCTCTTCACGCTGAATGCGACGGCGCCGCTCGGCGGCCTCTGGTCCACGGTGGCCGACCTGGCCAGGTACGCCGCATACGTCGCCGACCCCGACGACCGGGTCGTGCGCCCGGAGACAGTCGAGGAGATGTGCCGGCCGCTGATCATGACCGATGTCGACGGCTGGAGCGGGGCATATGGCCTCGGCTTCGGCATGGGCCGCCGCGGCGACCGCGTCTATGTCGGGCACGGCGGCGCCATGCCCGGCTACCTCGCCGGCCTGCGAGTGCGCCGCAAGGAGGGACTCGCGGCAGTCGTCTTCGCCAACACGACCTCAGGCGCGCTGCCGTTGACACTCGCGACCGACCTCGTCGAGTCGGTCCTCGAGGCCGAACCGACGCTGGCCTCGGCGTGGGTTCCCGAGTCGGCCCACGCCGAGCTCGACGAGCTGCTCGGGCTGTGGTGGTCCGAAGGGTCGCCGCTGACCTTCTTCGTGCGCGGCGGCGAGCTCTGGTCGCGCCTCAGCGAGGACGAACCGCTCTCCGAGACGCGGTATGCCGCTGACGGCCCGGACCGGTACCGCGCCGTCGCCGGGCGCGAGCGCGGCGAGGTGCTCGAGGTGGTCCGTGCATCCGATGGGTCGGTCGAGAAGCTGTACTTCGCGACCTATGCCGTCACGCGGCAGCCGCTCGCCTTCGCCGACCTGCTCTGAGCTGTCTGGCTCGCTTTGCTCGTCGGTCCAGGCGCGACGCGCGCCGAACCGCCGTTGGTCAGCGGGGACTCTCGCCGCGCGCGACCTGAGGCTTGGGCATCCGGGTGCGGCGCATCTGGAACGCGCGCATGATGGCGTACCACGCGTCGCCCTTCTCCGCGTGGCCGAACTTGTCCTCGACGCGCCTGCGGATCCGCCGCCACATGAGCATGGCGTCGCCGATCGCGACGAGGATCAGGCCGTAGACGAGGACGAACACCGCGAGCAGGGCCCAGCTGGTCTTCACGAAGCTGAGCAGCAGCACGATCAGCATGATCGGGAGCATGAACTCGCCGATGTTCCACCGAGCATCGACACTGTCGCGGATGAAGCGACGGCGGGGTCCCTTGTCCCGCACGGGCAGGTAGCGCTCGTCGCCGGTCATCATGCCGGCACGCTGCTTGGCCATCGCCTCGCGGCGGGCCGTCTTGTCGGTGGAACGAGCGGCCTTGCGGTCGGTCACGATGAGCGGACGCTTGTTCAGCGCCTCCTGGTCGCGCCGCTTGGGCGTCGGCCGACCCTTGGCGCCGGATCGGTCGGGCTGCGTCTCGACCTGGGGTGCGAGCTCGTCGTTGAGGGTCTTTTTGCGTCCGAACACGGGGACACTCTAAGCCGCGCGGGCCCCTGGGCCTGAATCCGCCCGAATCCACACCCGTTCGGTGCCCCATCGGGCACTCGTGGCCAGCGCCACGACCGTCACTCCCGCCTCTGCCGCAACGGGACGAAGCGGTAGAGACCGTGCGTGCTCGTCGTCAGCTCGGCCCGGTCGAGCTCCACGAGCGTCATCCGGCTCTGGATCGGCACGACCATCCGGCCGGGGTCGGCCAGCTGGTCGACCAGCGGCTGCGGTAGCGAGGTCGCCTCGGCTGACACGAGCACCCGGTCGAACGGTGCGTGCTCGGGGTCGCCGAGGACGTCCGGCGCGGCCTCGTGGATCGTGGCCCACGGCATACCGCATCCGGCGAGGTTGGACGCGCCCCAGCTGACCAGGTCCGGCTCGAGCTCGACCCCGACCACCTCGCCGTCGGGGCCGGTGAGGTGGGCAAGCAGGGCGGTCGTCCACCCCGAGCCCGAGCCGACATCCAGCACCCGATGGCCCGGCTGCACGTCCAGCAGCCTGAGCATGTCGGCCACGGTGCGGGGCTGGGAGTTGGTCTGGCCGTGGCCGATGTGGATCGGACCGTCGTGGCCGGCGCGCCAGCGCGCTCCTCGGGGCAGGAAGCGCGCCCGCGGAACCGCGATGAAGGCCTCGTCGACCGGGTCCATGATCCGAGTCAAGCACCACTCGCCCGTCCTGCGGCGGCTGTCAGCGGGGACGGGGCCGGGCGATGACGTGCAGGAGGGTGCCGAGGCGGCGATATGGCTCGGTTGCGCCGAGGCGGTCCTCGACGTCGAGGAGCGCCGACAGCTCCGGCTCGCCCGGGGCCGGGGTGTCGACGGCGACGTCGTCGGTCGCGACACGAATGCCGTACCACGCTTCCATGGTGAGACCGGCTGCGGCGCAGGCAGATTCGAGCGAGGTGAGCGTGTCGGCGCGAGCGTCGACGCCGATCTCGTTGCGGTAGCGCGCATCCCGGCCCTCGGCTGCCGCCTGCGCGATCTCCTCCAGCATCAAGCTGGCGCCTGCCCAGTCGTGTCGCGCGGCAGGTCGCCAGGCCATGGCGTCGCCGTTGCGCGCAACGACGGAGACGACGCCTCCCGGCACCACGTGGCGCGCGAGAGCCCTGATCGCGGCTGCGCTCTCGGGGAGGTACATGAGCACGCCGTGGCACATGACGACGTCGTATGCCGTCGGGCGCGCCACGGTCGCGAGCCCGGTCAGGTCGGCGGCGAGGAGAGTCACGCGGGCGCGCTGCTCCTCGGTCAGCGCGGCGGCGGCCCGCTCGAACTCGCCGCGCATCCGGGGGTCGGGCTCGACCGCGGTGACAACGTGGTCGCGGGCGGCGAGCCGGAGGGCCTGAGTGCCCTGGCCCGCGCCGACGTCGAGCACCTGAAGTCGCCCCGAACGAAGGTGCCGGTCGAGCTGTCGGCTCACGAGCTCCTGCCGGACGACGTTGCGCAGGTTGCCCAGCCGCTCCAGCCAGGGCTGCTGACCTGCCACGAACGCGTTCTCTCCCATGCCCTGCAGAACCTACCGCCAGGAGTCGACACCAAGCCGACAGCGAGCCGACACCGGCCTTCAGCCGGATGACGGGCGGCTGGATAGAGTCGGCGGGTGACCGAAGACGTGCTCGCTCCCGACCAGATCCAGTCCATCCGCGACCGCGTGGACCAGCTGATGCCGCAGGTCCAGGCCGACCTCGAGGCGCTGACCCGCATCCCGAGCGTCTCGCTCGGGTCGTTCCCGCAGCAGCACGTCGAGGAGAGCGCAGAGGCGGTCGCCGCCCTCCTGCGCGCGGAGGGTCTCGACGTCGAGATCGTGCATGAAGGGGGCCGCCCCGCCGTGATCGGGCACATCGATGGCCCAGAGGGCGCACCGACGGTCACGCTCTACGCGCACCACGACGTCCAACCGCCGGGAGACGACGCGGACTGGACCAGCAAGCCCTTCGAGCCGACGGAGCGCGACGGCCGGCTCTACGGGCGCGGCGCGGCCGACGACAAGGCCGGCGTCATGGCTCATGTGGCCGCACTGCGCGCCCACGCCGGCAACCTCCCCGTCGGCGTCACGGTCTTCGTCGAGGGTGAGGAGGAGATCGGCTCGGACTCGCTCGAGACGATCCTCGAACGGCATGGCCACAAGCTCGAGGCCGACGCGATCGTGCTGGCCGACTCGACGAACTGGGACATCGGCACCCCCGCCCTCACCACGACACTGCGCGGCATGGTGCGTGTGGTCGTCACCGTGCGGACGCTGGACCACTCCGTGCACTCCGGCATGTTCGGTGGCGCCGCACCCGACGCGATCATGGCCCTCGTGCGGCTCCTGGCCACGATGCACGACGACGCGGGCAACGTCGCGGTCGCGGGCTTCGAGCCGACGGAGGCCGCTGACCTCGACTACGACGAGGCCCGGCTGCGTGCGGAGTCCGGGCTCCTGGACGGCGTCGACGTGATCGGCTCAGGTTCGATCCTCAGCCGCATCTGGACCAAGCCCGCCATCACGACGATCGGGATCAACGCCCCGTCCGTCGAGACGGCGTCGAACACCCTGGTCGCTGCCGCGTCGGCGAAGGTGTCGATGCGCATCCCGCCGGATGCGGACCCGGCCCAGGCCTTCCAGCTGCTCAAGGGCCATCTCGAACAGCACGCGCCGTGGGGCGCCAGGGTCGAGGTCGCGCTCGACGAGCACGGCAGCGGGTTCTCCGCCGATGCCGACGGCCCCGTCTATGACCAGGCGCGCGCCGCCTTCGCCGACGCGTGGGGCGCCGACCCGGTCGACATCGGCGTCGGTGGGTCGATCCCCTTCGTCGCGTCGTTCGCCGAGCGTTTCCCGAACGCCGCGATCCTCGTCACCGGGGTCGAGGACCCCGACACCCGGGCCCACGGGGCGAACGAGTCGCTACACCTCGGCGAGTTCGCGAAGGTGTGTACCGCCGAGGCCGTGCTCCTGGCGCGTCTGGGTGCGCTGCCCCGCTGACCGGCCACTCGAGCAGCGAGCCCCGGCTCACCCACGGCATACCTGACCAGCAGGGGGCTCCTCAGGTGACGGGCAGCGACGACCCGCGGTACAGCTGCTCACGCAGCTCGAGGGCGTATGCCTCCACCCCCGGCATACCGAGCTCGGCGGCAACGGCGATCTCCGCCTCGACGTCGTAGGGCACCCGCACGAACCCGATCGTCACGTGACCAGGCGCCGCCCCGGGATCCGGTTCGTCCGGGTCGTCGGGCTCGCCCTCGAGGATGACGTACGGCGCGCCGGGGGCGTCCAGGGCGTTGCCCACCGACCCGGCATTGAAGACGGTGATGCCGTAGTCGACGGCCAGGTAGGCGCCGTGGATGTCGCCATACCCGACGATGGTCGGCACGGGGCCGTCGCCGGTGAAGTCGGTCTGGGCGACGAACGCGCGGAACTCCGCCTCCTCCGTCGGCGTGAAGACGCGGGTGAACTCGCTGACGGGCGAGGCATGGAAGAGCCGGATCGGCTGTCCGCTGAGCACGAGCTCATGGACGTTCGGCAGCGCCCCGAGCCAGGTCAGCTCGGACGGTGACAGCCCGTCGCGGACCCACTGTGCGTGCTCCCAGGGCTGGACGGTGTCGCGGGCGATGAACGCGTCCCAGTTGCCGCGAACGGTGACGGCGCAGCGCTCCTGCGTCAGGCGAATGCACTCAGAACCACGCGGGCCCTTGCCGACGACGTCACCGAGGTTGAAGACGCGCTCGATGCCGCGGCGTTCGATGTCCGCCAGCACCGCCTCGAGCGCCGTGAGATTGCCGTGGACGTCGGAGATCACCGCGACCCGGTCGAGGTCGCCAGGGGCGCCCGGCACGGGGGCCCTCAGTCCTTGTGGGTCGTGCCGGGCAGGGCGAGCATCCGGTCGAGCGCGGCCCGAGCCTCGGCCTGCACCTGTGGGTCGACGCGGATCGGGTTGACCACGCGCCCCTCGACGAGCGACTCGAGCGCCCAGACGAGGTGCGGCAGGTCGATGCGGTTCATCGTCGAGCAGTAGCAGACGTTCTTCTCGAGGAAGGCGATCCGCTGGGCCGGGAACTGCTTCGCCAGACGTCGCACGAGGTTGAGCTCGGTGCCCACGACCCACGACGTGCCGTCCGGCGCTGCCGCGATCGTCTGGATGATCTTCTCGGTCGACCCGACCTCGTCGGCCAGCTCCACGACCTCGTAGCGGCACTCGGGGTGCACGATCACCTTGACGTCCGCGATCTCGCGTCGAGCAGTCTCCACCGCGTCGACCGAGAAGCGCCCGTGCACGGAGCAGTGGCCCCGCCAGAGGATCATCCGGGCGCTCGTGAGCTGGTCGGCGGTCAGGCCACCGTTCGGACGGTGCGGGTCCCACACGACGCAGTCGTCCAGTGAGAGCCCGAGCTCGCGAACGGCGGTGTTGCGGCCGAGGTGCTGGTCCGGAAGGAAGAGGACCTTGCCGGTGCCGCTGCCGTCCAGCCCGAGCCCGCCGACCTGCTCGAACGCCCAGTCGAGGGCGGTCCGCGCGTTGGACGACGTGCAGATCGTGCCGCCGTGGCGCCCCGTGAAGGCCTTGATGGCGGCGGAGCTGTTCATGTACGTGACGGGGATCGTCTGGTCCGCGACGCCCGCCGCCCGCAGCTGCTCCCAGCAGTCCTCGACCTGGGCGATCGCCGCCATGTCGGCCATGGAGCAGCCGGCTGCGAGGTCCGGGAGGATCACCGTCTGGTCGTCCCCGGTGAGGATGTCGGCCGACTCGGCCATGAAGTGCACGCCACAGAAGACGATGTAGGGCGCGTCGGGGCGTGCGGCCGCATCTCTCGCGAGCTTGAAGGAGTCTCCGGTGACATCCGCGAACTCGATGACCTCGTCGCGCTGGTAGTGGTGACCGAGCACGAACACCTGGTCCCCGAGAGCGGCCTTGGCCGCCCGAGCGCGTTCGACGAGGCCCGGGTCGGAGGCGGCGGGCAGGTCGCCCGGACACTCGACGCCGCGCTCGGTGTGCAGGTCGGCGCCCTGGCCGAGCACGAGCAGGGGCAGCGGGGCCGGTGCCGAGGCCGTGTCCGTCGTCATGCCCAGATCGTATGCCGCCGGCGGGGTCGACCGGCCAGTGGTCCATGCCCACATCGAAGTCGACCCTTGACTTCAAGTCAGCTTGATGTTCGACGCTGGGCGCAGCAGGGCACCTTGGCCCTGGAGCAAAGGAGTCGACATGCCAACCGCACTCATCACGGGCGCCACCCGCGGCCTCGGCCGAGCGCTCGCGAGCGCCCTTGCGGATCGGGGCTGGCGCCTCGTCGTCACGGCCCGTGGCGTCGACGACCTCAGCGACACCGTCAGTGACCTCTCTGGCCGCACAGCCTCTCGGGGGACCCTTCCGACCGTGGCCGGCGACGTGACGGTCGTCGGCGTCGTCGGCGATGTCGCCGACGCCGTGCACCGCCGCGAGGTCGTCGCCGCAGTGTCCGAGGTGGTTCGGGACGCCGGGCTCGACCTGCTCGTCAACAACGCCAGCACGCTGGGCCCGGTGCCACTGCGTCCGATGCGCGACCTGACGACTGACGACCTGGCAGCGGTGCTCGCAGTCAACGTCCTCGGGCCGCACGATCTCGTGCGAAGCCTGCTTCCCGCCCTGGAGGTGGCCCACGGGGCCGTTGTCAACGTGTCCTCGGACGCGGGGGTGGAGCATTACGAGACCTGGGGCGGCTACGGCGCCTCGAAAGCCGCGCTCGACCACCTCACGCTGACGCTGGCTGAGGAGGCGGTCGGCATTCGGGCGTATGCCGTCGACCCGGGCGACATGCGCACCGCGATGCACCAGGACGCCTTCCTCGGGGAGGACATCAGCGACCGGCCGCTCCCGGAGGAGGTTGCGGTGCCTGGAATCCTGGCTCTGCTCGACGCAAGGCCGCCGAGCGGTCGCTACCGGGCCGCTGACCTCAGGGAGGGCGCGGCCGGTGACGCGAGCGGGGCGAGCGCCGGTGGCCCCTCGGATCGCAAGGCCGTGGAGCACCCGGCGGTGGTCTCGTGACTGCTGCGCTCGCACACCGGCCGCACACGACCTTCCGGCCGACCGACGACCTGACCGCCGACGCGCCGCCGGAGGCCCGAGGAGTCCACCGTGACGCCGGCCGGCTCCTGGTGGCTGCGCAGGCCGCCACCGACAGCGGTGGCGCGACGTCCGTGACCCACACGACCTTTGACCACATCGGTGAGCACCTGCGTCCGGGCGACCTGCTCGTGGTGAACAACTCGGCGACGGTCGCTGCCGAGACCGACGGCCGACTCGCGGGTCGGGGCTCGGTCGTCGTCCACGTCGCCACCGAGCTCGACGACTGCAGCTGGGTCGTCGAGCTGCGCACCGCTCCGGACGGTGCGCTACCGATCCTCGATGCGACTGACGGCGACCTGGTCGAGCTCCGCGGCGGGCGCGGCGCCCGTGGTGCCGCGCCGCGACTGCGCCTCGAGGCGCCTTACCCGGAGGCCGGGTCCTCGCCAAGCGGTCGCGGGAACCGACTCTGGCGTGCGGCTGAGCTCGGCGACTGCGGCCTCGCCGCGTACCTGCGCGCCCATGGCAGGCCCATTGCCTACGGCTACCTGCGCTCCCGGTTCCCGCTCGCCGACTACCAGACCGTCTTCGGCCACCTGCCCGGCAGCGCCGAGATGGCGAGCGCGGCACGCCCGTTCACGCACGAGCTCGTGACGCGTCTCGTCTCGGGGGGGATTCTCGTGTCGCCGGTGACGCTGCATACGGGCCTCTCCTCGCAGGAGGCAGGCGAGGCGCCGCAGCCGGAACGGTTCGCAGTGTCGGGAAGCACCGCTGCGCTCGTCAACCACGTGCGCACCCGCGGCGGGCGGGTTGTCGCGGTCGGGACGACGTCGACGAGGGCGCTGGAGTCGGCGACGGACGAGTTCGGCCTCGTCCATGCGGCGGCCGGCTGGACCGACCTCGTGATCTCTCCCGAGCGCCCGGCCCGGGTCGTCGACGGTCTTGTCACCGGGTGGCACAACCCCGACGCCTCGCACCTGCTCCTCGTCGAGTCCGTGGCCGGTCCGGAGCTGACTCAGGTCGCGTACGACGCTGCGGTCGAGCACCGCTACGCGTGGCACGAGTTCGGCGACTCAGGCCTCTTCCTGCCCGCCCGGCAGGTGACGTAGGAGACCGCATGGGACGACGCGGCCACTCGACCGGAGATGCCGTCACGTCGAGTGGCCGCTCCGTCACACCCCGTCACGGTCGAGTGGCCGCTCCGTCACACCCCGTCACGTCGAGTGGCCGCTCCGTCCCACCCCGTCACGTCGAGTGGCCGCTCCGTCACACCTGCCACACGGAGTGGGAGGATGCCGCACGTGCACGTCATCCTCGCTCCCGACGGCTACACCGGGTCACTCACCGCGCAGCAGGCGGCCGCCGCGATGGCGGACGGGTGGGCCCGCTCAGCACCGCACGACACGCTGACGCTCGTGCCGCTCTCGGACGGCGGGCCCGGCTTCGTCGACGTGCTCGCGGCCAACCTCGAGGGCGAGATGCAGGCGGTGGTCACGACGGACCCCCTCGGCCGCGAGGTGCCGGCGACGATCCTGCTCGTCGACGGCGCCGCCGGGCGGACGGCATACGTCGAGTCTGCGCAGGCCGCCGGGCTGCACCTGCTCGCTCCGGACGAGCGCGACCCGACGCGAACGACCACCTCCGGGGTCGGGACACTCGTCCTCGCCGCCCTTGACGCGGGGGCCCGGCGTGTCGTGGTGGGCCTCGGCGGGTCGGGCACCAACGACGCCGGTGCGGGGCTGCTGGCAGCGCTCGGGGTCGGGAGCTTGGCGCGGCTCGCCCAGGGCGGCCTGGCCCTCGAGGTCACGACCGTCGACGACGTGGCCGGCCTGGACGCGGCGCGTGACCGACTCTCCGGCGTCGACCTCGTCATCGCGAGCGACGTCGACTCGCCCCTGCTCGGCCTCAAGGGCGCGAGCGCCGTGTTCGCTGCGCAGAAGGGTGCCTCCGAGGAGGACGCGCAGCGACTCGAGAACGCCCTCGGGCACTTCGCCGACATCGTGTCCCGGGTCAGGCCCCCGGCACGGGACCTGCTCACCGGCAACCTGCTCCGTCCGGAGCGGGAGCCCGGAGCGGGAGCAGCAGGAGGCCTCGGGTACGCGCTGCACCTGCTCGGGGCACGACGCGTCTCCGGGGTCGAGGCTGTGCTCGACGCGGTCGGGTTCGGCGACCTGCTGGCCGACGCCGACCTCGTCGTCACGGGGGAGGGCTGCTTCGACTGGCAGTCGCTTCAGGGCAAGGTTGTCGTCGGGGTCGCCGAGTCCGCAGCCCGCGTGGGGATCCCGGCCATCGCGATCCCGGGGCAGTCGCTGGTCGGCCGGCGAGAGTCGATGGCAGCCGGCCTGGCCGCTGTGTATGCCGTCGCCGACCGCCCGGAACAGGTCGCCGCATCCCTCGCGGACCCCGTCGGACAGCTGACCGCACGCACCGCCAGAGTGGCGCGAACCTGGTCGCCGTCCCCATCGTGAGCCACTTTGAGCCCGACATGAGCCGACGTGAGCCTGACGTGAGCCCATCGTGAGCCGGAGAACACGGCGGGGATGCATGGCACGAGGCGCACCCGACGTATCCTGGGGTGACCGGGAACAGATCCGGCATGGCATGGGTTGTCACTCCTGACCCGTGCTCCACGACGTGAAGGACCAACACATGAGTGTCGAGACGAACGCTTCTCCCGCCGAGGTTGAGACCGAGGCTCCCGCCCACGGTGTCGTGCTGACGGACGTCGCCGCGACGAAGGTCAAGAGCCTGCTCGAGCAGGAGGGTCGTGACGACCTCCGTCTCCGCGTGGGCGTGCAGCCCGGCGGCTGCTCCGGCCTGATCTACCAGCTCTACTTCGACGAGCGCACCCTCGACGGTGACCTCGTCCGCGACTTCGACGGCGTCGAGGTCGTCGTCGACCGTATGAGCTCGCCGTATCTCGAGGGCGCGACCATCGACTTCGCCGACACGATCGAGAAGCAGGGTTTCACGATCGACAACCCCAACGCGGGAAGCAGCTGCGCCTGCGGCGACTCCTTCAGCTGACCCCAGCTCGTCGCCGGACGCCAGACCGGCAACCACGAAGGGCCCGACCGTCACCGGTCGGGCCCTTCGCGATGTCAGGCACTGCTGCGGTCAGCCGGCGTCAGCTGCCGTAGTCGCCGAGACCCAGCAGCATCCGCGGCGCCTCCTCCGGCACGACGATGTCGACGTGCTGGGGCTGCCATGCCGGCGGCGCGGTGCGAGGGAGGGAGAGGTCCCGGCAGTCCTCGACGAGCTCGGCAACGCTGCCCGAGTCGAGCCCGTCTCGTGGCGAGGGGAACTCCAGTGCCTGGCTCATGGATCAACGCTAGGTCGCCGGCTTCCCGCTGAACACCCGTACCAGCGGGTAGGTCGCAGCGGTGTCGCACGCGCTAGGTTCTCTGCTGTGCAGATCGCAATCACCGGGTCCATCGCCACCGACCATCTGATGACCTTCGACGGCCTCTTCGCCGACTCGCTCGTCGTGGAGCAGCTCGACAAGATCTCCCTGTCGTTCCTCACCCAGGACCTTCAGGTCCGCCGTGGCGGCGTCGCGGCGAACATCGCCTTCGGCATGGCGAACCTGGGCTTGCGGCCAGTGCTGGTCGGCGCGGTGGGGGAGGACTTCACCGACTACCGCTCCTGGCTCGAGCGCCACGGTGTCGACTGCGGTTCGGTGCACTACTCCGAGTCCCAGCACACGGCCCGCTTCATCTGCACCACCGACCGGGACATGGCCCAGATCGCGACGTTCTACGCGGGGGCGATGACCGAGGCACGCGACATCGAGCTCGCGCCGGTGGCGGCGCGCGTCGGCGGCCTCGATCTCGTGGTCGTCGGCGCCAACGACCCGGAGGCGATGCTGCGCCACTCCGACGAGTGCCGGTCACGCGGCATACCGTTCGCGGCGGACCCGTCCCAACAGCTCGCGTTCTGTGACGGCGACACCATCGAGCGGCTCGTGGACGGCGCCGAGTACCTGTTCACCAACGAGTACGAAAGCCACCTGGCCTGCCAGAAGACAGGGTGGAGCGAGGACGAGCTCGCCGAGCGGGTCCGCGTCCAGGTCAAGACCCGCGGCAAGGACGGCGTGACCATCCGGGTGCGCGGCGAGGACCCGATCGACGTCGGCATCGCCCGCGAGGTGCGCAAGGCCGACCCGACCGGCGTGGGCGACGCGTTCCGGGCCGGCTTCCTCACCGGCCTGGCCAACGACCTGCCGATGAGACGATGTGCCGAGCTGGGGTCGATGCTCGCGACCTACGTCATCGAGACGGTCGGCACCCAGGAGTACGAGCTGGGCCAGACGCGGTTCCTGCAACGGCTGACCGAGGCGTACGGCCCTGAGTCGGCCGCCGAGATCGGTCCCCGCATCCACTGCCCCCGGCCCTGACCCAGCCCGTCTGACGGTCACCGATACCGAGCGCCGAACGAGAGCCGAAGCGGTCACCGTGCCCACGCCACCGCCACCGACGCCCTGGGACTTCGCGCTGGACCGCGTGCCGGACGGGGAGGACCTCATCGGCATCGGGGCCGACCTCGAGCTCGGCACGCTGTTCGAGGCGTACTCGATCGGCGTCTTCCCGATGGGCATCGGCGACCACGGCAGCGAGCCGATCGGGTGGTGGTCGCCCGACCCGCGCGGAGTCCTCCGCCCCAGCGAGCTCAAGGTGAGCCGGTCGCTGCGAAAGTCGTTGCCCCGCTTCGAGATCCGGGTGGACAGCGCCTTCGGCGCGGTTGTCGCGGCCTGTGCCTCGCCCGATCGCGAAGGGCGCTGGATCACCCCGCAGATCGCGACGGCATACCACGCCCTGCACGAGGCGGGATGGGCTCACTCGGTCGAGACGTGGCAGGGCGGCGAGCTCGTCGGCGGGCTCTACGGTGTGGCGATCGGGGGGCTCTTTGCGGGGGAGTCGATGTTCCACCGCGTTCGCGACGCGTCCAAGGCCGCACTGGTCGGCCTGCGTGACCTGCTCGTCGTCGACGGGGACCCCCGCCGTCTCATCGACGTCCAGTGGCAGACACCGCACCTGGCGACGCTGGGCGTGCGCGAGGTGCCGCGCGCTGACTACCTAGCGATGCTGCCGGCCGTGCTCAGCGCCCCGTTGCCGGCGTGCTGGGCCTGAGCAGCTCGACGAGGTATGCCGTGTGGTCGCCCTCGTCGCGCGACGTGACGTAGCGGTGGCCGCGCATCCGGCACCAGGCCGGGATGTCGTGGGCGGCGGCCGGGTCGGTGGCCAGAACCGTCACGGCGCGCAGTGCCGGCTGCTCGCCGACCACCCGAGCGAGCCGGATCACCGGCAGGGGGCATCGCTCGCCGCGGGAGTCCACCACCACGTGGCCACTGTCGGGCACGTCGTCGGGCACGTCGTCGGGCACGTCGTCGGGCACGTCCCTCTGCTGGTCCGTCACAGGTCGGCCACCCCCAGCTGCTCGCGCACCGAGCGAACGGTCGGTCCGATCGCGGCACAGAAGTCCTCGACGTCGGACGCAACGCCGGGGGAGACGGCCGGCAGAGGGAGGGTGATCCTGACATTGCCGTGAGTGAGCACACCCATGGCGGCCAGGACATGGCTCGGTTCGAGGGTGCTCGACGTGCAGGCCGAGCCGCTCGCCACGGCGAAACCCGCCGCGTCGAACGCGCCGACCACGACCTCTCCGTCGACGTACAGGCTGGAGAAGGTCACCACGTGGGGGAGACGGTCGACCGGATGGCCGACGACCTGCGTGTCCGGGACGGCTGCGGCCGCGGTCCGCACCTTGTCGACGAGGCGTCGCTCGATCGCGTCGTCCGCGCTGCGGGTCGCCTGGGACTGCTGCCAGGCCTCGGCCGCCGCGAGCGCCAGCGGCACCCACGGCGTCACGTCGGTGCGACCGTGCTCGACGTCCGCGCGGGCGTCGGGCCAGCTCCAGCGCACGCCGTCGCGCACCACGAGCACACCGAGTGGTGGACCGCCCCACGAGCGGGCGTCGCCGACCAGGACCTCCCAGTGTGGCGGCACGGGCTCGCGCCCCAGTGATGCCATGGCGTCGACCACGAGAGGTATGCCGTTGGCCTCGGTCGCCGCGTGGGCGATCTCGAGCGGCTGGCGGGTTCCGACCTCGCCGTTCGCGCTCTGCAGCGCCGCCACGACGGTGCCGGGGGCCCCCAGGGCCGCGCGCCAGGCATCGAGGTCGACCCGGCCGGTCCCGTCGACGGGGATCTCCGCGAGCAGGCCGGGGTCGTCCGCGCGCCCCGATCGCCCGCGGCCAGGGACCAGGACGGCCGAGTGCTCGACCGCGGAGGCCACCGTGCGCGCTCCGCGGCGGCTGGCGGCCGTGAGGACTCCCTCCAGCGCCCTGGTGAGCGCGCTCGGACCGCTCTGGAGGAAGCTCACCTCGCTGGGTCGGACCCCGATCCCGGCGGCTATCACCTCACGGGCCCGGTCGAGCAGCGCTCGGGCCCGACGCCCCTCGGCGTAGAGCCGCGCAGGGTCCGCCCAGCCGGCCTCGACGGCAGCCACGAGAGTGTCGCGGGCGACGGGGTGAAGGGGGCCCGACGCGGCGTCGAGCAGGCGCCTCGCGGGCGTGCCCAGATCGTGACTGACCACGCCGCAACGTTAGCCGCCCCCTGCCGGACAAGGCGCTGGGCAGGGCGGTAGGGTTCGGTGGGTGGGCACAGCGTGCCCTGAGATCGACGTGAACTCGCTCGAATGTGCGCGCGCCGCGCACTCACGAACGGAACGAAAGGTGCACCTGGTGCCTGAGCACGATGAGACGCCCGCGGGAGCGCCGGTGGTGACCCGGGCCCGAGGGCGACGCAGGGCGATCCGCATGGCGGGGCTCGCCGCGGTGGCCGGTCTGGCGCTGACAGGCTGCCAGGGCCGGATCCAGAACGGCTACCTCCCGCAGCCGGTCTCCGACAGCGGCTACCGCGTCGAGAACCTCTGGGTCGGCAGCTGGATCGCCGTGCTTCTCGTCGGCTTCCTCACGTGGGGCCTGATGATCTATGCGGCCATCCGGTTCCGCAAGCGCAAGGGTGACGAGACGCTGCCCGTCCAGCTTCGGTACAACGTGCCGATGGAGCTGCTCTACACCGTCATCCCGGTGTTCATGGTCGCGGTCTTCTTCTACTACACCGCCCGCGACGAGTCGGCCCTCACCAGCACCAGCCAGAAGCCCGACCTGACGATCAGCGTCGTGGCCAAGCAGTGGAGCTGGGACTTCAACTACATCGACTCGAACGTCCACGAGAGCGGCGTCCACGTCCAGCTCGACGGCAGCACGGGCAAGCGGGCCGATATGCCGGTGCTCTTCCTGCCCGTCGACAAGCGGGTCGAGTTCGTGCTCAACGCGCGCGATGTCATCCACAGCTTCTGGGTGCCGCAGTTCATGATGAAGATGGACATGATCCCGGGCAAGACGAACAAGTTCCAGCTCGTGCCCACCCAGACCGGCGAGTTCCAGGGCAAGTGCGCCGAGCTGTGCGGCGCCTACCACTCCGAGATGCTCTTCATGGTCAAGGTCGTCACCCAGCAGGAGTACGACCAGGAGATGGCGCACCTGGCGTCCATCGGTCAGACCGGCCTGATCCCCGTCGACGCGAGCCGCGAGAAGATGGTCCCGGCCGACGCTGACAAGATCCCCGCACCCGCCCGCACTGGGAGCAACCAATGACCTCCGCAACCGTGAACCGTGAGGCCCAGGTCCCGGCCTCGATGGCGCGCCCGCGCCTCGCGAAGGGGCAGACCTTCGTCAAGTGGGTGACGACGACCGACCACAAGGTGATCGGCAACCTCTACTTCATCACCTCGTTCATCTTCTTCCTGCTCGGCGGCATCATGGCCCTGCTCATCCGGGCCGAGCTCATGGCGCCGGGCCTGCAGGTCGTGGACAACCAGGAGCAGTTCAACCAGCTGTTCACGATGCACGGCACGATCATGCTGCTGCTGTTCGCGACTCCGCTGTTCGCCGGGTTCACCAACGCCCTCATGCCGCTGCAGATCGGTGCGCCCGACGTGGCGTTCCCGCGGCTCAACATGTTCGCCTACTGGCTCTACCTGTTCGGTGGCCTGATCGCCTCCGCGGGCTTCCTCACGCCGTCGGGCGCTGCCGCGTTCGGCTGGTTCGCGTACGCGCCGTTGTCGGACGTCAGCTACACGCCGGGCCTTGGCGGGGACCTATGGGTCTTCGGCCTCGCGCTCGCTGGCTTCGGCACCATCCTCGGTGCGGTCAACTTCGTGACGACCATCGTGTGTATGCGTGCGCCGGGAATGACGATGTTCCGGATGCCGATCTTCACGTGGACCGCGCTGGTCACCTCGCTGCTGATCCTCATCGTGTTCCCGATCCTCGCGGCCGCGCTGTTCGCGCTCGGCGGCGACAGACGGTTCGGGATGCATATCTTCGACCCGGAGAACGGCGGTGCCATGCTGTGGCAGCACCTCTTCTGGTTCTTCGGCCATCCGGAGGTATACGTCATCGCCTTGCCCTTCTTCGGCATCATCAGCGAGGTCCTACCGGTCTTCTCGCGCAAGCCGATCTTCGGGTACAAGACGCTGGTCTTCGCCACGATCGCCATCGCCGCCCTGTCGGCGAGCGTCTGGGCGCACCACATGTACGTCACCGGCCAGGTGCTGCTGCCCTTCTTCGCGGTGATGACGATGCTCATCGCCGTGCCGACCGGTGTGAAGTTCTTCAACTGGATCGGCACCATGTGGGGCGGCAAGGTCGTCATGGCGACCCCCATGTGGTGGGCGATGGGCTTCCTCATCACCTTCCTGTTCGGCGGCCTGACCGGCATCATCCTGTCCAGCCCCGCCCTCGACTTCCACCTGTCCGACAGCTACTTCGTCGTGGCGCACTTCCACTACACCGTCTTCGGCACCGTCGTGTTCGCGATGTTCGCCGGGTACTACTTCTGGTGGCCGAAGCTCACCGGCCGCATGCTCGACGAGCGGCTCGGAAAGATCCACTTCTGGATGCTCTTCATCGGCTTCCACACGACCTTCCTCATCCAGCACTGGCTCGGTGTCGAGGGCATGGCCCGCCGATACCCCGACTACCTGCCGGAAGAGGGGTTCCAGGCGGCGAACATCGTGTCGAGCTGCGGCGCGTTCCTGCTGGGCGCCTCGATGATCCCGTTCGTCTACAACGTCTGGAAGACGTGGAAGAAGGCCCCCCTCGTCGAGTCCGACGACCCGTGGGGCTACGGCGCCTCGCTCGAGTGGGCGACCTCCTGCCCGCCGCCGCGGCACAACTTCACGTCGTTGCCGCGGATCCGCTCCGAGCGGCCCGCGTTCGACCTGCACCACCCCGAGGCCGCAGCCGGATACGCTCCCGTGGCCGACCAGGGCACCCTCGTGCAGGTCATGGGCGGCGCTGACACCGCCGAGCACGAGCCGGCGACCACCACCGACAGGCGTGAGGACTGACCCCGATGCGCGTCGAGACCAAGCTCTTCATCTACCTGTTCGTCTTCTTCGTCCCGGTGACCCTGATCTACGGGTTCTGGACCAAGTGGACCGAGCCGATCGGGCTCACCGCCCTGGTGCTGACCGGCGGGCTGTTCCTGCTGTCGGGCTTCTACTTCTGGATGACCGGCAAGAAGCTGCCGCTGCGCCCCGAGGACAACGTCTCCGGCGAGATCGCCGAGGCCGAGGGCAACTACGGCTACTTCGTCGCCAGCTCCTGGACCCCGCTGTGGCTCGGCGCCTCGGGCGCGATCTGTTTCGCGGGTCTCGCGATCGGGTGGTGGCTGTTCATCATCGGCGCCTTCTTCGGCGTCGTCGCGGTATGCCTGTGGGTCTTCGAGTCCTTCTCGGGTGAGTACTCCATCTGAGGCCACACCAGCTGTACCTGAGGCCCGGTCGCTGACGCGCCGGGCCTCACCCGTTCCGGAACATGCTGAAGGGGAAGGCGCCTGGCCTTCCCCTTCAGTCGTCTGGCTTCCTTCACGGCCCTTCAGGCTCGCAGTGCGATCGTGTGGGAGAGAACATCCGAGGGCACCTCCGTCCGATCGGTTGTTGGTTCCCTCGACGCTAGACCTCGCCCCTGGGGTCGTAAAGGGCCCTCACAGGGTTCTCTGAGGAACTGTCCCACCGGCGAGACGCCGTGCACATCCATGCGCTTCTGGCGCTCTGAGCGGTCCTCGGGCGTCTCTGTATGTGGGCGATGGCTGTCGTCGGCTCAGCCCCAGCCGAGCTCGTGCAGGTGGGCGTCGTCGATGCCGAAGTGATGGGCGATCTCGTGCACGACGGTGATCGCGATCTCGTCGCGCAGCTCGTCCGTCGAGTCACACATGCGCTCGAGGGGTCCCTTGAAGATGGTGATCCGGTCCGGCAGGGATCCGGCGTCCCACCAGGTGCCCCGCTCGGTCAGTGGAGTGCCACTGTAGAAGCCCAACAGGTCAGGGTCGTCTGGCGGTGGCTCCTGCTCCACCAGCACGACGACGTTGTCCATGGCACGGGCGAGCTCGGGTGGGATCGAGTCGAGGGCCTCGCCGACGGCTTCCTCGAACTCCTCGTCCGTGAGGTGTTGCATGGTGCGAGTCTCGCACGCCGCGCAGACGCCTCCGGGCGAACCCCGGGGGCCAACATCCCAGCCGAAAGGCCCCGGTCCCTTGCGGGAACCGGGGCCTTTCGAACGGCCACTGGGCGCAGTGCGCGCTCAGTCCTGCTTGGTCGCCTTGACCGTCTCGCGCTCCTGGCTGGCGCCGGCCTCGATGGCCTCAGGCTGTGCCTCGTGGACCGGGACGTGCGGGGCATGCTCGGCGTGTGCGGCCTCGAGCTCCGACGGGGTCGGCGGCGCGACGCGGTCCTTGAAGTAGAAGCTCGAGAGCTTGGCACGCAGGCGCTGGCTGCGGGCCACGGGGCTCGCGACGCCGTTGGGGTCCTTCTCGGCCGTGATCTGGAGAGGCTCCATGACCTCGTGCTGGACGAGCGGCCACCGCTCGTCGGGTGTGAGCGGAGCGTGGATCTCCTCGAACCGACCGTCGGCGTAGCGCCAGATCGTGCCCGTCTCGCGGCCGTGGAGCACCTTCTGGCGGTCAGCGCGCTGCAGGCTGAGGCAGATGCGCTTGGTGATCCAGAAGGCGATCGGCGGGCCGATGAAGAACAGCAGGCGCAGTGCCATCGTGATGTCGTTGATCGACAGGTGCAGCTTGATCGCCATGAGGTCGTTGCCGGCGGCGAAGAAGAGCACGAGGTATGCCGTGATGCCGGCGACGCCGATCGCGGTGCGGGTCGGGTTGTTGCGCGGGCGGTCGAGCAGGTGGTGCTCCCGGTTGTCGCCGGTGACCCATTTCTCGACGAACGGGTAGACGCCGATGAGCGTCCACATGATCGGTAGCAGCAGGATCGAGCCCGGGAAGATGTTCATGCTCCACGTGAAGCCGAACGTCTCGAACTCGAGGAAGCCCGGCAGCAGGCGGAGTGCTCCGTCGGCGAAGCCCATGTACCAGTCAGGCTGGGACCCGGCGGTGATGGGGGACGGGTCGTAGGGGCCGTACGCCCAGATCGGGTTGATCGTGACGACCGCCGAGATGAGGGCGATGACACCGAAGACGATGAAGAAGAAGCCGCCGGCCTTGGCGATGTACACCGGCATGAACGGGTAGCCGACGACGTTGCGGTTCGTGCGGCCCGGGCCGGGGTACTGCGTGTGCTTGTGGACGAACACGAGCAGGATGTGCGCCGTGAACAGGCCCACGAGGATCGCTGGGATGAGCAGCACGTGGAGCGAGTACAGGCGCGGGATGATCGCCTCGCCCGGGAAGGGCCCGCCGAAGATGAAGTACGACATGTACGAGCCGATGATCGGGATCGACTGGACGAAGCCGTTCATGGCTCGGATGCCGGTGCCGGACAGCAGGTCGTCGGGCAGCGAGTAGCCGGCGAAGCCCTCGATGCAGGCCAGCAGCGAAAGGATCGTGCCGAACACCCAGTTGATCTCGCGAGGCTTGCGGAACGCGCCCGTGAAGAACACGCGCGACATGTGGACGAAGACCGACACGACGAACACCAGCGCGGCCCAGTGGTGGATCTGGCGGATGAGCAGGCCACCGCGGATGTCGAAGGAGATGTCGAGCGTCGAGCGGTAGGCGTCCGAGACGGTGACGCCCTGGAGGGGAATGTACGAGCCGTCGTAGACCACTTGGCTGGCGCTCGGCACGAACCAGAAGGTGAGGAACACGCCGGTCAGCAGGCAGACGATCATCGAGTACATCGCGATCTCGCCGAGCATGAACGACCAGTGGTCGGGGAAGACCTTCTTGGACAGGTAGGAGACGCCCTTGGCGCCGCCGAGCCGGTCATCGAACCATCCGGCGATGCCGCCCAGCTGCTTGTTCGCGGCGTGCTGCGCGTCTGCCTGCCGGTCCCCGGCGCGCAGTGCGTCAGCGGGACGTGTGTCGTTGATCGTGCTCATCGGGCACGCTCCCAGAAACTCGGTCCGACGGGCTCCTGGAAGCCCTGCGGGGCGACGAGGTAACCCGCGTCGTCAACAATGATCTTAAGCTGCGGCAGCGGCCGCTTGGCAGGGCCGAAGATGACCTCGCAGTTCTCGGTGAGGTCGAAGGTCGACTGGTGGCAGGGGCAGAGCAGATGGTGCGTCTGCTGCTCGTAGAGGCCGACCGCACAGCCGACGTGGGTGCAGATCTTGGAGTAGGCCACCGTGCCGTCGATGCCCCACTCCTTCTCCTGCTGGTTGTTGATCAGGTTGGGGTCGAGACGGATCAGGATGACGGCCGCCTTGGCCTTCTGCTCGAGGACTTCCTTGCCCTCGTCGATGTACTTCTGGAGGGTCTCGGGCATCACGTGGAAGACCGAGCCGAGCGTGACGTCCGAGAGCTTGATCGGCGTCATCTCCGGGTCGCGCATGAGCCGGATCGGCTTGCCGTCGTTGTACTTCGGATCCCAGATCGTGGTCTTCAGCTGCTCGACGTTCGTGGGGCCGAGCGAGCCGACGACCTGCAGGCCGAGAGGCAGGATGAACAGGCCCACAGCCCCACCGAGGGTGTACTTCAGCATCGGGCGGCGGCCCAGCTGCGTCGAGGCCACACCGTCCGAGACGACCTTGACGGCCTCGGCGCGGTCCTTCGTGCTCGAGGCCTGCAGGTGGCGCTCCTCGACGATCTCCTCGTCCGACATGAGCGTCTTGGCCCAGTGGACGGCACCGATGCCGATGAAGAAGATCGCGAAGCCGAGGGAGAGGCCGAGCGCGACGTTGAGCGTCGATGCCTTGCCGACCCCCGGGAAGAAGAACGTCGCGTCGTCCGGGATGGCGAAGTAGCACACCAGGAAGACGAGCGTCGCGATCATCGAGAGGGTGAACAGCGCCACCACCTGGCGCTCGGCGCGCTTGGCCGCCTTCGGCTGGTCGTCGGCGAGTCGGTGGATGTGGGGCGGCAGGCCGGGGTTCTCGAACTGGTCGGCGCCACGGATCAGCGAGGCAGGAAGCAGCTCGTGTCCGTCGCTGGGCGCAGGGACGAGCTCGCTGCCCGGTTCGTCAGGCGTGGTCTCGTGGTCGGTCATCGGGTGATGGTCCTGTCGTCGTTCGTGAGCGGGACGATGCAGTTGCGGGTCATGCGGCCTTCTTGCCCAGCCAGACGGCGCAGCCGATGAGGATGCCGAGCGCGAACACCCAGGCGAACAGGCCCTCGGAGACGGGCCCGAGGTTGCCGAGGGTGAACCCGCCGACGTTGGTCTGGTTCTCCTGCGCCTTGAGGTAGGAGATGACCTTCTGCTTCGCCTCGGGCGTGAGGTTCGAGTCGTTGAAGACCGGCATGGACTGCGGGCCGGTGATCATGGCCTCGTAGATGTGCTGCGGCGTGGTCTCCTGCAGCGAGGGGGCGTACTTGCCGCGGGTGAGCGCTCCGCCCGCGCCGGCGAAGTTGTGGCACATCGCGCAGTTCACGCGGAAGATCTGGCCGCCTTCGGCGATCGCCCGGTTGTTCTCCGGGGTGCCGGGCTCGATCACCTTGGTGTACTTCTCGTCCGGGATCGAGGGGCCGGGGCCGAGCGAGGCGACGTAGGCCGACAGGGCGGCGATCTCCTCGTCGGAGAACTTCACCTTGTTGATGGGGGCCTGGACGTTCGGCCCGGCGAGCGGCATCCGGCCCGTGCCGACCTGGAAGTCGACCGCGGCCGCGCCCACGCCGACCAGCGACGGCCCCGACTTGGTGCCCTGGGCGTTGAGGCCGTGGCAGCTCGCGCAGTTGGCGATGAAGAGGTCCTTGCCCTCCTGGACCTGGTCCGCGGCCACCGAGGCGGCGGCGTTGGCGTCCTTCGGAGCCAGGAACGAGTAGGCGCCACCGGTCACGAGCAGGCCGAGCAGCAGCAGCACCGCGATCGCGGCGGGGTGTCGGCGTCGGGCGGCCAAGGCTTTCACTCTGTGTTCCTGTCGTCCAAGGTGGTCACGGGCTGGGCGGTGCGATGGGGCTTGGGGACCGGCATACGGGTCAACGCAGGATGTAGATGGTCGCGAACAGCGCGATCCACACGACGTCGACGAAGTGCCAGTAGTACGAGGTGACGACGGCGCCGGTCGCGTTGGCGTGGGTGTAGCGACGCGTCGTGAAGGTGCGGGCGATGATGAGCAGGAAGGCCATGAGGCCGCCGGTCACGTGCAGGCCGTGGAAGCCGGTGGCCATGAAGAAGACCGACCCGTAGGCGTCGGAGCTCAGCGTGACGTTCTCCGAGACGAGCTCGGCGTACTCCATCACCTGGCCGGCGATGAAGAACGCACCGAAGAGGTACGTGATGACGTACCACTCGCGCATGCCCCAGTTCTTGATGTCGAGCAGCTTGCCGGTGCGCGCCTTCTGCCCGCGCTCTGCCTTCCAGACACCGAGCTGGCACCACACGGAGGAGACGACCAGCACGAGGCAGTTGACGCTCGCGAAGGGCAGGTTCAGCTTCTCGGTCTGCTCCGCCCAGAGCTCGGGCCGAACCGACCTGAGCTGGAAGTAGACGGCGAACAGACCCGCGAAGAACATGAGCTCGCTCGAGAGCCACACGATGGTGCCGACGGCGACCATGTTGGGGCGGGTCGCCGGGCCGTGGTGGGCCGGATTCGCTACTGCGCTGGAAGGAACTGCCGATGCTGTCGCCACGTTGGACATTATTCCCACATTCATGTCGGGCTGTGCGAGCGACCCCCCGGATTCGAGGGCGCCCCTCGGGGTTTCGTGACCATTCCGTCACAGAGGCCCGACACCCTTGCGTACAGAGTGCGCAAACCGGTGTCCGCTGCGCGGGAGGTCGCTGCGGCGTGGGGGCGCCTCCCCGGTAGCATCTGGCCCATGACCGCCTCGAACGACACCCCCGACCAGGGCACGTCCACCACCGTCGCTCGGCAGACCGGTGCCGCGGAGCCCGTGAGGCAGGTCACCGTGCTGCTCTACAGCGACGACATGACCACGCGCGACGCCGTGCGCGCCGCTGTCGGGCGCCGGCCGGCCAAGGACGTCGAGGTCGTGCGCTGGCACGAGTGCGCGACCGCGGATGCTGTGGTCCACTCGGTCGAGACAGACCGGTTCGACATCCTCGTGCTCGACGGCGAGGCGGCCAAGGTCGGCGGTCTGGGCCTGGCACGGCAGCTCAAGAACGAGATCTACAACTGCCCGCCCATCATCGTGCTCACCGGCCGCCCGCAGGACAGCTGGCTGGCCGCCTGGTCGCAGGCGGACCTCGCGGTCCCGCACCCGCTCGACCCGATCGCGCTGACGTCGGCAGTCACGACGCTGGCGCGCTCCGCGGTCGCGACGGCCTGACGCCGCCGATGACGCAGGACGTGGCGCAGTCCTGGCCGTCCGTCTACGCCGAGCTGATCGCCGGCCGTGACCTCGACCGGGCCTCGGCCGAGTGGGCCATGGGACAGATCATGTCCGGTGAGGCAACGCCGGTACAGATCGCCGGGTTCCTCATGGGGCTGCGGGCCAAGGGCGAGAGCGTCGAGGAGATGCGCGGGCTCGCCGAGGTGATGCTCGCGCACGCGCACCGCATCGAGGTGGAGGGTCCGAGTCTCGACATCGTGGGCACGGGCGGTGACCGGGCCCACACGGTCAACATCTCGACGATGTCCTCGATCGTGGCTGCCGCAGCGGGCGTCCGCGTCGTCAAGCACGGCAACCGGGCGGCATCCTCGTCGTCGGGGTCGGCCGATGTGCTCGAGGCGCTCGGCGTCGACCTCTCGCTTCCTCCGGAGCGCGTGGTCGCGATCGCGGGCGAGGCCGGCATCACGTTCTGCTTCGCCCAGACGTTCCACCCGTCGTTCCGCTTCACGGCGGTGCCCCGGCGGGAGCTCGGGATCGGCACCGCGTTCAACTTCCTGGGCCCGCTGACCAACCCGGCCCAGCCGACGTATGCCGTCGTGGGCTGTGCGGACGCCCGCATGGCTCCGCTTCTTGCCGGGGTCTTCGCGGACCGCGGCAAGGACGCCGCGGTGTTCCGTGGCGACGACGGACTGGACGAGGTGACGGTCTCGACGACGACGAGCGTCTGGTGGGTCCGTGGAGGCCAGGTGCGGGATCTCGTCCTCGACCCGACGGCGGTCGGGTTCGAGCCGCACTCCGTCGAGGAGCTGCGTGGCGGTGACGCGACCCACAACGCACAGGTCGTGCGCGACGTGTTCGCCGGGGCGACCGGCGCGGTCCGCGACGCGGTCCTGCTCAACGCCGGCATCGCCCTGGCGCTGACCCGGCCCGACTCCGGCAGCACCGCGGAGGCGTTCCACGCGGACCTGCGCGCCGGCATCGACCTCGCGGCGCAGGCTATCGACAGCGGCGCTGCGACGCAGGTCGTCGAGCGATGGGTCGCCGCGACCCGGGCCTAGGGGCTACTCGCCGTCGAGTCCGAGGCTGAATGCGGCCTCGAGGTCGTGGGCGGAGTACGTGCGGAAGGCGATGTGGGTCGACGTGCCGACGACGCCCTCGACCTTGTTGAGGCGGTCGGCGATGACGTCCGCGAACTCGTCGTGTGCCTTGACCCGAACCATGGCGATGAGGTCGGCGTCGCCGGTCACGGAGTAGACCTCGGACACCGCCGGGATGTTGGCGATCTCCTCGGCGACCTCGGGGATCCGGTCGACCTCGCAGTTGATCATGACGATGGCGGTGATCACGGGACCACCCTAGCCGTGCCTAGCCTGCGTGACGCAGGGCGCCACGACGAGGCCTCGCGCCGGGCACGTCGTTGTCGAAACCGACGGCATCGCGGGCCGAGGCCGCGGCCGGCTCGAGCTGCTGGCGGAGCGCGCCGGCGCCGCCGACCGGGCAGGTCCACGAGCCGTCCAGCTCGACGATCCGCACGCCGGGAGCCTCGAGCCAGCGCAGCAGGATCTCGGTCTCCTCGGTCAGTGCCGACGGCCGGTCGGGGGTCGGCGTCGAGACCACCTCGGCGGTCGCCTGCATGGTGCGCACGTGGGCCATCGGGTCGGTGCCCCGCGGGCTCACCACGGTGCCGGCGAGCCGTCCGTGCCTGATGCACACGAGCTCCCATCCGCCGTCGTCGCTGCGTCGGGCTGCGACGATCTCGCGTGACTGTGTCAGCGGCGCGAGCCGCTGCGCACGGGCAGCGCCTCGCACGAGCGCGAGGAAGCGGTCGCGCACCCGAGCGGCGTCCTCGAAGCGCTCCTGCGAGGCGAGCTCCTCGAGGCGGGCGCGGATGAGCTCGCCCCCGGGGCGGGCGTCTCCGGTGAAGATCGCGGCACACTCGGCCACGACGATCGCGTAGTCACCCTCGGACTGGGCGCCGGTGCACGGCGCGCCGCACCGGCCCATGTCGGCGAGTGCGCACGCGGACCCCTTTCCGGTGAGACGACCGGTGCACTGCCGCAGTGGAACGACCTCGTGCACCGCGTCGACGGCCGCCTGGGCGGTCGCCCGCGACCGGAACGGCCCGATGTAGTGGGCGCCGTCGTCGCGCACCTGCTTGACGATGGACAGGCGCGGAAAGCGCTCCTGGGTGAGCTTGACCCACATCGTCCTGCGGCCGTCCTTGGAGCGGCGGTTGAAGCGTGGCTTGTGCTCGTCGATGAGCCGGAGCTCGCGGACCTGTGCCTCCAGGGACGTCTGGCACACGACCGGGTGCACGACATGGGCCAGACGCACCATCTCGGCCATCCGGCTGCGCTGCTCGGACGCCGTGAAGTACGTGCGCACCCGCGCCCGGATGTCGCGGCTCGTGCCGACGTAGAGCACCCGGCCGTTGCCGTCCTTGAAGAGGTAGACGCCAGGCGCGTGGGGCAGCGGGTCGGCCAGGAACCGCTTGCGTCGCTGGACCGGCGTCACGCGCGAGCTGTAGCTGGACAGCTCCTCAACGGTGTGCACGCCGAGGTTGCCGACCCGCGCGATGAGCCCATGAAGCACGTCGACCGTCGCCCTCGCGTCGTGCAGGGCGCGGTGGTCCGGTGTGGTCGTCGAGCCGAACACCTGCGCGAGGGAGGCGAGCCGATGGTTGGGCGACTCGTCCCGCACGACGAGCTGACGCGCCAGCTGGAGCGTGTCGAGCACCGGGAAGCCCGGCCACGGCGCGCCGGTGCGGGCAGCGGCCGACTTGAGGAAGCTGATGTCGAAGCCCGCGTTGTGCGCCACGAGGACACTCCCCGTCGCGAACTCGAGGAAGGCCGGCAGCGCACTCTCGATGCGTGGGGCGTCGTCGACCATGGCGTCGGTGATGCCGGTCAGCACGGAGATGAACGCCGGGATCGGCTCCGCCGGGTTGACGAGGGTCTGGAACTCTCCGAGCACCTCGCCGCCGCGCACCTTGACGGCGCCGATCTCCGTGATGCCGCACTCGGCCGGGGTGCCGCCTGTGGTCTCGAGGTCCACGACGACGAACGTGACGTCGGCCAGGGAGGTGCCGAGGTCGTCGAACGTCGACTGGATCGCGTGCATGACATTGACGGTATGCCGCACCGCCGACAACGCTGCGGAGGCGCGGCGGCGACGGGCCTTGTCGCACTGGTGGATCCAGAGGACGCAGCGCGAGAGCCGCTCGAGGGACGACGGTTCTGCGCTCCGCGCGACAGCGATGTCGGTGGTCTCTCATAGCGTCATCCGTGACAGATCGCAACGAGACACGAAGGGTGGCGAGGAAGATGCTCGTTGACTGCCAGACCTGCCCGGTGCGGGACGTCCACTGCGCCGAATGCGTCGTGACCGCACTGAACGCACTGCCCGCGATCCCCGTCCTCGGGGCGGACGGGTCGCCCGACCAGAGGATCGGCGTCGTGCGCCGCGCCGGCTACCGGGGCGGCACCGATGGCACCGAGGGCACCGAGGGCACCGAGGGCACCGAGGGGACAGTGCCTCTTGACCGGGCGGAGCGCCGAGCCGTGTCGGCGCTGCTGGCCGCCGGCCTGGTCACCACCGCAGCGGCGAACTCCGCACGTGCCGTGCTCGACGAAGAGGTTCCCCTCGGCCGTGCGCGCGGAGCCAGACGGGCTGTCTGAGGGGCAGCTACCCCTGCCGAGGGCGCTTCTGGACTCGCTGGCCGGCGTGCTCGGGCGCCCGCGCGTTCGGCTGGCTCACACGCTGTCATGTCACCATGACCGCGTGTCCCGCCAGCGCAGTGCCCGGTCCACGGCTGCTGCGGCGGCCGTGGTGGCGATGCTTGCCATCGGCGCGGTCGGCGGCTGCGACCGGGGGGTGTCACGGGTCGCGACGACTGGCACGGCCCAGACGTCGGCGACATCGGATAGCGCCACCCCCACCAACGGCGACATCACTGCTGCGGCGTGGGCTGCGGCCCGGAACGAGGCCGTCGGCCAGATCCTGCAACAGCGGTTCTCGGCCGTCGACCAGGGTGACCGGGCCGGTTGGCTCGAGGCACTCGGCAGCCATCCGGACGCGCGCCTCGCAGCGACCCAGCAGCGGGTCTTCGACCGCATGATGGCCATGGGAGCCGGGCGCATGAGCATCGTCGCCCTGCGCGAGCAGTCCGAACCCCTGCCGACCCCCGCGGGCACCCCCGTGAAGTGGGATGTCAAGGCCAACCTCAGCTACGAGCTGCACGGGTTCGACACCTCCCCGCGCAGCTTCGACCTGAACCTGACGTTCAAGGCGGATCCCGCACATCCCGAGGCGGCCGTCCTCACCGCATCGACGCCGTCCGGCCGCCCCCAGCCGTGGGACCTCGACGGGCTGGTGGTCCGCCGGACGCCGCACGCACTCGTCCTCGCCGTGGGCTCCAGGGCGCGCGTCGACGAGATCGTCCGCCGGACCGCCACGGCTCGCGCCCGCGTCGCCGCGGTCTGGGGTGAGTCCCAGCCGGCGGTCTGGGTGGCCCCGGCGACGGATGCAGACGCAGCCCAGCTGCTCGGTCGTAGCGCCGCCGATCTCGACGGGGTGGCCGCCGCGACCGACGGCCCGCTGACACCCGGCCAGCACGCCGGCGCGGACCGCATCGTGCTCATCCCGGGGGCGTGGACCGCGCTCCAGCCTGACGGGCGCGACGTCGTGATGACCCATGAGCTGACCCACGCGACCGTCCGCGCGGCAACGACGCAGACCGTCCCACTGTGGCTCGCTGAGGGCTTCGCCGACTATGTCGCGTACCGACGCATCGACCTGCCCGAGGCGACCATCGCCGCGCCGGCTCTGAAACAGGTTCGCGACCAAGGGCTCCCGCACACGCTGCCGACGGACGCGGACTTCGACCCGAGCGCGGGTCGGCTCCAGACGGCATACGGTCTGGCCCTGCTTGCCGTCCGCACGATCGCCGACGAGTACGGCACGCCAGACCTCGTGCGGCTGTACGAGGCGGCAGCGGGGGGCATCTCCCTGCCGACCGCCCAGGCCGGCGACCGCGACGCCGCGCTCGCCCAGGCATTCGAGCAGACGCTGCACACGCGGGAGAGCACGATCGTGCGAGCCTGGCAGGCGCGGATCCGTGAGCTCCTGGTCTGAGCGAGGGCACCGCGGCATGGCTCGGTGTCCTCGCTCGCCAGGTCAGGCGTAGAGCTTCTCCACGTCCTCGTTGAAGTCCTTCATGACGAGGGCGCGCTTGAGCTTCAGGGACGGCGTGAGGTAGCCGTTGGCCTCCGTGAAGTCCCCGGGCAGCACCGCGAACTTACGGATCGACTCGGCCTTCGAGACCGCCTCGTTCGCCCGGTTCACCGCCTCCTGGAGGGCCTGCGTCACGGTCGGGTTGCTTCGTGCCTCGTCGATCGATACGCCCTCGAGACCGTGCGACTGGGCCCACATCGGCCACATCTCGTCGTCGAGAGTGATGAGAACGGCGATGAAGGGCTTCTGGTCGCCGACGACGATGCACTGCGAGACGAGCGGGTGCGCGCGCAGCCGGTCCTCGAGGACCGCGGGGGCAACGTTCTTGCCGCCGGCGGTGACGAGGATCTCCTTCTTGCGGCCGGTGATCCGCAGGTAGCCGTCGTCGTCGAGCTCACCGACGTCGCCGGTGTGGAACCAGCCGTCGACGATCGCGTCGGCCGTGGCCGTCGGGTTGTTGTGATAGCTGCTGAAGACGCCGACTCCCTTGAGCAGGATCTCGCCGTCGGCGTCGATGCGGATGCCGGTGCCGGGCAGCGGCGGGCCGACCGTGCCGATCTTGATCTTGTCGGGAGTGTTGACAGCGGCCGGGGCAGTGGTCTCGGTCAGGCCATAGCCCTCGAGGATGACGACGCCGATACCGCGGTAGAAGTGGCCGAGGCGGGTGCCGAGGGGCGCCCCGCCTGACACGGCATGCCGCACCCGGCCGCCCATGGCGTCGCGGAGCTTGGAGTAGACGAGCCGGTCGAACAGGGCGTGCTGGAGCCGGAGCCCGAGGCCCGGCCGGCCGGCGTCGAGAGACTGGCTGTAGGCGATGGCGACCGTGGCCGCGCGCAGGAAGATCTTGCCCCTGCCGTCGGCCGAGGCCTTGGCCTCGGCCGAGTTGTAGATCTTCTCGAAGACGCGTGGGACCGCGAGGACGAACGTCGGCTGGAAGCCCGCGAAGTCGTCGAGCAGGTTCTTGATGTCCGACGAGTGACCCATGCGGGCCTTGCCCGCAACGCAGAGCACCTCGATGAACCGGGCAAAGACGTGGGCGAGCGGCAGGAAGAGCAGGGTCGACGCGTTGTCGACGAGGATGACCGGGCCGAGCTTCTCGATGGCGTTCTCTGCGAGGTCGAGGAAGTTGCCGTGAGTCAGCTCGCAGCCCTTGGGCCGGCCGGTCGTGCCGGAGGTGTAGATGATCGTTGCGAGCGAGGTCCTGTCCATGCCGGAGCGTCTGTCGTCGAGGGCCGAGTCGGGAACCCCGCGGCCCTTCTCGCGCAGCGCGTCCAGGCCTCCGGCGCCGATCTCGACGACGTCCGTGAGCGACGGCAGCGAGGGCCGGACCTCCTCGACGACGGCCCGGTGCGCCTGCGTCTCGACGACGACGGTCGAGGCACCGGAGTCGGACAGCGCCCACTGGACCTGCTCGGCGGAGGACGTCTCGTAGATCGGCACGACCACGGCGCCGGCGGTCCAGGCGGCGAAGTCCACCAGGGTCCACTCGTAGCGGGTGCGCGACATGAGCCCGACGACGTCACCCGGCTCCACGCCCGACGCGACGAGGCCCTTGGCGACCGCGTTGACATCGTCGGCGAACTGCACCCAGGTCACGTGGGTCCACCCGCCGGCAGGCGTCTTGCGGGAGAACGCCGTCTCGTTGGGGGACTCCTTGGCGTTACGCACCGGCAGGTCGGCGAGGCTGCCCTCGGACGTGGTTGGCGCGAGCGGTGCGACGACCTTTTCCTTCACTGGTCACTCCTGATGCGGGGCCGGATGAGCTGCACCTTACCGACCGGTAACCGCGACGCGCCGTCATGGTGCGCGCCGTCACGCGATCGAACGGAGGCGGTCCCCAAGTCGCAGAACGCTCCCCGCCGCTCACATCTTCGCACGTGCGTCGGCGCGCTGTGGGCGGGCACTTCAGAGTGGGGCCGGGGCGCACGCGATAGCCTTCGGCGCATGGCCGATCGTACGGAGTCCTCCATCGTCATCGACGCCGCTCCCGGCGAGGTGCTCGACGTCATCGCCGACTTCGAGGCGTACCCCGAGTGGGCCAACGACGTGAAGGAGGTGCGCGTCCTTGCGGAGGAGGGCGACGGGTGGGCCGACCAGGTGGAGTTCACCCTCGACGCGGGCGCGATCAAGGACACCTATGTCCTGGACTACGAGTGGGACGTCGTCGAGGACGGCACCGGTGTCGTGTCCTGGTCGCTCGTCTCGGCGCAGGTCCTCAAGGCGATGAACGGCTCCTACACACTGGCCTCCGACGGCGAGGGGACCAAGGTCACCTACCGCCTCGCGGTCGACGTGAAGATCCCGATGATCGGTCTGCTCAAGCGAAAGGCGGAGAAGGTCATCATCGACACCGCCCTCAAACAGCTGAAGAAGCGGGTCGAGGCCTGACCACGTGACGTCCAACGACGGTCCGCAGGAGACACCCGCCGAGGCCCGCGCGCGCCGTCGGGCCGAGCTGCCCCCGCCCGGCACGGTCCAGCAGGAGGCAGCCCTGCTTGTCGACCTCTTGTCCCAGCGTGGGTGGGCCCCACCGGCGGGTATGCCGTCCGGCCGCGCCGGTGAGGCGGCTGGAGACCGCCCGCAGCCGGGCCAGGACGCGCGCGGCGCCGGCGCTTCGTCCGAGGGCGGGCAGAGGCAGGAGAACGGGTCGCAGCGCTCGGGCCCCGATGGCCAGCACGAGTGCACGTGCGGGGGTCGCACTCCGGCCGCCTGCGCGGTGTGCCCCGTCTGCCAGCTCATCGCGTTCGTCCAGCAGGTGAACCCCGAGACGATCGACAAGGTCGCCGACTTCGTCGGGTTCGCCGCGACCGCGCTGCGCGACCTGGCGACCGCCCAGCGGGAGCGACAGTCCGAGGCAGGCAATCACGCCACGGACTCCGAGGCCGGCCACACGCACGAGGCCGACGACCGTCACCAGCCTCACGGAGAGCCTCCCTCGTGAGCCGGAACCTCGCCATCGGCATCGACATCGGCGGCACCAAGGTCGCCGGGGGAGTCGTCGACGAGAACGGCACGATCATCCACCGGACCCGTCGAGACACGCCGCACCGCTCGACCTCGCCGTCGGTCGTGGAGAACACCATCGTCGAGTCCGTGGAGGAGCTCCTCTCCAAGGTCGACCCGGCCGACGTCACCGCGGTCGGGATCGGGGCCGCCGGGTTCGTCGCCGAGGACCGCTCGACCGTCGTCTTCGCACCGCACCTGTCCTGGCGCAACGAGCCGCTGCGGGATGCGCTGTCGCAGCGGATCCACCTGCCGATCACCGTCGACAACGACGCGAACGCTGCAGCCTGGGCCGAGGCGACCTTCGGCGCCGCGCGAGGCGAGTCGCACGTCGTGATCATCACCCTCGGCACCGGTATCGGCGGAGCCCTCATCATCGACGGTGCGGTCCAGCGGGGCCGGTACGGCATCGCCGGCGAGTTCGGGCACATGCAGGTCGTGCCGGGCGGCGCGAGGTGTGAGTGTGGCAACCGTGGGTGCTGGGAGCAGTACGCCAGCGGCAACGCGCTGGTGCGCGAGGCGAGAGCGATGATCGAAGCCGGGTCGCCCGTGGTGGTCGACCTGCTCGCTCGGCTCGGTGGCGACACGTCCGCGCTGACCGGCCCGGTCATCACCGAGGCGGCCCGCGACGGCGACGCGACCGCCCGCGAGCTGATCGCAGACATCGGCGAGTGGCTTGGGATCGGCATGGCGAACCTCGCGGCAGCCTTCGACCCAGGGCTGTTCGTCATCGGTGGTGGCGTCAGCGCAGCCGACGAGATGCTCATCGCTCCGGCGCGTGAGGCGTTCCGGCGCCAGCTGCCCGGGCGCGGCTACCGGCCTCAGGCGCGGATCGTGCGTGCGGTGCTGGGCAGCGACGCGGGACTCATCGGAGCCGCGGAGCTCGCCCGCTCCGGCCGCTGACCCTGCAACACACCGAGAAGCCGCAAGCTCCTATCGGTTATTTCCGGAGGGGTTTGCAGGTGCTCGGTGTGTTGCGGAAGGACAGGGTCCAGGGGCCGATGCTCTGGTGTGGCCGGTCCGGACGCGAGGCTCTAGATGCGCGTGCCGTCGTCGAACGGGTCGCGCTCGGTGCCGCCGCGCAGCACGAGCAGGATGAAGCCGACGACGGTCATCGTCAGACCGGTCACGATCCACCAGCCGCTGCCGTCACGGTCGAACAGCAGCACGTAGAGCAGCAGCAGGGGCCCGCCCGCCAGTCCGACGACGATCGCCCAGTACATCGGGTCGGTCTCGGCCGATGGCAGGTCGATCTCAGATGGCGGCACGAAGTGGTCGTCGTCGGGGTCCACTGCATCGAGCAGGTCGTCGACGTCGTCGCTCTGCGGGCCGCTACCGCGCCAGGCGTGCGACGTCGTGGAGGCGATCGGGAGGTCCAGCACGCCACTGGACTGGCCGGGCGGCATACCCACGGTGCCCGAAGGGCCAGTGTCAGCGGGAGGGCCGCCGGCGTCCACGACGCCTTGGTCGGCACTCGCGCCGGCTGTGCCCTGGCCGCCCGGCTCGGTCGATCCGACCTCGCCGGTCTCGGCCGTCAGGTCGGGCGACGCTTCGAGCGCAGCGGCAGCAGGGTTCGCCTGCGGGTCGGGAGCCTCGTCGTCCCACCCGGCGATGATGCGCTCGAACTCCGCGTCGAGGTCGCGTTCGCTCACGACGTTTCCTTGGTGCTGTGGCCGCCGAGCACGAGGCTCGAGCGGCGATGCGTTCGGACCTGATGATCCTCGCATGCCCCGCTGTGCAGGCGCGAGTGTCGTAGAGTTCGAGCCGTCACATGTGGAAGGCGGACGCGGTTGTTCTACTGGTTCTTGAAGACGATCATCGTCGGGCCCATCATCAAGCTCCTCTTCCGACCGTGGGTCGAGGGGGAGGAGAACGTTCCCGAGAACGGCGCTGCGATCTTCGCCTCCAACCACCTGTCGTTTTCCGACTCGATCTTCCTGCCGATCTGCGTGCCGCGCCGCGTCACGTTCCTGGCCAAGAGCGACTACTTCACGGGCCGCGGTCTCAAGGGCCGCCTGACTGCCGCGTTCTTCAGGGGCGTCGGCCAGCTGCCCGTCGACCGGTCCGGTGGCAAGGCGAGCAACGCCGCGCTCAACTCGGGCCTGAAGGTGCTGCGCCGTGGTGAGCTCCTCGGCATCTACCCCGAAGGCACACGCTCGCCCGACGGCCGCCTCTACCGCGGCCGCACGGGCGTGGCCCGGATGGCCCTCGAGGCCAAGGTGCCGGTGATCCCGGTGGCGATGATCGGCACCGACAAGGCGCAGCCGACCGGCAAGGTCATCCCGCGGATCATGCGGGTGGGTGTGCGGGTCGGCAAGCCGCTCGACTTCTCGCGCTACGAGGGCATGGAGGACGACCGTTTCGTCCTGCGCTCGATCACCGACGAGATCATGTACGAGCTCATGCTGCTGTCGGGCCAGGAGTACGTCGACATGTACGCCACGTCGATGAAGGACCGTCTCGTCGCGGCGGCCCGGGCCAAGGCACGTGAGCTGCAGGAGGCGGCCAAGCCGGGCAGCGCGGCGCCCGAGCTGGAAGAGGCGCTCGACGCGGCCGAGGGGCGGGAGCGAGCCGCCAAGGCGGACCCGAGCGAGGCGGAGGCGGACTCCGACACCGACGACGACGAGGGCCACGGCCCCGTGGTCGCAGCCTCCTAGCCCTCATGCTCCGGTCGCTGCGACCGCGCGACGAGAGGCACGAGCTGGCGACCCCCTCGACGCCCACGCCGCGAGCCGTCCTCGACGACGAGCACGCGATCGTGCGCGCCCTCTGGCGCGCCGTCGACGTCTTCCGATGCCTGGCGCTGCTGTATGCCGTGTGGTCGGTGTGGGCGCGCCACGCCGAGATCGCACACCTGGGCGGCGCGATCGCCGTGCTCGGGGTGCTCACCGGGTGGACGGTCGTCCAGACCGTGCGCCCGATGCGCACGGTCCGGGCCTACTCGGTGGAGCTCGCGATCGGGTGCGCTGCGATCCTGGCTACCAGGCTCGTCGACACGCCCGAGGTGATCATGGGCGGCGCGCGGACACTCCCGTCCATCTGGCCGTCGGCCGCGATCGTCGGCTTCGCGATCCTGCGCGGTTGGCGGGGCGGCATCATGGCGGCCGCGATCGTCGCGACGTGCTCGTTCATCGAGGTCATCGAGCCGACTCCGAACACGATCTCGAACTCGGTCTTCGGCTTCCTCCTCGGCGGCTGCGTGGGCTTCTGCGTCGACCTCGCAAGGTCGAGCCACGCGGCGCTGGCCGAGGCGATGCGCCGCGAGGCGGCCCGGGTCGAGCGCGATCGGCTCGCCCGCACGGTGCATGACGGGGTGCTGCAGACTCTCGCCTTCATCCACCGTCGCGCGACCGACATCGGCGGCGAGACGGCCACCCTGGGCGCGATGGCGGGCGAGCAGGAGCGCATCCTGCGCACTCTCGTGAGCCAGACCGACCTCACCGAGGTCGACCGGGCGGTCACGGGCGACGCCGACCTACGCGCCCTGCTGCGCCACGTCGAGGCGGACGACGTGCAGCTCGTGGCACCGGCCGACCCGATCCTGCTGCCTCGCAAGGTCGCCGACGAGGTCGTCGCAGCGGTCGAGGCGGCACTGGACAACGTGCGCAAGCATGCCGGCGCCGGCGCGCAGGCCTGGGTCCTGCTCGACGACGAACGGTCCGGAGTCGCTGTCACCATCCGGGATTCCGGTTGCGGCGTGTCGGCGAGCCGGCTCGAGGAGGCCGTGGGACAGGGACGGCTGGGCGTCTCGTCAAGTATCAGGGCGCGCCTGGCCGACCTCGGAGGGAGTGCGACCATCACCTCGGGAGCGGCGGGTGGCACGACCGTGGAGCTGCGGGTGCCGCGGAAGGACACAGCCCGGCGCACCGGCTCTGCGCCCACCTGAGACCGCAGCAGCAACCGGCACCAGCCACACAGACGGAGGAGGACCGTGACCGACCAGCACGACCTGACCAGCGAGGCGAATGCCGGTGGGCGGATCCGTGTCGTCGTCGCCGACGACCATCCGATGTGGCGCGACGCGGTCGCCCGTGACCTCGCGAGCGCCGGCTTCGACGTGGTCGCGACCGCCGATGACGGTCGCTCGGCTGTGGCGCGGACGAGGGCGACGAGCCCGGACGTGCTCGTGCTCGACCTCAACCTCCCAGGTCTCAACGGGGCCCAGGTCTGCGCCGCGCTCGCGGCGGCCGAGGTGCCGACCAGGATCCTTATCCTGTCGGCGAGCGGTGACCAGCAGGACGTCCTCGAGGCGGTCAAGGCAGGCGCGCTCGGGTACCTCGTCAAGTCGGCCGGCCGGGACGAGTTCCTCGCGGCGGTGCGGGCGACCGCGGCAGGAGAGCCGGTGTTCACTCCGGGGCTCGCCGGCCTGGTGCTGGGTGAGTTCCGGCGGGCCCAGGCGGCGCCGAGCGACGAGCGTGCGATCCCCGAGCTCACGGCGCGCGAGACGGAGGTCCTCAAGTACGTCGCGACCGGGATGGGCTACAAGGAGATTGCGGCAACTCTGTTCCTGTCGCACCGCACCGTGCAGAACCACGTGCAGAACATCTTCGGCAAGCTGCAGATGCACAACCGCGTCGAGCTGGTCCGTTTCGCGATGGAGCGCGGGATCGACCTGTCGGACCTCACTGATCCGGATGCCTGACCGGATCGCAGCTCGGCGCGCCCGAGCTGCGGGAGCGATCGTCGTCATTTCGGGATGCGGACCCGTGCAGGTCCCGCACTGGGCGCCGTCTACGCTGTCTGGGTGAACATGAGGACCGTCACCGCCGATGTCGGCCTCGAGCCCGCTGCGGGCTCCGAGGCGCTCGCCGCCCTGACGGCGGCGGCAGCCGAGCTCGAAGCCGCACAGCAGCCGAGCTGGCCGGACACCGCCGCCCTCGCCCAGGCCACCGAGACCCTCGCCGCGTATCCGCCCCTCGTCTTCGCCGGTGAGTGCGACATCCTCACCGACCGGATGGCCAAGGCCGCCGTCGGCGAGGCCTTCGTGCTCCAGGGCGGCGACTGCGCCGAGACGTTCGCCTCCGCGACAGCGGACAACATCCGCGACCGCATCAAGACGATCCTGCAGATGGCCGCCGTGCTCACGTACGGCGCATCGGTGCCGGTCATCAAGGTGGGCCGGATGGCCGGGCAGTACGCCAAGCCGAGGTCCTCGTCGGTCGAGACCCGTGAGGGCGTGACGCTGCCTGCCTTCCGTGGCGACATGGTCAACGACTTCGCGTTCCACGAGACGGCCCGGATGCCCGACCCGCAGCGGCTTGTTCAGGCCTACCACGCGAGCTCGGCGACGTTGAACCTGGTACGCGCCTTCACCACCGGTGGCTTCGCCGACCTGCGTCACGTGCACGACTGGAACCGCGGCTTCGTCGCCAACTCTGCGAACGCGCGCTACGAGAAGCTGGCTCGCGACATCGACAAGGCGATGCGCTTCATGGCGGCCTGCGGCGCCGACTTCGATGCGATGCGGACGGTCGAGTTCTACGCCGCGCACGAGGCGCTGCTGCTCGACTACGAGCGTCCGCTCACCCGCATCGACTCGCGCTCGGGGCGCCTCTACGACACGTCCGGCCACTTCGTCTGGGTCGGCGAGCGCACTCGCCAGCTCGACGGCGCGCACGTCGACTTCGTCTCGCGGATCAGCAACCCGATCGGGGTCAAGCTCGGCCCCAAGGCCGACATCGACGAGGTGCTCCGGCTCATCGACAAGGTCGACCCCGACCGGACGCCCGGCCGCCTGACGTTCATCACCCGGATGGGAGCGGGCACGGTGCGGGACGCGCTGCCGGCGCTCGTCGACAAGGTCACGGCGTCCGGGGCGACGGTCACGTGGATCTGCGACCCGATGCACGGAAACACGTTCGAGTCCTCGACGGGCTACAAGACGCGCGACTTCGATGACATCGTCGAAGAGGTGCGCGGCTTCTTCGAGGTGCACCGGTCGCTCGGCACGATTCCCGGCGGCATCCATGTGGAGCTCACCGGCAACGACGTCACCGAGTGCCTCGGCGGCGCGGAGAAGATCATCGACTCCGACCTCGAGAAGCGCTACGAGTCCGTCTGCGACCCCCGCCTGAACCACCAGCAGTCGCTCGAGCTGGCGTTCGTCGTCGCCGAGATGCTGGGTCAGGCGTGAGACCATCGCGCCTGTGACCGCCAGCCCGTACCACGCAGACCTGCTCAGCGACACCCTCACCAAGCCGTCCGACGCGATGCGCGCCGCGATGGCCACCGCGGAGGTCGGCGACGACGTCTTCGGTGAGGACCCCACCCTGCGGGCCCTCGAGGAACGGGTCGCCGGCATGCTCGGCCAGGAGGCCGCCCTCTTCACGCCGTCCGGGTCGATGGCCAACCAGCTCGGCGTGCGCGTGCACGTCAGGCCGGGCGAGGAGCTTGTCGGAGACTCGCTTGCCCACGTGGTGCGAGCCGAGCTCGGTGCGGCGGCGGTGCTGTCGGGCATCTCGTCGCGCACCTGGGTGTCCGAGCGAGGCCGTTTTCGGGCGGACGACGCCGCCGCCCTGATGATCACCGGCGTCGGCCCGTACCAGGTGTGCACCTCGCTGGTCGTCGTCGAGAACACCCACAACTTCGGCGGTGGCACCGTCCAGCCGATCGAGGAGATCCGCCGGGCCCGCTCGGTCACCCGCGAGCGCGGGGTGGCGATGCACCTCGACGGGGCGCGCCTGTTCAACGCTCATGTCGCCTCGGGCGTGTCGCTCACCGACTACGGTCGCGAGTTCGACACGGTGTCGGTCTGTCTGAGCAAGGGCCTCGGCGCACCGGTCGGAAGCGTGCTCGCCGGCTCGGCAGAGGCGATGGCCGAGTCGCGCATCTGGCGCAAGCGCTTCGGAGGCGGCATGCGTCAGGCCGGGATCCTTGCTGCTGCGGGCCTCTTTGCGCTCGACAACAACATCGAGCGACTCGCCGACGACCACGCGCGCGCCCGGCGGGCGGCCGAGGCGATGGTGGAGGCTGTGCCCGGCTCGGTCGACCTCACCACGGTCGAGACCAACATCGTCATCGTCGACGTCTCCGCGGCCGGGTGGGCGTCTTCGGCGTTCGTCGCGGCGGCGCTCGACGCAGGCGTGCGGACGTATGCCGTGGGGCCGGGTGCCGTGCGCCTCGTCTGGCACCTCGACGTTGACGATGCAGGCACCGACGCCGCGATCGACGTCCTCACCGGCCTGCTCCGCAACCCGCCGACCGCCTGACTTCTCGGACTCCGACGGCGACAACCCGACGCGTTTCTCCGGTGCGCGTGGGTTCGAGGCCCTACGTTGGGGCCGTCAGGGGCCCGGACGTCCAGGAGGTCGCCTTGGTGCGCCAGACCGATCCAGATGAGTCCACGTCGGCCATGGGTGCGTCCACCCAGCCGGCGCAGACACCGCCTCCCACCGGCATGCTGAACCGCATGGTCCGGTGGGCGAGGCTCACGCTCCCCGGCTGCTGGGGCGCGGTCGTCTTCGCAGCGGTGTCCTACACCCCGTCGCTGTTGCCTCGGGGCGGGCTCCTCCAGGGCATCGTCTGCGGCATCACGGGCGCCATCGGCTACGGCCTCGGCGTGACCGTCGCGTGGATCTGGCGAGCCTTCGCCGACCGGCAGGCCCGTCCGCCGCAGCCGAGGTCGTGGCGGGTGTTCCTCATCGCCGGTGGCGCCCTGCTGGCGCTCGCGTTCGGCTTCGGCCAGTACTGGCAGTACGAGATCCGTCGGATCATGGGGGTCGACGAGTACAACATCGCCCTCGTCATCCTGTCGCCGCTGTTCGCGGTCGTGCTGTTCGGGCTGCTGCTCGCTGCCGGACGCGGCATTCGCGCGCTCTACCACCGCGTCGTCCACCTGCTCAAGCGGTGGATCGGCCCGCGCGCCGCGAACTTCGTCGGCTGGGCGCTGGTCGCCTCGTTCGTCTACCTGCTCGTCACCGGGGTGCTGCTCGACGGCCTCCGGAACATCGCGGACCAGACGTTCTCGGTCCGCAACGGCATCACCGAGGAAGGCGTGACGCAGCCGACGACGGCCCTGCGATCCGGCGGAGCCGGGTCCCTCGTGCCCTGGGACACGCTGGGTCGCGAGGGACGCACGTTCGCCGCGTCCGGCCCGTCGGCGAGCCAGATCCAGGCGGTCATCCACCATGCGGCTAAGGAGCCGATCCGCGCCTACGCGGGCCTGGAGTCCGCCGACGACGCCGAGGCCAGGGCCCGCCTGGCGGTCGACGACCTCGCTCGGGCCGGAGGCTTCGACCGAGCCGACCTGCTCGTCATCACGACGACCGGGAGCGGCTGGGTCGACCCGGCCCTCATCGACAGCTTCGAGTACCTCAGCGGCGACTCGGCGGCAGTGGCGATGCAGTACTCCTACCTGCCCTCGTGGATCTCCTACCTGGTGGACCAGTCCAAGGCCCGAGAGGCCGGGCGGGCGCTCTTCGACGCGGTCTACGAGCACTGGATCGGCCTGCCACAGGACCACCGCCCGCGGCTGTATGTCGCCGGCGAGAGCCTCGGGTCGTTCGGTGGGGAGACCGCCTTCAGCGGCGAGTTCGACCTGCGCAACCGGACCGCAGGCACGGTCTTCGTCGGACCGCCCAATTTCAACACCCTGTTCCGCGAGTTCTCCGACCACCGCGACTCGAACAGCATGGAGATCCAGCCGGTCTACAAGGACGGCCGCACCGTGCGCTTCGCCAGCGACGCCAGCGCGGACATCCCACCCGACGGCCAGCCCTGGGAGGGCAACCGGGTGCTGTACCTCATGCACGCCTCCGACCCGATCGTCTGGTGGAGCCCGAACCTCATCTTCAGCGAGCCTGACTGGACCAGCGAGCCGCCCGGCAAGGACACGCTCGACATGATCTGGATCCCCTTCGTCACGTTCTGGCAGGTGACGGCCGACCTCCCCTTCTCGACGGGCGTGCCGGGCGGGTTCGGCCACAAGTACACCGAGGAGCAGGTCGACGCGTGGAATGCCGTCCTCAAGCCTCAAGGGATCACGCCGGACGTGCTCTCCGCGGTGCGCGACGCCGTCGCTCACGACGACTGAGTCGGGCCGCCATGCTTGTGGGGCCGGAGGCGTGGCCCGACCCTGCAAGCATGGCGTGAGAGCCGAGGCAGAGCTTCCGGGGAGATGGGTCAGACCTCGTGGTGGAGGGCCTCCGCGGGCAGCTCACCGGGGCGTCGGCGCGCGAGGAGCTCGACGGCATACATGGCGGTCAGCACGAGGGCGCCGCCGACGAGCATTCGCCACGTCAGGGACTCGTCGCCGAGGGTGACGGCGAAGAAGGCCGCGAACACCGGCTCCAGGGTCATCACGATCGCCGCCCGCGTGGCGGGCATGTGCGCCTGGGCCCAGGTCTGGACCCACAGCGACAGGATGCTCGCAAAGACGACCATGTAGAGCACGGAGGCCCACTGCGCCGGAGTGGTCGGCAGGACCACCCCGCCCGGGAGTGCACCGATGAGGCAGATGACCCCGATGACGACCATCTGCACGACGGACAGGCCCGTCGCGCTGTCCGCCGAGGTGAACCTGCCGAGGCCGACGATGTGCAGCGCGTAGAGCGCCGCGGCGAGCAGCGTGATGGCCTCGCCGACACCGACCGAGAGCCCGTTGAGCGACAGGAGGGCCAGGCCGGCCGTCGCGAGTCCTACTGCGGCCCAGGTTGATCCGGGCACGCGTTCTCGAAGTAGCACGGCCGTGAAGATCGGTGTGAGCACAACGTAGGTGCCGGTGATGAACCCCGACACCGATGCCGGCGTCGTGGCGAGGCCCTGTGTCTGGAAGATCTGGGCGAGGCCATAGAGGGCACCGAGGCCGAGGCCGATGACGAGCTGCCGCCGGGTCAGGGCGCGCACCGGCTTCCAGAACAGCACCAGCATGATCACTGCAGCCAGGCAGAACCGCACGGCGAGGAAGTCGACCGGTGGGATCACGTCGACGAGATCGCGGATCAGGAAGAAGGTCGAGCCCCACACGGCGGTCAGGGCCACGAGCAGGAGCGTGGCAAGGCGCGACTGCGCAGCAGGGTGCATGGGGCGGCGACTCAGACGATCGTCAGCGTGATGGTGCTGCCCTTGGGGGCGGACTGGCCGGGCGTCACGCTCTGGACACGGACGAGGTCGAACAGCTTTCCGAACGGGTAGTCCTTCTGGACCTTGAACCCGAGGTTGGTGAGGGTCTTCTCGGCCTGTGCGACGGGCTGGCCCACGACGTTGGGCACCTGGACCATCACCGGTCCCTTGGAGACGACGATGGTGACGGTGTCGCCGCGGTGAAGGGTGCCGTTCGCCGGGGTCTGCGAAACCACCTGTCCCGCCGCCACGGTGTCGCTGTTGACGTCGTCACCGCGAGCGACCTTCAGGCCGGCACCGGTGATCGTTGCGGTCGCGGCATCGACGGGCGAGCCGCGGACGTCGGGGACCTTGATGGGCTGTCGGCCCTTGGACACGACGAGCGCGACCATGGTCGCCCGCCGAACCGACGTGCCCGGCGCCGGGATCTGCGAGATGACGACGCCCTGGGGCACTGTCTCGCTCCACTTCCCCTCCGTCTCGCCGACCCGAAGCGTGAGTGGCGCGAGCACTGCGGTGGCGTCGGCGGCCTTGGTGCCGACGAGCTTGGGCACGGCATACCGCTCCTGGCCCTTGGACACGACGACGTTGACCGTCGAGCTCTTGGCGACCTCGGTGCCGGGGGCCGGATCGACCCGGATGACCACGCCCTTGGGCTTGGTCTCGGAGAACTCCTCGGTCTGGTCGATCGACAGGGAAGCCTGGTCGATGGCGGCCTGAGCCGCGCTTACCGGCTGGCCGAGGACCGCTGGCACGACGGTCACGCCGCCGGGACCGGCGGTGAACCACCAGCCGGCCGCGCCGCCGAGCACGAGCAGTGCCGCTGCGAGCCACCAGGGCCACCGGGCCCGCCGGCGGCGAGTCCGGCTCAGTGGCAGGGCGGTGGTCCGCTCGACCTGCGGCTCGCGCGGGTCCTCGTCGTGGACGGGAAGCCCGGCGAGGGCCGAGCGGGACGATCGCGCGGCGTGGTCGTCGAAGTGGCCAGGACCCTCATCCGGCATGCGGCGCGAAGACGTGCCTGAGGGCGCCGCCTCGGAGAACGCGTCGGCGATCGCGTAGCGCGAGCCGTCGGCGACCGCGCCGGCCACCGCGCCGGCCGACGGCGGCAGGCCGGGGGAGGACCGCACGTCGACGGCGACGCCACGCCGGTCGAGGTCGGCCGGCGTGAGCTGGGACCGGACGCTGCGCAGCGCGGAGACGAACTCCGTCGCGGACTCGAACCGGTCGTCCGGCTCGAGGGCCGTGGCGCGAGCGACCAGCAGGTCGAGCTCGGGCGGGACGGCGTCGACGATCGAGGACGGCTCGGGAATCGAACCGTGGACGTGCTGGTAGGCGATCTGGATCGGGGTGTCGCCCGTGACCGCCTTGCGCCCGGTGAGCATCTCGAACAGGAGCAGCCCGGCTGCGTACACGTCGCTGCGCTGGTCGGCCATACCGGACTCGACCTGCTCGGGGGACAGGTACGACACCGTGCCGAGCAGGACGCCCGTCTGGCTCGTCGTGGACTGGTTGGTGATGGCCCGCGCGAGGCCGAAGTCGGCGACCTTGACCTCGCCGTCCCGCCGGACGATGACGTTCTCCGGCTTGACGTCCCGGTGGATCATCCCTGCCGAGTGGGCCGCCCGCAGGGCGAGCAGGATCGGCTCGAGGATCGCCAGCGCCTCGCGGGCCGTGAACGGCGCCTCCTCGTGGATGACGTCCCGCAGGGTCTTCCCGTCGACGAGCTCCATGGCCAGGAACACGTCGCCGTCGTCCTCGCCCTGGTCGTAGACGGCGACGACGTTGGGGTGGCTGAGGCGGGCGGCCGAGCGGGCCTCGCTCCGGAACCGCTCGACGAAGACGTCATCGGTGGCCAGGCCCGGGCGCATGATCTTGAGGGCGACCTGCCGGTCGAGGCGTCCGTCCAGCGCCACGTAGACAGAGGCCATGCCCCCGTCTGCGAGGTGAGAGAGGATCCGGTAGCGACCGTCGATGACCCGACCGACGAGCGCGTCCGCCACGCTGGACGTCACGGGGGAAGTTTACGGGCTGAACCAGCGCATCCCGTGCAGGCCAGCCGCGGGGACGGCAGCTTCGGGGGTGCGCCCGGCCTGGGCGTTCAGAGCTTGGCGTAGATGGCGAGGACTGCCGCGACGTACTTCTTCGTGTCCTCGTACATCCCTTTGGTCCGCACCGAGCGCAGTCCCTGGTAGTACCCCGCGATCGCCTCGTCACGGTCGTCGGCCGTGGCCTGCAGCGCACGGAGGATGAGCACACCGGCGGTGATGTTGTCCTGGGTGTCGTAGCGGTCGAGGGTGCGACCGGCGAGCTCCGACGCCCAGGCGATGGAGGTGGGCATGATCTGCATGACCCCGACCGCGTCGGTGTACGACACGGCCCGCTGGAACCAGCCGGACTCGAGCCAGCCGACCGCGAGCGCGAGCTTAGGGTCGACGCCGTGCCGGGTCGCCGTGGCTCGAATCATGTCGGCCGTCTGGGCGCGCGTCGGGACCTGCTCGTGGGCGAGCTTCGCCTTGCTTGCGGCAACTGCCTTCTCGGTCTTCGTGGATGGCTTGTACCCGGCCGGCGGGGCGGTGCTCGGAGCAGGAGGCGCTGGCGGCGCGGGCACGATGATGCGCTGGCCGACGAAGATGAGATGAGCGTTCTTGAGCGTGTTTGCGGCAAGCAGCTTGGTCAGAGACACGTGGTAGCGCACGGCGATGCCGGACATCGTGTCGCCCGCCTGCACGATGTGGACGCGTCCCGTGGCGGCCGGCTTGGAGGCCCCGGGTTTCGGCGTCGTGGGCTTCGAGGTGGGCTTCGAGGTGGGGGCCGCGCTGGCCGGGCCCGGCACCTGCAGCCGCTGCCCGATGTGGATCATCGCTCCGCCGCCGGCCAGCTCGTTCTTCTCCACGAGGGCGGCGACCGTGGTGTGGTGCGCTATCGCGAGCGCCCAGAGGGTGTCGCCTGGTCGCACCACGACAGTGGTCCAGGTCTGAGGTCTGACGGGGGCAACGACGGCGTGGGGCGGCTGCGCCAGCGCGGCGACGTCGGCGAGGGGCATTCCGGAGGTCCTTTCCTGAGCCCGAGTGCTGTGATGCGGCGCGTGGAGGGGTTCGGGAAGGGCTTTATGGTAGTTGAGTGAGCAGAGTGACGCATGTGACGTTAGCGCACAGTTGAGCACTAAAGTGAAAATACAACATTGTAATTCGTGCCTCTGCGAGCGCCCCGTGGCGCCTGGGCGCTACCTCGGCCAACCCGTATGCCGGCTCATCGCGTCACCATGTCGCGCCCCGCCAGGCGCGCAGTGGCAGACTTTTCGCTCGTGAGCGACAAGCAGGTGCGGTCGAGCCAGACCGACGGGACGAACCTGACCGAATCCGGTGACGACACGGCCGGCGACCTCGAGTCGCTGGTGGGCGAGTGGCTGACGGTCCCCGACATCGCGGAGCAGCTGGGAGTGCCGCTGGCGAAGGTGCGGCAGTACCTCGCGGACCGTGAGGTCCTCAGCGCTCGCATCGGGCCACGGCGGGTGCCGTCGGTGCCGGCGAAGTTCTTCGACACGGCGGGCCCCCGACCCGAGCTGCGGGGCACCTTCACCGTGCTCGCCGATGGTGGCATGGACGACGGCGAGATCATCGAGTGGCTCTTCACCCCTGACCCCACGCTCCCGGTCGAGGGGGCGCCGATCGATGCGCTCCGCGCTGGGCACAAGACCGAGATCAGGCGCCGAGCGCAGGAACTCGCCTTCTGACGAGCGGGCCCGCGGAGCTCGCCCGCCGCCGCGGTCAGGCGTGACGCGCCGTCGACACGTCGACGAGCTCCTCCAGCACGTCGAGCGCGTCGGCGTCGAACTCGCCGGTCCCCCGAGCCTGCTCCACCGCCTTGCGGGAGTCGTCGGCGAGCGCCGTGATCAGCCCCTCGACCCGATCCACCGCGCCGGTCCTGACGAGCACCTCCCGGATCTGCTCGACCCCGGACAGGTCGAGGTCGTCGCGGCCCAGCAGTCCTTCGACCGTCGCGCGATCCATGTCGGACGCCGCGTCGAGTGCGTGGGCGACCAGAACCGTCCGCTTGCCTTCGCGCAGGTCGTCGCCGGCGGGTTTGCCGGTCGCTTCCGGGTCGCCGAACACGCCGAGCAGGTCATCCCGCAGCTGGAACGCCTCGCCGAGCGCAAGGCCGTAGTCGGACAGCGGGGCGAGCGAACGATCTGGGGCCCCGCCGACAAGCGCGCCGATGAGCAGCGGGTGCTCGATGGTGTACTTCGCGCTCTTGAAGCGAATCACCTTGCGTGCCGATGCGACTCGCGCGTCGAGGTCAAGGCCTTCCCACCCGCGGACAGACTCCAGGAGGTCCAGGAACTGGCCGCCCATGAGCTGGGTCCGCATGGTGTCGAACAGCTGTCGGCCGCGGGCGAGCTCGGCAGCCGGCAGGCCACAGGTCGAGTAGAGCTCGTCGCACCAGGTGAGGCAGAGGTCACCGGCAAGGATCGCCGTGCCCTCGCCGAACCGGTCCGGGTCGCCTGCCCAGCCGCGCTCGCGGTGCAGCGTGGCAACGGCGCGGTGTGCGGACGGCATACCTCGTCTGGTGTCGCTGCGGTCCATGACGTCGTCATGGAGCAGCGCGGCACCCTGGAAGAACTCCATGCTCGCGGCCAGGCGGACCACGGCATCCGAGTCGGCCCCGCCGGCGGCGCGGTAGCCCCAGTAGAGGAAGCGGGCGCGCAGGCCCTTACCCCCGGTCAACAGGCCCGACACGGCCGCGACGAGCGGAACGGTCTCGTCGCCGATGACAGCCAACGACTCCGTGGCCCCGGCGATCTGGGCATCGATCGCCTGCTGGACCCGACGGCGGAGCACGTCGAGTTCGGTGGGGGTCTGCACGGCGTCCTCCATCGAGTCGGGAATCGTGGTCAGCCTACGCGGAGCCGTGGTCGGCCTGTGAACAGCCCGCACGACGTGGACACGAGCGGCCTATCGTGTGCGGCATGGCACACGGCACGGCATCCTCGATGGCTCGGGCGGAGCGGTTCACCCGATCGATCCCGGCGATGATCGCTGCTGACACGCCCACGTTCAGCTTCGAGTTCTTCCCGCCGCGCGACGAGGCCGCCGTCGGGCAGCTCTGGGAGGCGATCCGCAGGCTCGAGAAGGTCTCGCCGAGCTTCGTGTCGATCACCTACGGCGCGGGCGGAAGCACCCGCGACCGGACGGTGCGACTCACCCAGCGCGTGCTCGAGGAGACGTCGCTGACTCCGATGGCGCACCTCACGTGCGTCGGCCACTCGATCTCTGAGGTCCGCGGCATCGTCGGGTCGTACGCCTCGGCCGGGGTGCGCAACATCCTCGCGCTGCGCGGCGACCCTCAGGGCGGTCTGGGTCAGCCGTGGGTGGCGCACCCCGAGGGTTTCGACCACGCCGACGAGCTCGTCGGCCTCGTCAAGGCTCTCGGGGACTTCACGGTGGGCGTCGCGGCCTTCCCTGACGGGCACCCGGAGTCACGCTCCGTCGATGAGGACGCCGAGACGCTGATCCGCAAGGAGCGCGCGGGAGCGGAGTTCGCCATCACACAGATGGTGTTCGACGTCGACAACTACCTGCGGCTGCGCGACGAGCTCGCCCGACGCGGTTCCCGACTGCCCGTCGTGCCCGCGATCATGCCGATCACCAACGCACGCCAGGTCATCCGGATGGCCCAGCTGGCAGGGCAGCCGATGCCGCGAGCCATCACCGAGCGGCTTGACCGCCACGGTGACGACGCCGAAGGCGTGCGTGCCGAGGGCCTGGCGATCGCCACCGAGTCGTCCCGTCGCCTGCTCGACGAAGGTGCGCCGGGCATCCACTTCATCACGATGAACCGCTCGTCGGCGACGCTCGAGGTGTTCGGGAGCCTCTGAGCCGCGCGCCCTACCGCGGATCCTCGCCGGCGCTCTCAGGGTCGGCGGGAGCGGCCGACCGGGTCGACGGGCCCACCTGCGGCGACGCTTCTCGCCGCGGGATCGGCTGGGTCGGCGGTGAGCCTGGCGGTGAGCCTGCTCGCGGGGCGGTGCGCGGGGTAGACGGCTGCGAGATGCCGACGCGTTCACCCCAGGCGTCGTAGCGTCGCTTGAGGCGACGGATCCGCCCGGCCAGCTTGTAGACGATCCAGGCGCCCAGGGCGAGCAGGACCAGGGCGATCGTCGCCGCGGCCCAGGGATGGGCGATGGCCAGCGCGGTGACCCCGGTGACAGTCACGTCCTCGGAGGTGCTGACCACGATGTTGCTCGCCGGTTCGGGTGAGGTGTTGATGACACCGCGCAGGCCGGCCTTGATGCCGTGCGAGATGAGGGCGGTGACGCCGCCCGTGGCCGCACCGATCGCGGCGTCGAGGCTCGCGGTGTCATGGCCGATGAGGTAGCCGATGGTCGCGCCCACGGCCGGTCGGATCACCGTGTGGATGGTGTCCCAGACCGAGTCGACGTACGGGACCTTGTCGGCGACGAGCTCGACGACGAAGAGGATCCCGGCGATGACGAGCACGTCGGTGCGCGCCAGAGCGTCCGGGATCTGGCTGAGGTGGAACGCCTTGTCGGCAAGGCCCAGCACGAGCACCACAAGGTACGCGTTGATTCCGCTGCCCCACCCGGTGGTGAAGGCCATGGGGATGAGCTCGGTGCCCATGTCGCTCCTTGCGTGCTGTGGCGAGAACACGGTTCCAACATCTGGGACGGTGCCCTATTCCCGACCAGCGTGCAACGAGGTGACACGAGAGACGACGCACATGGAGCCCGATCCGCGAGCGGACGGCACCCCTGCAACCCTCCGTTCGCGGACCGTGCCCGCACGACAGACTCTGCCGGGTGGTGCGGGCGTGGCGCCTGAGCACTCCTACTCACGTGGGCGATGGCCGGGGTCCGCCGACCCGACATGCGGGTGCCCTGACCCGTGCGGGCGCAGCCTTGGATGGGCGTCGATGTGGCGTGTGGGAGGGCGGGTCAGCCCGGCGGGCGTACCGAGACCGAGCGTCCGCCGGTGATCCGGACGAGCTCGTCATGTGACGTGGGAAAGACGGTGTGCGGGTGACCAGCGGCCGCCCACACGACAGCCTGCTGGGCGAGTGCAGCGTCGACCAGCGTCGTCACCGGGGTCGTGTGGGCGACGGGCGCGACGCCACCGATCGCGAATCCCGTTGTGGCTCTGACGAACTCAGGGTCAGCTCTGCCAACCGACGTGAAGCCCTGCTCGGCTGCGAGGTGGCCGGTGTCGACGCGATGGCCTCCGGATGTGAGCACGAGCAGGGGGATCCGCGACCCGTCGGAGCGGGTCGCCAGGAACACGAGGGAGTTCGCGATCGCCGACACCGAGGTGCCGAGTGCCTCGGCTGCCTGGGCCGCCGTCCGAGCTGCGCCGTCGAGGACCACGACCTCGCCCGCGACGCCGGCATCCGTCAAGGCGGTGCGGACCCGTCGGACCGAGGGATGGTCGAGCACGGCGGACGGGTTCTGCGGCGTCGGGGCGTCTATCTGGACCATGAGCGCCACCGTAGCGTCGGCGTTCACCCGACTCGCCGGACTTGCTTGACACGGTGTCGGCGCCGGGGGCTACGCTGTGCGTATCGAACACATGTTCGAAACAGATGTTCGAGTCAGTGGTCTGTCCAGCCAGTATTTTCAGTCAGCTCAGTCGTCGGTTGGTGTCGGGTTGCTCGTGTGGGGCGCGAGCGGCCTGGGTCGTGATGTCCGGCCTCGACGTGTCCGAGGGAGACGTGTCGTGGTGCGCAGGTTCAGCGATCCCGTGAGGGTCAAGGTCCAGGTCGCGGTGCCGGCCGAGGTGCCGGTGCGAGTGCAGCGGAACGTGCCGGTCAGACGGCCTGAGAGCGTGCCGGTCGGGGTGCAGGGGGAGGTGCCCGCTGAGGCACCCACCGCCCCGGCCGGCACCCCGGACGTGCCGAGCGAGGTGCCGGTGAAGCTGCACTCGGGCGCCGTCCCCGCCGCGTTCATCTGGCGCGGCCGCCTCTATGTCGTCCGCGACGTGCTCGCCCACTGGCGGGAGCGGCGGGCCTGGTGGCGCGACGCCCTCGAGGCCGACGAGGAGCACGTACGCCCGGGCCAGACGCTCGCCGCGGCCGCGAGCGAGCAGCACATCTGGCGGGTCGAGGCGAGCCCCGGGTGGTCGTTCGCACCCGGCGTCTACGACCTGGCCCATGACGAGGCGGCGGGCCACGACCCGAGCGACCGGTGGTCGCTCGTCCGTATCGCCGACTGACCGCGTGACTGACGAACCATCCGTGACGAGAAAGGAGCCGATCGTGACCACCGCCCCGCTACGCCGACCGCCGATCTCGGTCGCCGTGCTCGACCTGCTCGAGCGAGCCCGCACGACCCTCGAGGCCGCGTGCCGCACCTCCGACGCGTCCGAGCGGTACCGCGACGCGCATCTCGGCGCGCTGCGGGCCGGGGCTGCGGTGGTCGCCGCCCGCACGGCGCCGACGCCGCGGGCGCGACCACGCAGTGTCTGGCAGGTGCTGCCCGGCGTCGCACCTGAGCTGGGGGAGTGGGCGGCATTCTTCGCGGCATGCTCGGCCCACCGCTCGGTCATCGACCGTGGCGGCCACATCTCGGTCCGGGAAGCCGACGACCTGCTGCGCCAGGCCGAGATGTTCCTCGAGATCGTCCAGGACCTCCTCGGGGTGCCACTGACCATCCCGCTGCCCCAGTCGATCACCCCCGTGTCGAGGAGCCGGGCGAGCGGAGCGTGACCAGTGGCATGACGAGCACCACCAGCACAGCGACGACAACCGGTACGACCAGCACGACGGACGCCACCAGCACGACGGACGCCACCAGCACGAACAACAGCGCGACGGACGCGACCGGCCGCAGCACCGCGCACCGTGTGCCGGTCGAGACCTTCGTGCACCTGCACGTCGCGTCGGGCTACTCGATGCGCTACGGCACGGCCAAGCCGCATGAGCTCGTCGAGCGGGCCGCCTCGTGGGGTCAGCCCGCCCTTGCGCTGACCGACCGCGACGGCCTCTATGGCGCAGTGAAGTTCGTCCGGTCGTGCATGGACCACGGGGTCGCCCCCATCCTGGGCGTCGACCTCGCGCTCGGCCGGGAGGCGCCGGAGCGCCGGGCCAAGTCCGTCCGCACCCCGGTGCGGGGCGGTGCCCTCGTCGACCCGCGGCTGCCCCGGGTCACGGTGCTCGCGCGAGGGAGCGCCGGCACCGGCCTGTCGCCGGGGGAGGGATGGGCTGCCCTCTGCCGGCTCGTCACGGCGACCCATCTGCGCGGCGAGCGCGGCACCCCCGTCACGACGGCGCGCGTCGTCGCCGACCACGCCGGAGCGCCACCGGAGCCCGGGGACCCCGCCACCCGGCATACCGGCCCATCGGGCATGGCGCAGGAGAAGTCGACCCGAGTCCCGCGGCTGGTCGTCCTGCTCGGGCCCGACTCCGACGTCGGCCGCGAAGTCCTCGCCAAGCGGCACGGCCGCGCCAAGGCGGCGCTCGAGCGCTGGGTGGCGCTCCTGCCGCCGGGCGGCGCCGTCGTCGAGGTGGTCTGCCACGGAGGCCCTGAGCACCTGCCCGGCAGCCTCGGCCAGGCGGGCCGGATGCTTGCCTTGGCGCGGGAGGTCGGGGTGCCGAGCGTCATCACCGCGGCGGTCCGACACGCCGACCCGCAGGACGCCGCCATCGTCGACGTGCTCGACGCCGCCCGTCGACTCGTGGCGCTCGACGAGCGCCACCTCGACCGCGTCACGACGGCGGGCCACCTGTCGCCGACGCCGCTCATGCACGCCTTGGCGCTCGACGTCGTCCAGGTCTCCGGCCCTGGCCTGGTCGGTGGCGGCGCCCTCGCGCGCGAGCAGGCCCGTGCGCTCATCGCCCGCACGACGACGCTCGCCACCGAGTGCATCCAGGACCCCCGCGCAGACCTCGGCATCGGCTCGGTGCACCTGCCAGAGCCAGGCGTCCTCGGGATCCGGGCCGGGGTCAACCCGCAGCAGGTCCTCGCGCGCCGGTGCCGTGAGTCGATCGCAGTCCGCTACCCGGGCCGCCCCGAGAGCGAGCTCGCTGCCGTGAGCGACCGGCTCGAGGACGAGCTCGCGGTCATCGACTCCCTCGGTTACGCGACGTACTTCCTCACCGTGGCGCAGGTCTGCGACCTCATCCGCGAGATGGGGGTTCGCGTCGCAGCGCGCGGCTCGGGCGCCGGCTCGCTCGTCAACTACCTGCTCAGCATCTCCGGCGTCGACCCCATGCGGCACGGCCTGCTCATGGAGCGGTTCTGCTCGCCCCTGCGGGCCGAGCTGCCCGACATCGACATCGACGTCGAGTCGGCCCGCCGCACCGACATCTACGAGCGGGTGCTCGAGCACTTCGGCGGGGAGCGGGTCACGTGCGTGTCGATGATGGACACCTATCGAGTGCGCCATGCGATCCGCGACGCTGGGGCGGCGCTCGGCCTGCCCCCACCCGAGGTCGACGCGATGGCCAAGGCGTTCCCGCACGTCGCGGCGCGCAACGTCCGCTTCGCGCTCGCCGAGCTGCCCGAGCTGCGGGCGAGCGGGCTCGACGTGCCACGCCTGCAGCTGATGTTCGACATCGTCGAGCGGCTCGACGGCCTGCCGCGACACATCGCGCTGCACCCGTGCGGCGTGGTCCTGTCGGACTCCGGACTCCTCGACCGCACGCCGGTCGAGGCGAGCTGGCTCGGTTTTCCGATGAGCCAGTTCGACAAGGACGACGTGGAGGAGATGGGGCTCCTCAAGCTCGACATCCTCGGCATCCGGATGCAGTCGGCGATGGCGCACGCCGTCGACGAGGTCGAGCGGGTCGACGGCCTGCGGGTCGACCTCGACGACGAGGGTCAAGTGCCGTTCGACGACGAGGCGACCTTCGAGCTGGTCCGGTCGACCCGAACGCTCGGCTGCTTCCAGATCGAGAGCCCAGGGCAGCGTGAGCTCATCGGCAAGTTCGGGCCACAGAGCTTCGACGACCTCATCATCGACATTTCGCTCTTTCGCCCCGGGCCGGTCAAGAGCGACATGATCATCCCGTTCCTCAACGCCCGACAGGGCTGGAAGGACCCGTCCTACCTCCACCCGACGCTCATCCCCGCGCTCGAGCAGACCGAGGGGGTCGTCGTCTTCCACGAGCAGGTGCTCATGATCGTCGCCGAGACGACCGGGGTGACCCTGGCCCAGGCCGACGAGGTGCGCCGGGCGCTCGGCACGACCGACGGGCAGGCCTCGGTCGAGAGCTGGTGGCGGCCGGCCGCAACGGCGCGGGGCTACGACCCCGAGGTCGCCGACAAGATCTGGGAGGTGCTCAAGGCGTTCGCGTCCTTCGGCTTCTGCAAGGCGCACGCAGCGGCCTTCGCCCTGCCGACCTACCAGTCCGCCTGGCTCAAGGCGCACCATCCGGCCGCCTTCCTCGCTGGGGTGCTCACCCACGACCCAGGCATGTACCCCAAGCGCCTCATTCTCGACGACGCACGTGCGTTCGGCATCGAGATCCTCGGCCTCGATGTCAACGCGTCAACCGGCACCTACCGGTTCGAGCGCACCGAGGACGGCCGGGAGGCGATCCGGCTGTCGCTCGCCGACGTGAACGGCATCAGCGGGGTCGAGGTCGCCCAGGTCGTCGCCGGTCAGCCCTACACCAGCCTCTCGGACTTCTGGCAACGCGCCCACGTCTCGCGTCCGGTGGCCGAGCGGCTCGTGCTGGCCGGTGCCTTCGACACGATCCACGCCATCGACCTCGGCGGGCCGTCCCGCCTCGACGAGGGCAGTGGCCGGGCAACGGTCCGGCGCGCGCGCAGCGGGCTGGGTCGCCGCGGGAAGGTGACCCGCCGCGACCTGCTGCTGCACGTCGCCGAGCTCGACCGGTGGTCGGCCTCCCAGCGGACCAGTCGCGCGGCCTCCGCCGCGGACCGGTCGCGGCGGCGAGTGACGTCTGTGTCCGCCGACGGCGACATCGGAGCGCTGGCGGCCGCCCAGTCACAAGCGCCCGCGAGCGTCCCCGACCAGATGCCCACCCAGCTGGCCCTCGACCTCGGCGACGCCCCACGGCTCTCGGCGACGAGCGGGCTGCCCGAGATGACCGGCCCGGAGCGGGTCCGGGCCGAGCTCGAGGTGCTCGGGCTCGACGCGAGCGGGCACGTCGTCGACTTCTACGCCCCGATGCTCGACGCGCTCGGCATCACCCGCGCCCGGGACCTGCTGACCGGGCGCAGCGGCCGGGAGGTCTGGGTCGCCGGCGTCAAGGTGGCCACCCAGACGCCACCGGTGCGTTCCGGCCGCCGCGTGGTGTTCCTCACCCTCGACGATGCGACCGGACCGGTCGACCTGACCTTCTTCGAGGACGTCCAGGGGCCGTATGCCGCCACCGTCTTCCACTCATGGCTGCTCCTGTGCCGCGGACTGGTCCGTCGCACCGGCCCGAAGGGCGTGTCGATCCGGGCCACCGGGGCGTGGGAGCTCAGTGCACTCCAGGACGCCTGGACGACCGGGGGGATCGGCGCGGTCCGGGATGCGCTCGACGCGGCCGACCGGACCGCGTGGGAACGCGCGGCGGCCCTCGACGGTCCCGGCGAGGCGCCACGCGGAGTGGGCGAGACCCGCGACGGCCGCAGGGTGCTGGTCCACGCGTCGGGGTTCAAGCAGTCGCCGTACGTCGACATCAGGCCTGCCGGCGAGGAGGTCCGCGGTGCCCGTGGCACGTCGGGGCTGGTCCCCGCCGACGCCGTCGACGGGCCGCCACGCAAGCTCTGGCATGCCAGTCCCGGCAGCGCGGGGCACTAGGGTGAACCTGCACACGAACCGCCCCACCACCGACCACTCGACCGACCACGCCACCGACCACGCCACCGACCACGCGACCGACCACGCGACCGACCATGTGACCGGCAAGCAGCCTGACCACCTGACCGGCCATCCGGCCCGCCAGCACACCCAGCGCCAACCTGGGCGCGGGGCCGGTGCGGCGGCCGTCCGGCAGGCAACCGGGCACGCGACCCGGCGCGCGGGCCGGTTCGCGCGACCCAGCAGACGGAGGATCCCGTGCCCGACGAGCACCGCCCCCAGCGACGTGGTGGGGTCCGGCCCTCTGCCGTCGTCTCGGCCGTCGCCCGGCTTGCCGCGGAGTGCTCCGAGCGCCTCGGCCGCCCGATCGAGGTCCTCGACCTGGGTGGCGGGACGGGCGGTGTCGCGGTCCCGCTCGCCGAGGCCGGCCACCGGGTCACCGTCGTCGACCCGAGCCCCGATGCCCTCGCTGCGCTGGCTCGACGGGCTCGCGAGGCGGGCATCGTCGACCAGGTCAGCGGGGTGCAGGGTGACGGCGACTCGCTCAGCACCGTCCTTGCCGGTAGCCAGGTCGACCTTGCTTGCTGCCACGGCACGCTCGAGTTCGTCGACGACCCGGCAGCCACCCTGCGCGCTCTCGGCGCCGCACTGCGGCCAGGCGGGGTGCTCTCGCTCCTCGTGGCCGGACGTCTCGCGGTCGTGTTCGCCAAGGCCATCGCAGGAGAGTTCGCGCAGGCTCGGTCCGCGCTCGTCGACCCGTCGGGCCGCTGGGGCGGCACCGACCCCCTGCCGCGCCGGTTCGACGTCGACGAGCTCGAGGCGCTCCTCGCCGGGGCCGGCTTCACCGAGGTCCATGTGCGCGGCACCGACATCCTGCGGCATCTCGTCCCGGCCTCCCTCATCGACTCCGACTCCGACCGCGCGGCGCTTGCCGAGCTCGACGACCTGCTCGTCACCGGCCCAGGCCGCGAGTTCCTCCGGACGCTCGGCAATGCCTTGCACGTCGTCGCCCGCCGCGGCTGAGGTCACGCCGGCTCTACCGCGCCGGAATGCGGTCCGGCCGGCACCGCGAGCCCCGTGGCACGCTTGCCTCGCCGGTCACATCGGGTCGCCGACGACCGGCGGGTGTCTTCGCGTAGGTGCACGGTGAGTCGCCGACAGTTCACGGCACCGACCCGCAACGACGCGGAGCCGCCCGACGACACCGGGTGCACCGTCCTGCATGTCGACATGGACGCCTTCTACGCCTCGGCATCACTCATCTCCCGGCCCGACCTCAAAGGCAGGCCGGTGATCATCGGCGGGGCGAGCGGCCGGTCCGTCGTGCTGTCGGCGACCTACGAGGCCCGGGCCTTCGGAGTCACCTCCGCCATGCCCATGGCTCGCGCACAGCGGCTCTGTCCGCAGGCGGTGATCATCGAGCCCGACCATCGGCGCTACTCGGCGATCTCCGACGCCGTCATGGCCACGTTCGCCTCGATCACCGACAGCGTCGAGCCGCTGTCCCTCGACGAGGCCTTCCTCGACGTGTCAGGGGCCGTGCGCCGCCTCGGTCGCCCGACGGCCATCGCCGAGCAGCTGCGCGACACGATCGCCGACGAGCAGGGCATCACCTGCTCGGTCGGCGTAGCCTCGACGAAGTTCGTCGCGAAGCTGGCCTCCAACCTCGCCAAGCCCGATGGCCTGATCGTCGTGCCCCGCGACGAGGTTGTCTCGTTCCTGCACCAGCTGCCGGTCGGTGCCATCTGGGGAGTCGGCGACAAGACCGAGGAGCAGCTGCACCGCCTCGGCCTGCGCACCGTGGCCGACCTCGCACACACCCCCGTCGAGACCTTGCAACGAGCCCTCGGTGACGTCGCGGGCCGCAGCCTGCACGACCTCGCCTGGGGTCATGACCCGCGCACGGTGGTCCCCGAGCGGCGGGAGAAGTCGATCGGCGCCGACGAGACCTTCTCGCATGACATCGACGACCCCCTCCGGATCCACCGGGAGCTGCTCCGGCTCGCCGACCGGACGGCGGCGCGCGCACGCGCGGCCGGGATGACCGGGCGGACCGTGTCGATCAAGGTCCGCTTCGCCGACTTCACGACCATCACCCGGGCCAAGACGCTGCGCCACCACACGGACGTGTCGAGGGACATCTTCGCCACCGCGCGAGAGCTCTACGACCGGCTGGGTCTGCAGCGGGCGCGGATCCGGCTCGTCGGGGTGCGGCTCGAAGGGCTGATCCCGACGGCGGCGGCCCCGATCCAGGCGAGGCTCGACGAGCCGGAGCACGGGTGGCGCGAGGCCGACCGGGCGGTCGACCGAGCCGGAGCCCGGTTCGGTGCCGGCTCCGTGCGCCCCGCGAGCCTGCTGCCCGATCAGCCCGCCCGTCCCGAGGACCCCGACCCTCGCGAGGCGCGCCGCAGGTCGAGCCCACCGGCGCGGCGCCGGACCGACCCCTGGACCCGCCGAGGCGAGGCCCGTCGGGCGGTCGACCGGCCGCCCGAGGACCGCAAGGACCCGCCGACGGGCTAGCGTGACCGACCTGACCTCCCCTCAGGTTCCCATCGCGGGCAACGCGACTTATCCTGAAGGAAAGCAACACGTGTCGGCTGGTTCGACATACGATTGCGAAACAGTCGAGATCGCACAGGGAGGTGCCGAGTGGCACTCTCGGAACACGAGGAAGCCCTGCTCCAGCAGATGGAGGAAGCCCTCTACGCCGAGGATCCGCGGTTCGCGTCACGGATCCAGAAGTCGAACTCGCGAGTCCTGGGCCGAGGCCGCATAGTGGCCGGCGTCGTGGCCGGCGTGGCCGGCCTGGCACTCGTCGTGTTCTCCGCCATGAGCAGCGCCATCTGGCTCGGCGCGGTCGGCTTCGCGATCATGGTTGCCGGCATCGTCTACGCGATCACGCCGTCAAAGACCAAGCTGGCCGCAGTGGGTAACGACGGCAACCCCAAGCCCCGCAGCGGCAGCGGCGGTGCGAAGACGGGTCCATCGAAGCAGGCGTCGTTCATGGAGCGCCTCGAGGAGCGTTGGGAGAAGCGTCGCCGCGACCAGTGGTGACAAACCCAGACATTCACGACGGCCGCCGGACGATGTCCGGCGGCCGTCGTGCTGGGCGGGCCCGGCCCAGTGCTCGCGCAGTGGCACCCCGCCGCCGACCTGGCCGGACGCCGGCCCGCTGCATCGGGGATCGACGCCTCCGAGCGCGCCGCCTCAGACCTCGGTCAGGGCCGGGTGAGGTAGACCGCGACCCCCCAGGTCGTCATGATGGCGAAGGCCGTGACCAGCTCGATCCCCATGTTGAGGCCCACGGCGCGGATCGCCTGCCCCGTGGCCCGCCAGGCCGCCGCGTGCTCGCGGTGCTTGGCCAGCTCCAGCAGGTAGATGGCCAGGACGAACGCCAGCGGTCCTCCGACGACAGGAACCACGAAGAAGCCCACCACCGCGACGCCCAGCGCGACCGCGATGACCCAGGAGTCGACCCCGGCCTTCTTCATCCGCCGCCCAGGCAGGACGTACTGCAGCACGATCGCTGCGGCATACAGCGCCGTCGCAATGCCGAAGACCAGCCAGCCCGCGGTGCCTTGGACCTCGAGCGCCCACACGAGGGTGGCCGCCCACACCAGCATGAGCCCGGGCAGCACCGGCACCACGATCCCCGCGGTCCCCACGAGCATCGCGAGGAACACCAGGACGTTGGTGCCGTTGATCACGGGGCACCTCGATCAGGGCTGGCCCCGACCGGCCCGGCTCCGCGACGGTTCGCAGGCACGGGCTCAGCGGGACGTGGTGGTATCAGAGGGTCCGACGGTCCAGGGGTCAGCGCTCGTCGACTGACGCCGAGGTTGCGGTCTCGTTGAGCCGCTCGGACTCATCGTGGATGTCGATCGCCTTGTCCATGAGCGCCGGGATGTGCTGACGGCCGTGGTGTGCGCAGAAGAGGAGCTCTCCGCCGGTGACGAGGCGGGCGCGGATGTACGCCTGGGCCCCACACCGGTCGCAGCGGTCTGCTGCCGTCAACTCGGGTGCCAGTGCTGTCGTCATCTCTGTGCTCGCCTTCTTTCTCTTCCTCAGGGGTCCCGTCGTACGAACCCTGTCACGTACCTACGACGCTCGACGCGGGCTTTTCGTGCCCGGCCGCACCTCGCGGACGTTCCAACAGTGAATCACGCCGAAACCTTCCCGGCGGCGAGGCCGGGGCCACCTGCCGCCCCTCGCACCCGGATCGTTACGTGTCAGCCCTCCCGGAGAACCGCACATCGGGGCGGTCCCGGGACGAACCGGTCGGTCTCGACCGGTGGACCGCGAGCCTGCGTGGCCCCGTCGGCGCGGGTCGTTAGGCTGCCAGTGCCGGCCGGCGTACACCTGCCGACCGACTGCTCACCGAACGAAGGAAGACCGACTCACCGTGGCCTCCGCCTCCCGCCCCGCACCCTCCGGCAACGGCGACTACACCGCTCGCCACCTCCAGGTCCTCGAAGGTCTCGAAGCGGTCCGCAAGCGGCCGGGCATGTACATCGGGTCCACCGACCAGCGCGGCCTCATGCACTGCCTGTGGGAGATCATCGACAATGCGGTCGACGAGGCCCTGGCCGGAGTCTGCACGGACATCTCGGTCATCTTGGGCGCCGACGGCTCGATCGAGGTGCGCGACAACGGCCGCGGCATCCCGGTGGACATCGAGCCCCGCACGGGCCTCTCCGGGGTCGAGGTCGTCTTCACCAAGCTGCACGCGGGCGGCAAGTTCGGTGGCGCGTCGTATGCCGCCACAGGTGGCCTTCACGGGGTCGGCGCCTCGGTGGTCAACGCGCTGTCCTCTCGCCTCGACGTCGAGGTGGACCGGGCGGGCAAGACCTACGGCATGAGCTTTCGCCGCGGCGAGCCCGGCACGTTCACCGACGCCGCAGGTCGCCCGCACTCGCCGGAGTCGTCCTTCACGCCGTACGAGAAGAAGAGCGCCCTGCCGGTCATCGGCAAGGCGCGGCGTGGCGCGACGGGGTCACGGATCCGCTTCTGGCCCGACCGTCAGATCTTCCTCAAGGACGCCGAGCTCGACTACCCCGCCATCGCCGACCGGGCGAGGCAGACCTCCTTCCTCGTGCCTGGGCTGCGGCTCGTCCTGCGCGACGAGCGGGGCCTGCCGGGCACGCCCAGCGCCGATGGGCCGGTCGAGGAGGTCTTCCAGCACGACGGCGGCATCACCGACTTCGTCGAGTTCCTGGCGCCGGACGCCGCGATCACCGACGTCTGGCGCCTCGAGGGATCGGGCACCTTCACCGAGACCGTGCCCGTGCTCGATGTCAACGGCCACATGACGCCGACCGAGCTGGAGCGCGAGTGCGAGGTCGACGTCGCGCTGCGCTGGGGCCAGGGCTATGACACGAAGGTCCAGTCCTTCGTCAACATCATCACGACGCCGAAGGGCGGCACTCATGTCGTCGGCTTCGAGCAGGCCCTGCTCAAGGTGTTCCGGCGGCAGCTGGAGGTCAACGCCCGGCGGCTCAAGGTCGGCAGCGACAAGCCGGAGAAGGACGACATCCTCGCCGGGATGACCGCGGTCGTCACTGTGCGCCTCGCCGAGCCGCAGTTCGAGGGCCAGACCAAGGAGGTCCTCGGGACCAACGCAGTGCGGGCCATCGTGGCGCGGGTGGTGGAGGAGGCGCTCGGCGCCCGTCTCGGATCCACCCGTCGTGCCGACAAGGACCAGGCCACCCGGCTGCTCGAGAAGGTCGTCTCCGAGATGAAGACGCGCATCAGCGCGCGTCTGCACAAGGAGACCCAGCGTCGCAAGAACGCCCTGGAAAGCTCCTCGCTCCCGGCGAAGCTGCGGGACTGCCGCACTACCGACGTCGACCGCTCCGAGCTGTTCATCGTCGAGGGCGACTCCGCCATGGGCACCGCGAAGGAGGCCCGCAGCTCCGAGTTCCAGGCGCTGCTGCCGATCCGGGGCAAGATCCTCAACGTCCAGAAGGCGACGATCTCGGACATGCTCAAGAACGCCGAGTGTGCCTCGATCATCCAGGTGATCGGCGCCGGCTCCGGCCGGACGTTCGACCTGGACGCCGCCCGCTACGGCAAGGTCATCATCATGACCGACGCCGACGTCGACGGCGCCCACATCCGCACGCTGCTGCTCACGCTGTTCTTCCGCTACATGCGCCCCCTCGTCGAGGCCGGGCGCGTCTATGCGGCCATGCCCCCGCTGCACCGCATCGAGGTGATCAACCAGGGCTCGAAGAAGAACGAGCTCATCTACACCTACAACGAGCTCGAGATGCGGCGCACCGTCTCGCGGCTCGAGAAGAGCGGCAAGAGGATCAAACAGCCGATGCAGCGCTACAAGGGCCTCGGTGAGATGGACGCCGACCAGCTCGCCGACACGACCATGGACCCGCGTCACCGCACCCTGCGCAAGGTGACGATGCGCGACCTCGAGGCCGCCGAGCGGATCTTCGACCTGCTCATGGGCAACGAGGTCGGCCCTCGAAAGGACTTCATCATCGAGTCCGCCGCCGACGTCGACCGTGAGCGGATCGACGCCTGAGGCCCAGGCCCGGCCTCTGAGGCGCGGGCGCTCGGGAGGAGCCTGCCGGACCCAACCGGTCGCCCCTTCCAGGGCCGAACACCACCGCGTCGCACAGCCCTCGTGCTTACGATGTCGGTGCCGGCGCGACTCCCTCCGCCGGCAATCGTCGAGAAGGGGAATCGATGGTGGGCAACGTCAATGCGGAGGAGTCGGTCGCCGACGAGCAGCCGGACGCGTTCCGAGCGGGCCACGACAGCTATGCCGTGGATCTGCCGGCGGGCGCGCGTCCGGGCGCTGAGGCAGCGGCAGGCATCGCAGGGGCGGCGTCGGGCACCGACGGCAGCACGAACCCCGACGGCAGCCCGGGCTCGCTCGGCGCCCCTGCGCTCATCAGCTCGTCGCCTCCGGCTGCCCGGTACCTCACGCCGGACGAGCTGCACTGGGCTGGGGAGACCATCGAGGCGATCTCGACCGCGTTCGCCTCGAAGGTCGTCGGCCAGTCGCGGCTCCAGGAGACACTGCTCGTCGCGCTGCTGACGGGCGGTCACGTCCTGCTCGAGAGCGTGCCGGGCCTGGCCAAGACGACGGCGGCTCAGACGATCGCCCAGGCCGTCGGCGGCCGGTTCCACCGGATCCAGTGCACGCCCGACCTGCTGCCGAGCGACATCGTCGGGACCCAGGTCTACAACCAGCACTCCGGGACCTTCGAGACCCAGCTCGGGCCGGTCCACGCGAACTTCGTTCTGCTCGACGAGATCAACCGCAGCAGCGCCAAGACACAGTCAGCGATGCTCGAGGCGATGCAGGAGCGGCAGACCTCGATCGGCGACCGCAGCTACACCCTGCCCGACCCGTTCCTCGTGCTTGCGACGCAGAACCCCATCGAGCAGGAGGGCACCTACCCGCTGCCCGAGGCCCAGATGGACCGCTTCATGCTCAAGGACGTCCTCGACTACCCGTCGCCGGCCGAGGAGGCCGAGGTGCTGCGCCGCATCGACTCCGGCGTCTTCCTCAGCGCTTCCCGGCCCGTGGTGTCGATCCCCGACGTCAAGCGCCTGCAGGGACTGGTGGGCCGGGTCTACATCGACCCGGCCATCGTCAACTACGTCGTCGGGATCGGCTACGTCACGCGCCACCCGCGTGACTACATCGAGCCGCGTCTGGCGGCATACGTCGACTTCGGCGCGAGCCCCCGCGCGAGCATCGCGTTCACCAGCGCGGCCCGGGCTCGGGCGCTCATCGACGGGCGCAACCACGTGGTCCCCGACGACATCAAGGCGCTGACGCACCGGGTGCTGCGACACCGCGTCACGCTCGGTTTCGAAGCCGCCGCGGACGACATCGCCGTCGAGACCGTGATCGACGCCATGGTGAACGGCATCCGTACTCCCTGAACGGGACTCGGGGTAGACAGCCATGCCGACGACGTTGCTGACGAGGGTGAAGAGCAAGCTCTTCGTCCACGCCCGCCGGCGGTCTCGCAGCCTGCTCGAGGGGGAGTACTCCTCGGTCTTCCACGGTCGCAGCCTCGACTACGACGACCTGCGCGCCTACGTGCCCGGCGACGAGGTGCGCGACATCGACTGGAAGGCCACGGCCCGGCACCAGGCGCCGCTCGTCAAGCGGTACGTCGCGACGCGCAAGCAGAACCTCATGCTCGTCATCGACACCGGTCGCGGGATGGCGGCTACGACGAGCAGCGGGGAACCGAAGAAGGATGTGGCGATCGCCGCGGCCGGTCTCGTCGGGTACCTCGCCCAGCGACACGGTGACCTCGTCGGGCTCGTCCGCGGCACCGCAGCGTCGACCGTCGCGCACGACATGCGCGGCACGGAGGCGCACCTGGAGCTGCTCCTGCGCGCGGTCGACTCGGCCACCCGCCTCGACGGCGACCAGAGCAACCTCGCCACCCAGCTGCGCTGGATCGTGCGCAACGTCCGGCGCCGGCTCGTGCTCCTCGTGGTCGCCGACGACAAAGAGCTGGACCCGGCGCTCGACGACCTGCTGCGCCGGTTGCATGTCCAGCACGAGATCCTCTGGATCACCGTGGAGGACGCCGATCCGACGGCGATCGGCGGCGACCGGACGGCATACGACGTCGCCGACACGTACACCCTCCCGACGCTCGTTCGCCTCGACCCGAAGGTGAGGCGCGCGTACGCCGCTTCGGTGGACGCACGCGTGCGCCGCACGAGTGAGCTGCTCGACCGGCGAGGGATCAACCACGCGCGGCTGGGTTCGAGCGACGACGTCGTGACGACCGTCTTCACTCTGCTGGAGAGGCAGCGTCGTGCTCGCCGCTGAACCGCCCCCAGGCTTCTACGCTCCCGACCCCTATGCCACGAAGTGGCTGTGGATCGGGATCGGGATCCTCGCGCTCGTGGCCACCTGGTACGCGTGGGTGTGGTGGTCGACCCGCAGGCGCACCATCGTCATCCCGCCCCGCATCACGGCCGACCGGCTCACCCGCCTGCGCGCGGACTACACCCGTCAGATCGACGTCGTGCTCGACCGCGCAGCAGCCGGTGAGATCACCCAGCGCCGCGCTCACCAGCAGCTCAGCGTCCTCGTGCGCCACTTCGTCGAGGAGGTCTCGGGGATCCACGCGCCGACGATGACGCTGACCGAGCTGAACGCCCGTGGGGCGCGCCTCGAGCCCGTCTCCGGCGTGGTGCGCACCTTGTATCCCGGCGAGTTCGGCCCGCACGAGACCGCCACGCTCCTCGGCGCGGGCACTGTCGCGAAGCAGGTGGTCGCGCGATGGAGCTGACCGGCCTCGACCTCAAGTCGCCGGCGACCCTCACGCTCGGCCTCGTCCTCGCCGCCGCGCTCGCGTATGCGGTGTTCCGCCGGCTGTCGCGGCGCGCGGCGCGCGACGGCGCCGCCGTTGCGAACTCCACCGCCCTGACCGACCTGCCCGAGTACCGCCGGGCCCTGCGCCTGCATCGGGTGCGGATGGTCGTCCTCGCCGGCAGCGGCGCCCTGCTCGCCGTCGCTGCGCTCGTCGGCGCCGCTCGACCGTTCGACACGACGGTCGAGCGGCCTCAGACCCGCAGTCGCGACATCATCATGTGTCTCGACATCTCCGGGTCGATGGCCGCCTACGACGCGGCTGTCGTGGCGACGTTCAAGTCCCTCGTCCAGAGCTTCGAGGGCGAGCGGATCGGCCTCATCATCTTCAACAGCTCGGCGGCGACCGTCTTTCCCCTCACCGACGACTACGACTTCATCAACGACGAGCTGGACACGGCCGCGAAGGCGCTCACCGGAGACCCCGAATACGACTCGTTCTTCGCGGGCACCTTCAACGGGCGGGGCACCTCGCTCATCGGCGACGGGCTCGCGACGTGCGTGTCGAGCTTCGACAAGGTCGACGTCCGACGGGCTCGCTCGGTCGTGTTCGCCACCGACAACCACCTCGCAGGGCGCCCGATCATCGACGTCGACGAGGCGGGAGAGCTCGCCAAGGCCAAGGGCGTGCGGGTCTACGGTCTCAACCCCGAAGAGGACGGGGCAGACCAGGAGGCGGCCCAGATGCGCTCGATCGTCACGGGGACGGGCGGTCACTACTACCCGATGAGCGACCCTTCGGCCGTGCGCGGCATCGTCGAGGCAGTCCAGTCGCAGGAGGCCACCCTCATCGACGCGGCCTCCCGGGCGCTCTACTCAGACAACCCGAGCGTGCCCATCGTGCTGGCCGGAGTCGGCCTGGTCGGCGTCATCGGCGCGAGCCGGCGGTGGGCATCATGACGCTGCTCCCGATCGTGCCCTGGCCGCTGCTCGTGGTGGCCGTCATCGGTGGTCTCGCCGCCGTGTGGTGGAACCCGACCTCCCGGACCATCCCCGGAGAGTCGAAGACCACGCACTGGCGACTCACCGCGGCGGTGATCCTGCTCGGCGTGGCGGCCTTCAGGCCGGCCGTGCCCGGCGACGAGGTGGACACCACCGCAGCCAACCTCAACGTGTACTTCGTCGTCGACACGACGAGCAGCATCATCGCCGAGGACTACGGCGACGAGCGTCCGCGCCTCGAGGGCGTCGCGAGCGACATCGCGGCCATCGCGACCGCTCTGCCAGGTGCTCGCTACTCGGTCCTCACGTTCGACCAGGCGGCGCGCGTTCGGCTGCCCCTCACGACCGACACGACCGCGCTGGATGCCGCACTCGAGACCTTGCTGCCGGAGCCGTCCGAGGTCTCACACGGGTCGTCGGTCACCGAAGCGAACGACAGACTGAAAACGCTTCTGCAGCAGTCGGACTCACGACAGCCGGAACGCGGGCGGATTGTCTACTACTTCGGGGACGGCGAGAACACCGCACCCAGCCCGCCTGCACCCTTCGACATCGACCGGCGCCTCATCAACGGCGGGGCGGTGCTCGGCTACGGCACGACAGAAGGCGGACGGATGAAGGCGACCCGGTCCCGGTTCGACTCCACCACGTCCTACATCAAGGACCCGACCACCGGCGAGGACGCCCGGTCCGTGATCAGCGAGCCCACGTTGCGGGCGATCGCCGACCAGCTCGGCCTGACGTACGTGCACCGTGAGTCGGGAGACTCCATCAGCCCGGCCGTCGACGGCGTCGACCTCGAGCGATTCGGCACGAGCGAGGAGATCGAGAAGCACAAGGTGCTCTCCCGCCGCGAGCTCTACTGGCCGCTGCTGCTCGGTGTCGCCGGCATCGCCGCGTGGGAGGTCGGCGCCAGCGTGACCGCCCTCGTCCAGACCCGCCGCAGAAGGGAGGCGCAGCCGTGACCCTTGTCGACGAACGTCCTGCCTCGGCAGGTGAGCCGCGGCAGTCCCGGCGAGCACGGTTCGGCCGCGGGGCGGGGGCCGGCGAGCGGGTACGCCAGCCACTGACGCCGCGCATGCGGCGCCGACGCCGGCGGCTGCTGCTGGCGTCCCTGCCGGTGGTCGTCCTCGCGGTGCTCGTCGCCCTCAAGCTGCTGTCTCTCAACCTCGTGCACAGCCAGACGCTCACGGCATACCAGGAGGGCGACAAGGCGGCGACGATGACCTGGGGCGAGCGACAGGGCTGGGTCAATATCGTCGAGCAGTTCCGCTCGCCGTTCGCCATCGGCGACGCGCACCTGCTGACCGGGCACTACGACCTCGCACGCCCGTGGTTCGAGCAGGCGTTCGAGCAGGTCCCCAAGGGTGGGATCGACGACTGCAAGGTCAGGGTCAACCTCGGCCTCACCTACGAGGCGCTCGGCGACGCCGCGAAGGCACGCGAGCGGACGGACGAGTGGCAGCAGTACTACGCCAAGGGAATCAAGATCACGAGCGAGCGTCCGCCGCTGTGCGACCTGCCGGAGGGCCAGCAGACAGGGGACCAGCTCCAGCAGGCGCAGCAGCGGATGCAGGAGAAGAACTCCGACACCCCAGCGCCCGACCAGCCGCAGGAGCAGGGCCCGCAGGCGGGCCCCGCCGACCCGGTCCAGCCGACTCCCGACCCTGGCAACACGCCCAGCCAGGAGGAGCAGGACTACCTGCAGGAGCAGCAGCGCCAGAACACGATCGAGCGCAACCAGCAGCAGGGCAACGACGATCGGACGGCACCCGATGGCGGCTCCGACACCTACCCCAAGCCCTGGTGAAATCCGGTTGGCTCAGGCGTCGAGGGTGATCGTCGGCCGGTGCTCGAGCACCTCGACCGCGGCCTTGCCGCACGACTCGGGCCGGGTCCTTCCGGCCGGGACGCGATCGACGCGGACCTCCCAGGTGCGGCCGTCGGCATGGTGCACGCTCACCTCGAAGCCGTCGCCCGCGGGCACCGGCTCGTCGGCCCACACCGCAGGCAGATGGGTCTCGCCGATCTGGGCTCGCACGTGGGACTCGGCGCTCTGCGCGGGTGCGGAGAGCCCGGAGCGGCCCCGGTCGTGAACCGTGCCGAGCAGCTCCTTCGGAGTGTGGCCCGTCAGGCTGGCCCCGAGCACCCACTCCGCCGAGGTGTCGTCGATGCGGGCATAGGTCTGACCCCAGGGCAGCAGCACCGCCGTCGGCGCGAACCGGTGACCGCCCGTGTGCGAGACCTCCCACACGCGGCCGGGCGCGAGCCGCGCGGCGTGGGCGGCGAGTGGGCGTCCACGCACCGCGCAGCAGACGTCGCGGCGCCCGTTGGTGCAGACCAGAAGGGCCGGCTCCGCTTCCTGTGCCCCGGGCAGGGAGGCCTGCACCAGGGCCCGGCTCCCACGCTCGAGGGCGCCCCAGTCGAGGCCCAGCAGGCCTCCGATGTCGGTGACCTGTGCGCCGAGGAGCCAGGCGTCGCCCGGAGCGCCACCGGCGTAGGCGAGAAAGACCTGCCGCGGCCCTTGGTTGTCGGGGTGGCCGCCAGGCCGTCGAATGAGCATGAACCGGCCGCCCGCGGCAGCGGTGCGGGCGTCGATCTCGCCACCCAGCTCGTGGTCGAGGTGTGACTCCCGAGCCGCGTCCCGGCCCCACGGCCCGGACTGCTCGAGGATGACGAAGAACCGGGCTCGCGCGGCGGTGCCGTACGCGCTCGTGCCGTCGTGGTCCCACAGCACCGAGCAGGCGTCGGCGGCGGGGCTGCCGTAGCCGGTGGTCGACGGGTGCACGTCGTGGTCGACGGGCCCACCACCGACCTCGCCGTCGGGCACGTGCTCGGACGCCTTGGACGGCGCTCCCGCCTTGGGCGACGAGGCCTTGGGCCCCGACCTCTTGCGCGCGGTCTCCTTCCGTGTGGCCGCCCTCGGCGTCACTGCCCTGCCTCCTCAGAGGCCCCGGCGGTGTGCTCGGTAGCCGGTGGGCCGGCCACGTGGGCGATGACCGAGGTCGTCGGGGTGCCCGAGCCGTCACGTCGGCCGTCGGCAGCCGGGAGGTCGATCGCGACGCCGTTGGCGGCCGCCGCACGAGCGGGCGCGTTGGCCGCGAACGCGACGACGAGCGTGTCCTCACCCTTGAGGAAACGGTGGCAGCGCACGCCGCCGGTGGCGCGGCCCTTGGGTGGGTACTCGGCATACGGCGTCACCTTGAGCGAGCCACCCTGGGTGCCCGGCAGTGCGCCCGATGACCCGGCCGCGGTCACGACGATGCCGTCTCGGCCGGGGTCGACGACACCGAAGTAGGCGGCTCGGGCGCCGGCAGAGAGCTTGATCCCGGCCATCCCGCCGGCCGAACGTCCTTGGGGCCGAACGGACTTCGCCGGGAATCGAAGCAGCTGGGCGTCCGAGGTGACGAACACGAGGTCGAGCTCGTCGTTCGCGGCGACACCGGCCCCGACGACGCGGTCGCCGTCCTTCAGGCTGATGACGGACCAGTCGTCGTTCTTGGGTGCCTCGGGGGTGACGCGCTTGACGACACCGGTCGCGGTGCCGAGCGCGATGACCGGGGCGTCCGCCCCGATCGGCAGGATCGTGACCGGGTCCTCGCCTTTGGGCAGGTCGACGTATGCCGCCAGCGGGGCCCCGCCCGAGAGGCTGGGTGCGCCGTTGGTCGGGGGAAGGGTCGGCAGGTCGAGCGCGGACAGCCGGAACATCCGTCCGGCCGAGGTCACGAGGCCGAACTCGCCGCGGGCCGTCGTCGCCACCGCGCCGACCACCACGTCGTGCTTGGAGCGTGACCCCTCGGCCGTGACGGGATCGGCGCTTCCGGTGCGGGCGAGCAGGCCGGTCGACGACAGCAGGACCCAGCACGGGTCGTCCGCGATCTCCAGCGGCGACGACGAGGCCGCGGTCGCGCTCACGCCGGAGCTCTCGAGCAGGACGGTGCGCCGCGGCGTGCCGTGGCTCTTGGCGACCTCGGCGAGCTCGTTGGACACGAGGCGCATGAGCAGCTTCTCGTTCTCGAGGATCGCGCGCAGCTCCTCGATGCCGCGCTCGAGGTCCTCCTTCTCCTTCTCCAGCTCGATCCGGGAGAACTTGGTCAGGCGCCGCAGCTGCTGGTCGAGGATGTAGGTCGCCTGCGGGTCCGACAGGTCGAACACGTCGATGAGCCGGGCCTTGGCCGCCGTGGCGTCGTCGGAGGACCGGATGACCTGGATGACCTCGTCGATGTCGAGGATGGCGATGAGCAGGCCCTCGACCAGGTGGAGGCGCTCCTGCTTCTTGGCGAGCCGGAAGGCGCTGCGCCGGCGGACGACGTCCGTGCGGAAGTCGACATAGACCTTGAGCAGCTCCTTGAGGCCCATGGTGCGCGGCTGCCCGTCGACGAGCGCGACGTTGTTGATGCCGAAGTTCTCCTCCATCGGCGTCAGCTTGTAGAGCTGCTCGAGGACCGCGTCCGGGTTGAAGCCGTTCTTCACCTCGATGACGAGGCGCAGGCCGTTCTTGCGGTCGGACAGGTCCTTGAGGTCGGCAATGCCCTGCAGCCGCTTGCTCTGGACGAGGTCCTTGACCTTGTCGATGACCTTCTCTGGCCCGACGAGGTAGGGCAGCTCGGTGACGACGATCCCCTTGCGGCGCGGGGTGATCGCCTCGATGCGGGAGGTGGCCCGGGTGCGGAAGCTGCCCCGGCCGGTGAGGTACGCGTCGCGGATGCCCTCGAGGCCGACGATGCGCCCGCCACAGGGCAGGTCGGGTCCCGGCACGAACTTCATGAGGTCCTCGAGCGAGCACGTGGGATTCGCGATGAGGTGCCGGGCTGCACCGATCACCTCGACGAGGTTGTGGGGCGCCATGTTGGTGGCCATGCCCACCGCGATGCCCGAGGCGCCGTTGACCAGGAGGTTCGGGAACGCGGCCGGCAGCACGCCGGGCTGCAGCTGCGTGTCGTCGTAGTTCGGGACGAAGTCGACGGTGTCCTCGTCGAGCCCGGCGACCATGAGCAGGGCTGCGTCGGCCATCCGGGCCTCGGTGTAGCGAGCCGCCGCGGGCCCGTCGTCGAGCGACCCGAAGTTGCCGTGGCCGTCGACGAGCGGCAGCCGCAGCGTGAACGGCTGGGCCATGCGCACGAGTGCGTCGTAGATCGCCTGGTCGCCGTGCGGGTGGTACTTGCCCATCACCTCGCCGACGACGCGCTGGCTCTTCACATGGCCGCGGTCGGGGCGCAGCCCGAGCTCGTTGGCGCCGTAGAGGATGCGGCGCTGGACGGGCTTCAGGCCATCACGGGCGTCGGGCAGCGCCCGCGAGTAGATGACGCTGTAGGAGTACTCGAGGAAGGCGTTCTGCATCTCCTCCTCGACGTCGATGCCGACGATCTTCTCCTCGAAGTCCTCGGGGGGAGGCGGGGTGGTCGTGCGTCGCGCCATGCCGGGTGGTGCTCCTTGCCGGTCGTCGGTGAACACCCCATCTTCGCGCAGGCCGTTCAGTCGTCCTCACGTGCCACGCCGAAACGTCCCCAGTGGGCCACGTCGCGGCCGGTGCGTCGATGCCGCCGCAGGCTCGGGCTCTTGGGGCCAGGGACGGCATACCCGATCGACACCACCCCGATGACGGTGCGGTCCAGCGGGATGCCGAACGCCTCGTGAACGGCGGCGTGTCGCTCCGGCGGCACGCCGAAGAACAGGCTGCCCAGCCCCTCGTCGGTCGCCGTGAGCAGGATGAGGAGCGAGGCCATCCCTGTGTCGATGTGCCAGTAGGGCACCGGCCAACGCGACTCGTCCCGGTCGGTCCAGCCCTTGTCGGGAGCGGCATACCGTTCGAGGTAGGCGTCCTTGTCGGACAGGCACAGCACGAGCACCGGAGCCGCCCGTATGCCGTCCAGCCAGGGGTCGCTAGGCCCGTCCGGGTCCGTCGTGACCGCCCAGAACGCCTCACGCTCCGCCGGTGTCGTGAGCACGACGAAGTCCCAGCCCTGGCTGAACCCGGCGCTGGGAGCGCGCACCGCGTTGGCCAGGGCCCGCTCGACGACCTCGAGGGGCACCGGGCGGTCCGGGTCGTAGCGACGGACCATCCGGCGGTTCCTGACGACCTGCGAGAACTCCATGCCGCCCACGATGCAACACGATCGCCCGCTTCGCAGGACATGACACGATGTGCGCATGGTGGACGGTTCGGAGCCCGCGACGCCGGCCCAGGTTGCAGACGAGGACTGGCCCGCGGCCCCCCTGGAGTGGGAGGCGGACGTCGTCCTCCGCGACGGCTCCGTCGCGCACGTCCGCCCGATCACGCCGAAGGACGCCGACGGCATCCGGTACTTCCACAGCCGCCAGTCGGACGAGTCGATCTACCTGAGGTTCTTCGCACCGCTGCGCCAGCTGAGCGACCGCGACGTGTACCGGTTCACCCACGTCGACCACCACGACCGCGTGGCGCTCGTGGCGACCCTCGACGGCGAGATCATCGGCATCGGCCGTTACGACCGGATCGACCCCAGCTCGGCCGAGGTCGCCTTCAACATCTCGGACCACTTCCAAGGCAAGGGGATCGGGTCGGTCATGCTCGAGCACCTCGCTGCCATCGCGCAGGAGCTCGGCATCTCACGGTTCACCGCGGAGGTGCTCCCGCAGAACCGCAAGATGCTCGCGGTCTTCCGCGAGGCCGGCTACGAGGTGAACCACCATATCGAGGACGGCGTCATCGAGGTCTCGTTCGACATCCTCCCGACCGAGCAGAGCAAGGCCGTGCAGCTCTCGCGCGAGCACCGCTCCGAGTCGCGCAGCATGCGCACGATCCTGTTCCCGGAGCGGGTGGCGATCATCGGGGCGAGCCGCAACGACCAGTCCATGGGGTCGCTGCTCATGCGGAACCTGCTCGCTTACGGCTACCAGGGCGAGGTCTACCCGATCCACCGGGAGGCCGAGGAGATCCAGGGTCGCACGGCGTACCCCACCATCCGGGACGTGCCGGAGCCCGTCGACCTCGCGATCGTCGTGGTCCCGGCCGAGCAGGCCGTCGACGTCGTCAAGGACTGCGGAAAGGCTGGGGTCAAGGCTCTGCTCGTGCTGTCGTCCGGGTTCGCCGAGGCGGGCGACGAGGGGGTTCGCCTGCAGGAGAAGCTGCGCCGCCGGGTCCGGCGGGCCGGCATGCGCATCGTCGGGCCGAACAGCTTCGGCCTCATCAACAACGACCCGTCGGTGCGCCTCAACGCCACCATCGCCGCGGTCGTCCCGGACCATGGGCGGCTCGGGCTCTTCGCCCAGAGCGGTGCCCTCGGCGTCGCGGTGCTGGCCTCCGCGGCCCGCCGGGGCCTGGGCATCTCGATCTTCGCCTCGGCCGGCAACCGGGTGGATGTGTCGGGCAACGACCTCATGCAGTACTGGATCGACGACCAGGAGACCGACACCGTCGGGCTGTACCTCGAGTCGATGGGCAACCCGCGCAAGTTCTCCCGAATCGCGCGCCAGCTGGCCTCGGTCAAGCCCGTCGTCGTCGTTTCGTCCGGCGTGTCGAGCTTCGCCGCGCCTCCCGGCCACCGCACCCGCGTGACCAACGTCCCGCGTCAGGCGTTCAGCGCCCTGCTGCGCCAGGCAGGCGTGATCCGTGTCGAGAACATCCACCAGCTCTTCGACGTCGCTCAGCTGACGCTGCACCAGCCGCTTCCCCAGGGCGACCGGGTCGCCATCGTCGGCAACTCGGATGCCCTCGGTGCTCTCAGCGCCAGCGCCTGCGTGAGCTGGGGACTGCGGGTGACGCACGGCCCCGTGTCGCTCCTTCCCCATGCCTCGGCCGAGGAGTTCGCCGACGCGCTCGACGCGGCCTTCGCAGACCCCGAGGTCGACAGCGTCGTCGCGGCCTTCATCCCGCCGCTGCTGATCCAGGACGAGGAGGTCTCCGGCGCCGTTCAGAAGGTTGTCGCCAGATACGAGAAGCCTTGCGTCGCAACGTTCCTGGGTATGCGCGGTGTTGACGGCCTGAGCTACGTGCAGCCCGACGGGGTGCAGCGCTCGGTGCCGTCGTACGGCATGCCCGAGGACGGCATCAGGGCGCTCAACGCAGTCACGCGGTACGCCCTGTGGAAGCAGCGTGACCGCGGCACCCCGGTGGCACCCGTCGGGCTCGACCGCCAGCGCGCCTTCGGTCTCATCGAGCGATACCTCGCCACGGCGCCCGAAGGGCGGGCCCTGACCAGGGACGAGGCGCGCGAGCTGCTCGCGGCATACGGCATACGGGTGTGGCCCGCTGTCGAGGTCACGGGGGTCGAGGCGGCCGTGGCGGCCGCCGACGAGCTGACCTACCCGGTGATCCTCAAGTCGACCTCTCCGGTCGTGCGGCACCAGCCCGGCCTGGTCGGCGTGCGGGGCGATCTGGTCGACGCCGAGTCGGTCCGCGACGCCTTCGCGTCCCTGACCCAGCGGCTGGGCCCCCTCGGCGCGGACCGGTTCGTCGTCCAGCGGATGGCCGTCCCCGGCGTGTCATGTGTGATCCGCGCCAGCGAGGACCCGCTGTTCGGACCGGTCGTGAGCTTCTCGGTCGCCGGACCACCGACCGAGCTGCTCGGGGACATCGCCTACCGGGTCCCGCCGCTCACCGACGTGGACGTCACCGACCTCATCGACGGGGTCAAGGCGGCTCCGCTGCTCGCGGGCCATCGGGGCGCCGCGCCGGTGCACCGCGCCGCGCTCAGCGACCTGGTCGCCCGTCTGTCGGTCCTGGCCGACGACCATCCCGAGCTCGCGTCCGTCGAGCTCAACCCGGTCAACGCGTGGACCGGGGGAGTCGACGTGCTCGGCGCCGAGGTCGTCGTACGCCCGGCCCTGGTCCGCAAGGACCCCGGCCGGCGACGGATGACCTAGGCGAAGCGCCGCCTGACGGCCCGCCGGAGTCGCGCGGAGGCCCGCCGGGGCCCCTCCTCGCGGCGACCACCAGGGGACAGCGACCCGGCCAGGCGGCCTCCGGGTGCAAGGATGGGGGCATGCGACGCGTCTCCCAGGGCACCGGACAGGCCCTTCCCGAAGACCTCACCGAGGCGATCACCCGAGCCGGGTACTACCCGTCGCTCGTCTGCGACGTGGTCGAGTCGGCCGTGGGCGACGACGAGGTCGTGTCGCACCTCGTGCACCAGGAGACGACCTTCGACCACGAGACGGTCCGCCGCCATGTGACGGTGCTCGTCGTCACCCCCAAGCGTCTGGTCATCGCCCACGCGGACGACCACGCCGAGTCCGACGACAAGCTCATGGCCACCGCGACCACCGAGACTGTCCCGCTGGCGGCGGTCCGCGGCGTCATGCTGACGCACGTCGTGTCCGAGCCCGACACCTTCGCACCGGGCACCCACGGACGCGACCTCACGCTCACGCTCGGGTGGGGTGCGGTGAGCCGGCTCGACATGATCCCCGCCCAGTGCGGCGACCCGGACTGCACGGCCGACCACGGCTTCGAAGGGACCATCGCCTCCGACGACATCTCGCTGCGGGTCAGCTCCGCAGCCGACGGCGAGGAGGCGGTCGGCAGGGCCATGGAGTTCGCGCGGGTGTTGTCGGCCAGCATCGGCACCGGCACGGCGGCCCTCTGACCCGTGGTCGGCTCTGAGGCACCTGTGTCCCAGTCCCCCAGCGAGCCGGTGGCCCGCGACGACGCCCCCGCCCCCGGTGACGTACGCGGCACGGCGCCCCGCCAGATCCCCATCGACTGGACCGGCGGATCGGCCCGCGACGGCTGGTCCCGGGGCACGCTGGCGTCGGTGCTCCCTTCGGTCGCTGAGGGGCTCGGTGTCCCGCGGTATGCCGGACGCGACGTCTTCGGGCTCCCCGCGGTCCCGCGCACGGTCGTGGTGCTCGTCGACGGGCTCGGGTTCGACCAGCTGCGCCAGCGCAGCGGGCATGCTCCATTCCTGCGGTCCCACCTGGATCGTGCGGCCCGGGTGCCGTGTGGTTTCCCCACGACGACCGCGACCTCGATGGGGTCGTTCGGCACCGGTCTGCCGCCCGGCTCCCATGGGCTCGTCGGCATGCAGGTGCTCGACCCCGAGACCGACCTGATCGTCAACGAGCTGTCCTGGGAGAACGGTCCGGACCCCCTTCGCTGGCAGCCCCACGAGACCGTTTTCGAGGCCGCCGAGAGCTCCGGCGTCTCGGTGACGATGATCGGGCCGTGGTACTTCAACGGCTCGGGACTGACCACGGCGGCCCTGCGCGGGGCGAGGTTCAAGGCCGGCGCCACGATCGAGGACCGCGTCGACGCTGCAGTGACCGCGCTGCGCGCCAGCCGGCGAGCACTCGTGTACCTCTACTGGGGCGAGGTCGACAAGGTCGGCCACGTGCACGGCTGCCAGTCGTGGCAGTGGGGCGACGAGGTCGAGTCGGTCGACCGGGCGCTCGCGCGCCTCGCGGCGTCGGTGCCGGATGACACCTCGATCGTCGTCACGGCGGACCACGGCATGGTCGACGTGCCCTTCGCCGACCGCATCGACCTGGTCGACGAGCCGGACCTCATGGCCGGCGTGCGCCACCTCGGCGGAGAGCCGCGCAGCCTGCAGATCTATGTCGAGCGGGGGGCCGTGGCTTCCGTCGCCACCGCCTGGGCGGAGCGGCTTGCCGGTCGCGCCTCCGTCATCACGCGTGAGCAGGCCGTCGACGAAGGCTGGTTCGGTGCTGTGCGGCCCGAGGTGCTCGACCGGATCGGTGACCTCGTCGTGTCGATGGAGACTGAGTTCGCCGTGGTCCACTCGGGGCTCATGCGTCCCGAGATCGTCGCGCTCCTGGGCCTGCACGGCTCCACCAGCGCAGCGGAACTCGCCGTGCCCGTGGTCGTGGTGCCACCTCGTCGCGGCGCCTAGGGTGGGGCCTCGTGGCTGAGCTCGTCTTCTTCTCCGGGACCATGGACTGCGGCAAGTCGACGCTCGCCCTCCAGATGGACCACAACCACGGGGCCCGCGGCCGAGTCGGGCTGATCTTCACCAAGATGGACCGGGCGGGCAGCAACGTCCTGTCGTCCCGGCTGGGCCTGTCGACCGGCGCGCTGGAGGTGGTGGACGACCTCGACTTCTGGGAGACGATCGTCGAGCGGGCCACGTCAGGGCAGCGGATCGACTACCTCATCTGTGACGAAGCGCAGTTCTACACCAGTGACCAGGTCGAGCAGCTCGCCCGCATCGTCGACGAGATGGAGATCGACGTCTTCGCCTTCGGGATCACTGCCGACTTCCGCACCGAGCTCTTTCCGGGGAGCAAGCGGCTCATCGAGCTCGCGGACCGCGTCCAGGTGCTCCAGGTCGAGGCGTTGTGCTGGTGCGGCCGCCGGGCCACCACCAACGCCCGCGTCGTCGACGGCGTCATGGTCATCGAGGGCGAGCAGGTCGTCGTGGGCGACACCGCCCCGAGCACGTCCGGCGTCGTCGAGTACGAGGTGCTCTGCCGGCGCCACTACATGCGCCGGATGACCTCGCATGCGGCCAAGGCCGCGGCGCTGTCTCCTGAGGTCCTGCCGTTCGACCTCGACGTGTGCCCGCTCCCGCCGTTGCCGAGCTGAGCCTTTGGCGTCTCGCTTCGCTCCGGCCCGGGCCGCTGTGTGCGTGCGTTGGGGTGATAGCCCCGATCAATGCACACGCGACCAAGGCAGAGCGAGGCGCCAAGAACTCAGTCGGTGCGGCGGCCGAACATGATGTCGTCCCAGCTGGGGACGCTGGGCCGCCCCGAGCGGCGTGTCGAGGCCGGCTTCGTCCCGCGCGCGGGCACCCGCTGCTCGACTAGCTCACCGTCGGTGCCGTCCGCGAGGTCGCTCACGTCGGTCAGGTCGTCATCCGCGCCGCTCGCTCCAGCCGCTCCGGTCGCCCTGGTGACACTGGTCGAGCCCGTAGCTCGGCCGTTGGCCGGCGCGTCGGGGACGTCGGTCAGGTCGGCGAGGTCGGCCAGGACGGCAAGGTCGGACGGGTCGAAGCTGTCGTCGTCGGTCCGTGCTTCGCGCGGCTCGGGATCGGGTCGGGGCTGGCGTTCCTTCGCCGTGGGGGCGCTGGTGCCGTTGCGACGCCTGCCCGCAGGCCGCTCGGGTGCCGAACGCGACTGCCGGACGGGCTGCGTGGGCTCGGCCCGTCGGGCCTTGCGCGCGGCCGCGTCGGCGCCGATGCGGCGCTCCGCCGGCCCCTCCTTGGTGATCTCGGGGTCGTCCTCGGGGTGGGTGTGCGCTGCAGGCGGAAGCTCCTCCCGCGGGTCCTTGGCCAGGTCCTCGAGGGGCAGCGCGTCCTCGGGCGCGTTCTCGATGCCGGGCACCTCCGCGCCCTTGGGCCGGCGTCGGCGGCCCCGCTGGGCACTGCGCTCGCGCATGGCGGCCATGAGGTCGACCGTCTCGGCCTCGCTGTGCCGGGTCGGCAGCCCGAGGCCACCCTCGGCCTCGACGTCGTACACCCGGTTGGGCCGAGAGGACGCAGCCAGGTGCGGAGCCGGGATCGGACCGGGCGCCTGCTGGTCCTCGTCCTCGCTGAGCCAGCGCGCCTCGTCGTCCGAGGCGGTGACCGTGCGCGCAAGAGGGTCGAACTGCCACGTCGCCTCGCGCTCCTGGCCGCCGGCATTGAAGACGAGCAGCACCGTCCAGGCGCCGTGGTCGGATCTGCGTGAGTCCCACTGCGCCGAGCCGACGTCGAGCGCCCGTGAGTGCAGCCGGTCGAGGACGCGGGCCTCCAGGGTCGGGGCAGCGCCGGCGGACCCCCCACGGGGGCGCAGCCGGACCTGGCGAGCCATGCCCGCGACGTGTTCGCGCTCGGCCAGGATCGGCCCTTCGTAGCGGTGCACCTTCTCGACGGGCCAGCCGGCCCGCTCGGCCACCTCTTCCGCGCTCATTCCGGCCCGGATCATGGCCTGGACGTCCCTGGGCCGCAAGCCGCCGGTCATCTCGATCTGCAGCTGCCCGAGCCGTGGGCGGTCACGCCGGACGGCCGCGCGCAGCGGCTCGTCGAGCGGGACGGCATACCGCTCGCCACCGTCGTCGGCCAGCAGCAGGTGCAAACCGTCCTCGTGGACGCCGACGAGCCTGAGGTGCTGCATGGGTGGATCTCCCGGTTGGACGAGTCTGCGGTCGTGCGAAGGATCCCTGGAGGATCCGTAGGTGCTGGGTGGTGCTGGGGGGTGCTGGTTCGTGACTGGGTCGTGCCGTCGCTGTCGAGCATGCCATTGCCACAGGTGGCATAAAAGCGACCACGCCGCGCGGGTACCGTTTGCCTTGGCATGCCTACCTCCTTCCAGTCCGCCCAGACCGCCCTCGATCTCGTGGGCGTCTTCGTCTTCGCTCTCTCGGGCGGTCTGGTGGCGGTGAAGAAGCGTTTCGACCTGTTCGGTGTCATCGTTCTCGCGCTCGCCGCGGCCCTCGGTGGCGGCATCGTTCGCGACCTGCTCATCGGCTCCGTGCCGCCGGTCGGGATCAGCGACTGGCGCCTCATCGCGGCTGCGACGCTCGGCGGGCTGGCGACGTTCTTCTTCCAGCCGGGGATCGAGCGCGTCTCGCGGCTCGTCCGCATCCTCGACGCGGGAGGCCTCGCCGCGTTTGCGGTGTCCGGCAGCCTCAAGGCGATCACGACGATCGACGTCGTGCCGATCGCGGCCGTGCTCGTCGGGGTGATCAGCGCCGTCGGCGGCGGGGTCGTGCGCGACCTGCTCGCCGACCAGGTGCCCGAGGTGCTGCGGCGCGAGCTCTACGCGATCCCGGCCCTGATCGGTTCGATCATCATCGTGGCCGCCTTCCAGGCGAGCGTCCTGCAGCTGTGGATGCTGTGGGCCGTCGCGGCGCTCGTCTTCGTGGTGCGCCTCGTCGCCGTCTACTTCGACCTCAACGCGCCCACCCCACTGCGCTCCTCGTCCACCCCGTGACCCGGACCTAGTGGCTCCGACCTCACCCTGAGACCCCAAGCCCAGCCAAGCCGAGACAAGCCCGAGAGATGACTGCCGAGAACCCGCTCCTGCACCCCTATGACGCCATCCTCCTGCTCAGCTTCGGCGGCCCGGAGGAGCCCGACGAGGTCGTCCCCTTCCTGCGCCGTGTCACTGCCGGCCGCGGCATCCCCGACGAGCGCCTTGCCGAGGTCGGTGAGCACTACTTCCTGTTCGGCGGCCGGAGCCCGATCAACGACCAGAACCGCGCTCTCATCTCGGCGATCCGAGCGGAGCTCGATACGCGCGAGATCGACACGCCGATCTACTGGGGCAACCGCAACGGCGCGCCTTTCATCGACGACGCGCTGCGGCAGGTCGCGGCGGCCGGTCACGGCCGGGTTGTCGCGCTGACCACGAGCGCCTACGCGTCGTACTCCTCGTGCCGGCAGTACCGCGAGAACCTCGCCGCGGCGGACGCCCTGCTGCGGGCCGAGGGCGTGGAGCTCGAGATCGACAAGATCGGGCCGTATGCCGTCAGGCCGGGTTTCGCCGAGGCCAACCTCGGGCACCTGGTGCGAACCCTTCGTGCGGTCGACGGCGCTCCCGACGAGGAGCTCGCGCTGCTGTTCGTCACCCACTCGATCCCGGACGCCATGGACGACACGTCGGGACCGGGTGACGGCGACGGCAACCTCTACCGTCGACAACATCTGGTGTTGGCCTCGCGGCTCACGGACGCTGCGAACCAGGCCCTCGGGCGCGACCTCACCGGCGAGCTGGTCTACTGCTCTCGGTCCGGCCCGCCGAGCCAGCCGTGGCTCGAGCCGGATGTCAACGTCCGCATCGAGCAGCTCGCCGCCGAGGGCGTCACCACGGTGATTGCTGCGCCTGTCGGGTTCGTCTCCGACCACATGGAGGTCGTCTACGACCTCGACACGGAGGCGATGGCCACGGCGCAGCGGGTGGGCGTGGACCTGCTCCGCGTGCCCACTGTCGGCACCGACGCCGTCTTCGTCCGCGACCTGGTCGACGCGCTCCTCGAGCGCGCCGCGGAGGCGCGAGGCGAGGCAGTGGCGACGTTCGAGGGACGCATGCCATCGGTGTGTGCCGCCGGCTGCTGCCCGAACCTGCGCGAGGCCAGGCCGGCCCTGTGCGGTCTCGACTGAGGGAGATAGGCATGACAACGAGCCAGTCGGTCCTGGACCTGCCTGACGGCGTCGACCTCGGCGAGCTCGAGCGCCTCTGCGTCGAGTTCGCGACCGAGGCCGGCCGCTTCATCCGTGACGAGCGCCCCCCGCGGATGGGAGTCGCGGCGACCAAGACGACCGATACCGACGTCGTCACCGTCATGGACCGGCGCTCGGAGGAGCTGCTGCACCGGCTCATCCACGGGGCCCGGCCTGAGGACGGCATCCTCGGCGAGGAGGGCGCGGACGTTGCGGGCACCTCCGGCCTGACCTGGGTCGTTGACCCCATCGACGGCACGGTCAACTACCTCTACGAGGTGCCGGCATATGCCGTGTCGGTCGCGGTGGTCGTCGGGGACCCGGCGACCCAGACGGGGTGGCGGCCGGTGGCCGGGGCTGTGGCCGACCCGTCGCTGTGCCTCGTGCACCACGCCCGGCGTGGGGGCGGCGCATGGACCCGGCCGGAGACGCCGGACCAGAGCCCTGAGGTGCCGCTCGCCGTGTCGACCGAGGACCGGATCGGGCGAACGCTGCTTGCGACCGGGTTCGGCTACGCACCCGAGGTGCGGGCACGCCAGGCCGAGGTGCTGCGTCGCGTGCTCCCGCAGGTGCGGGACATCCGCCGCATCGGTAGCGCCGCCCTCGACCTGGTCCGGGTCGCCGAAGGCTCCGTGGACGCCTACGCGGAGTCCGGGCTCAACGCCTGGGACCTGGCGGCCGGCTGGCTCATCGTCGAGGAGGCCGGGGGAGTGGTCGTAGGGGACGGTCCGACGCCCGGCAAGGCGCTCACCGTTGCGGCCGGTCCGGCGCTCGTAGAGCAGGTTCGCGGGCTGTTCCTCGGCCGGTAGCCGGCACTCAGGCGGCCCGGAACGGCTCGAGCTCGGGCACCCGGATGCCGTTCTCCGCGGCGAGGCGTGCGAACGACTCCAGCTCGCCGGTGTGGACCCGGATGCGGTACTCGTCGCCGGCCTCGGTGGCGTCGGCAAGGTCGCTGAGGGCATCGCTGACGCGCTGCCTGATCTGGTCGACGAACTCGGTCATAGGTGCACCTCCGGGCCGTGGGAGTGTTCTGACGGGTCCGCCGACCCTACCGTGCCGCCGGATCTCCACTGTGCACCCGCTTGGGTAGGCGGATGGCAAAGGAAAGGTGAACTGTTGGTCCGAAAAGGACAGCTGTCACCCTCCCTTCCGGGCAGATGTCTCAAACCGTGGTTCGCGCAACGTGACAACGACTCCGGGATCAGGCACAATCCGCCGCACGCGGAGATGTTTCATCCCGGTAACGGGAGCGGTTTCGAGGTGATGTGACGCATGGCTTCGTGCGGGAACAAGCACGGGCCTGCAAGCGTTCTCCGCCTCACAGACCGCAAGGCGCAGCACGAGTAGAAGCGAGAGAACACGATGGCAACCGATTACGACGCGCCACGCAAGACGGACGACGACCTCAGCGAGGACTCGATCGAGGAGCTGAAGTCGCGGCGTGTCGACAAGACCTCGTCGAGCGTAGATGTGGACGAGACGGAGCAGGCAGAGGGCTTCGAGCTGCCTGGTGCCGACCTTTCGGGTGAAGAGCTGTCGGTCCGGGTCCTGCCCAAGCAGGCCGACGAGTTCACCTGCTCGCGGTGCTTCCTCGTCCACCACCGCAGCCAGCTCGCCAAGGAGACGAACGGCATGATGATCTGCACGGAGTGCGCCGCCTGAGCGGAGCCGTGCGTCAGGGGCAGGAGCAAGTAGGGTCGGTCCTCGTGACCGACCCTTGTGCTGTTCCGGCGTCCACAGCGGCGCCGTCCGAGGACCGCTCGGCGGGTATCCCGGCGGCAGCCGAGGGCCTTTCGGACGTCGAGGTCGCGGTGCTGCGTCTCGACTCGGGCCTGGCACTGCCGGCATACGCCCACCCCGGCGACGCCGGCGCCGACCTGTGCTCGCGCGTCGAGGTCACGATCGGGCCGGGCGAGCGCGTGCTGGTGCCCACCGGGGTGGCGATCGCATTGCCGCCCCGCCACGCCGGGTTCGTCCACCCGCGCTCAGGCCTGGCCGCGCGTCACGGGATCTCGATCGTCAACTCGCCGGGAACCATCGACGAGGGCTACCGGGGCGAGATCCTCGTCAACCTCGTCAACCTGGACCCGCGCGAGCCGTTCACCGTTCGGCGGGGCGACCGGATCGCACAGCTCGTCGTGCAGCGCGTCGAGCGGGTGAGGTTCGTCGAGGTCGATTCGCTCGACGAGACCAGTCGGGGGGACACTGGACATGGATCCACCGGTGGTTTCGGTGCCGGGGGTGACGGCTCGCCGAACGTGGGGGAGACGCCGCCCACGCGGTGACCATCGGATACGGTTCGCCGGGCGCTGCGTGCAGGCACGGCTGCCTTTTTCCCGGCCGGGCGCGACGCCCCCGGGCAGCAGGACTCAAAAGGACGGAATGACGTGGGACTCTTCAGCCGCAAGCCGAAGGACCGGCCCGAGGCGGTCAGTGACGAGCTCGACGAGCTGCACGATGCTGACGAGGTCGGCGACGGCACCGAGTACGACGACTACGACGACGAGGGCGACGACGCCAGCCTGGGCGGCCCCGCGTCCGCCCCGCCCACGGGGCCGCTCGACCGCTCGAGCGTCACCGACAGCACCGACTACCTCAACCTCGGCGCGATCTGGCTCCGAGGCCAGCAGGGCATGGAGCTGCGTCTCGAGATCAACGAGCAGGAGCAGCAGATCACCGGAGTCACCGCCGTGCTCGGAGAGTCCGCGGTGCAGCTTCAGGCCTTCGCCGCGCCACGCACCGAGGGCGTGTGGATCGAGATCCGCAACGAGATCGCAGGCAGCATCGTCGACTCGGGCGGCACGGCCGAGGTGGTGACGGGGGAGTTCGGCGAGGAGCTGCTCACCCGGATGCCGCAGGCCGGTCCGGACGGGCGCACGGTGTTCATGCCGGCGCGGTTCATCGGCGTCGACGGTCCTCGCTGGTTCCTCCGGGCGGTGGTGTCCGGTCGTGCGGCCATCGAGCCGGCCGCGTCGGACGCGGTCCACGAGGTCATCCGTACCGCGGTGATCGACCGTGGGGAGGAGGCCATGCCCCCTCGCGAGCTGCTGCCTCTGCGCCTGCCAGACGCCCAGGACGCCGCCCAGGCGGAGGCCCCTGACGCCGATGCGCCTGGAGGCGAGCTCAAGCCCTTCGAGCGCGGTCCCGAGATCACCGAGGTCCGCTGAGATGTCTGGCTGTTGCCGTGCTCACCCGCGTGGGGAGCACCTGTGAGCTCGGGGCATCCCGGCGCGCTGCGCCGGTTCTCGCACCGGCTCACGCGGTCCTCGCACGAGATCGAGGCGGACGAGCTGCGCCAGGAGTCGTCCGACCTCGGCGTGGTGCACATCGGCGACGCCAGGCCGCGGACTCGGGTCACCGTGTCCGGTGAGGTGCGGTCGGTCACTCTGCGCCCTCGCGACGAGACACCGGCGCTCGACGTCGAGCTCTGGGACGGCACCGACTCGCTGCACCTCGTGTGGCTCGGTCGCCGGCGGATCGCGGGCATCGTGCCCGGCATCAAGATGCAGGCGACCGGCCGCATCACCAAGCAGCGGAGTGTGACGACGATCTTCAACCCCGAGTACGAGATCATCTACCGGTCGGCGCCCTCCGATGGCTGAGGTGGACGGAGAGGCAGCGCGCCGCGGCGGCGCACCGGAGCCAGGCGACGCCATCGCCCGGTCCGAGGCCGACCTGCGCCGCTACCACACGGTCGAGGAGCTGCTGCGCGACAAGCTGTCCGAGGCTATCGGCGGCTGGCGCGGCGCCACCGAGTCGGCCATCCCCACGCTGGCCTTCGCGTTGACCTGGTCCCGCACCGAGAACCTGCAGACCGCGCTCATCGTGGCCGGAGCCTGCGTCGGTGTCCTGCTGCTCGTGCGGCTGGTGCAGCGGACTGACATCCGGTTCATCGCGTATGCCGCGGTGGGCGTGGGCATCTCGGCCTTCTTCGCGCTTCGCTCCGGCAAGGCGGAGGACGCCTTCCTGCCGGGCATGCTCCAGAACGCCGGGCTGCTGCTGCTCCTGCTGGTCACGAACCTCGCTCGGTGGCCGCTCTTCGGCTTCGTCGTCGGGGTCGCCGAGCCCGAGGCCTTCGCCGAGAGCCCCACCTGGTGGCGCAGGCACCCCGGCATCGTCACCGTCGCGGCGCGCCTCGCGTGGGTGCTCATCGCCCTCAACGTCGTACGCCTTGCGATCATGGTCCCGCTCTACCTCGCGGAACAGGTCGAGGCGCTCGGGGTCGCCAAGGTCGTCCTCGGCTGGCCGGCATACCTGCTCGCCGTCACGGCGATGGGCGCCATCCTGCTGCGCGGCAGCACACCGATCGACCCCGAGCGGCACGCGGGCGAGCGCGAGGCGGCGGCCTGACGGTCTGGCGCGGGCCGTCGCCGCGTCCGGCGTCGGCTGGTGCCGGCTCAGTGCCGGCTCAGTCTTCCTCGTCGCGCCGAGGACGGCTGCCGGGGGCCACGAGCTGCTGGAGCTTCTCCTCCTGCTCGGTCGTGGTGATGAAGAGGAGCTCGTCGCCCGCCTCCATCGCATCATCGGCGGTCGGGGCGAGCGGGCGCTCCTCGCGGATGATCGCGACGAGGACGGTGTCGGTCGGCCAGTCGACGTCGCCCACCCGGCGCCCGGCGAAAGGGCTGCCTTCAGGGAGCGTGATCTCCACCATCGAGGCGCGGCCCTGCTGGAACTCGAAGATCCGCACGAGGTCGCCGATGCTCACGGCCTCCTCGATGAGGGCCGTCATCAGGCGAGGGGTCGACACGGCGACGTCCACGCCCCAGGACTCGTCGAACATCCACTCGTTCTTCGGGTTGTTGACCCGGGCGACGGTCCGCGGCACGCCGAACTCCGTCTTGGCCAGCAGCGACAGAACGAGGTTGGCCTTGTCGTCCCCGGTGGCGCCGACGACCACGTCGGCCTCTTCCAGCCGCGCCTCCTCGAGGGCCGCGAGCTCGCACGCGTCGGCGAGCAGCCACGACGCTTCCGGCACCCGCGAGGCCTGGACGTCGTCGGCGTCCTTGTCGATGAGCAGCACGTGGTGCCCGTTGCCGAGCAGCTCTCGGGCGATGGAGCGGCCGACGCTTCCCGCTCCGGCGATGACGACGCGCATGGGTTCCTTCTCCTCGGGGCCGCTCAGTGGGGTGCCGGCGGCTGGTCGCACAGCCGCTCGACCCGCGCGAGGTCGTCGCGGGGGACGACCAGGTGGACGAGGTCGCCCTGCTGGATCACGGTGTCGATGCGAGGGATGACGCCCTCGCCCAGCCGGGTGAGGTACGCGACGCGCGCGCCGGTCTGCTCCTCGATGAGCAGGAGCGGCTTGCCGATCCAGCCCTGCGCCATCGGCACCTCGGCGATGACGATCTTGCCGCTCGGGTCGGTCAGCTCGGGCACCGCGCCCTGGGGCAGCAGCCGCTGGATCATCTGGTCGGCCGTCCAACGCACGGTGGCGACCGTCGGAATGCCGAGGCGCTGGTAGACCATCGCCCGCTGCGGGTCGTAGATGCGGGCGGCGACATGCTCGACTCCGAAGGTCTCCCGCGCGACACGCGCGGCGAGGATGTTGGAGTTGTCGCCGCTGCTGACGGCGGCGAACGCGTAGGCCTCGCGGATCCCCGCAGCGATGAGGGTGTCGCGGTCGAACCCGATGCCGGTCACCGTCTGCCCCTCGAACGAGGTGCCGAGCCGACGGAAGGCCGAGGCGTCCGCGTCGATGATCGCCACGTCGTGGCCGCTGCGCCCGAGCGTACGGGCCAGGGTCGACCCGACGCGGCCGCAGCCCATGATGACGAAGTGCACGGACGCGACGCTACACCGTGCGAGCACCACCGACCCCGCACCCACCGGGGTGTGCCCAGCCCGTGAAACGCGCCGGACGGCCTACCGTCTCGGCACGGTCGGGGACAGTCTCGGACGCACCCGCCTCGCCCCGACCTGCCTGTGGACCGGCGTCGCGTGCGGGCGCCGGTTACGTCATACAGTTGCGTCGTGCCTGGTACCGGTTCGCTGTTCAAGCGCCTCCTGCTCGGTCGCGCGATGCGCAGCGACAAGCTCGGCGAGACCCTGCTGCCCAAGCGGCTCGCCCTGCCGATCTTCGCCAGTGACGCGCTGTCCTCGGTCGCGTACGCCCCCGACGAGATCCTCCTGATGCTCGGCCTCGCAGGTGGGGCCTTCGTCATGACGCACAGCTGGCAGGTGACGCTGGGCGTCATCTTCGTCATGGTCGTCGTCGTCGCGTCGTACCGCCAGAACGTCCACGCCTACCCCTCGGGTGGCGGCGACTACGAGGTCGCCACCGTCAACCTCGGGCCGAAGGCGGGCCTCACGGTCGCGAGCGCGCTCCTGGTCGACTATGTGCTCACCGTGGCGGTGTCGATCTCCTCGGGCGTGCAGAACGCGGCGACCGTCCTCGGGTTCGTGCGAGGCAACGAGGTGATCATCGCGGTGGGGCTCATCGTGTTCCTCACCGCCATGAACCTCCGAGGTGTCCGCGAGTCGGGCAAGGCCTTCGCAGTCCCGGTCTACGCCTTCATGGTCGCGATCATCGGGATGGGCATCGTCGGCTTCATCCAGAAGGTCACCGGCACCCTGCTGCCGGCCGAGAGCGCGAACCTGACGCTCGTCCCCGAGGGCGGCGAGGAGGTCACTGGCCTCGCAGCAGCCTTCCTGCTGCTGCGCGCCTTCTCGTCGGGGTGTGCGGCCCTGACCGGAGTCGAGGCCATCAGCAACGGCGTGCCGGCGTTCCGAAAGCCCAAGAGCAAGAACGCCGCAACGACGCTGCTCCTCATGGGCACCCTGTCCATCACGATGCTGGCGTCGATCATCGCGCTCAGCATGTGGACGGGCGTCAAGATGGCCGACAACCCGGCGACCCAGCTGCTCAAGGACGGCGTGCCCGTCGGTGACACCTACGTCCAGCACACGACGATCGGGCAGCTCGCGACCACGGTGTTCGCGAACTTCCAGCTGGGCGTCATCTTCGTCTCGATCGTCACCGGCATCATCCTCGTTCTCGCCGCGAACACCGCCTTCAACGGTTTCCCGGTCCTGGCCTCGATCCTGGCCCGCGACGGCTACCTCCCGCGGCAGATGCACACCCGCGGAGACCGGCTCGCCTTCTCGAACGGGATCCTCATGCTCTCGGCGGCGGCCATCGTCCTGGTCATCATCTTCAAGGCCGAGGTCACTGCCCTGATCCAGCTCTACATCGTGGGCGTCTTCGTGTCGTTCACGACGAGCCAGACCGGCATGATCCGGCACTGGACAAGGCACCTTCGGCTCGAGCGGGACCCGCGCGAGCGGAGCCGGATGCAGCGCTCGCGCGTCATCAACGCCCTCGGCGCAGCAATGTCTGCCACCGTGCTCGTCGTGGTGCTGATCACCAAGTTCCAGGCCGGGGCGAGGTACGCGATCCTGGCCATGATCGTGCTCTTCGTGCTCATGCTCGGCATCAAGAAGCACTACGCCCGTGTCCGGGACGAGCTTGCGGTCGACTGGGAGGTCGACCGGCCGATGCTCCCCAGCCACGTGCACGCCATCGTCTGCATCTCCAAGGTCCACAAGCCGACGATGCGGGCCCTGGCCTACGCCAGGGCGAGCCGGCCGTCGTACCTCGAGGCCGTCACGGTGGATGTCGACCACGACGAGACCCAGGCGCTGCTCGCCGAGTGGGACAAGCACGACATCCCGGTCCCGCTCAAGGTCCTCGCCTCCCCGTACCGTCAGATCACCCGGCCGATCCTCGACTACGTCAAGTCGATCCGCTCGGGCAACCCGCGCGACATCGTCACCGTCTACCTGCCTGAGTACGTCCTCGGCAAGTGGTGGGAGCAGGTGCTGCACAACCAGAGCGCACTGCGTCTCAAGGGACGGCTGCTGTTCACCCCGGGTGTCATGGTCGTCAGCGTGCCCTGGCAGCTCGCGTCGTCCGAGGGTGCCGAGCGGGCGTGGGTGGACGAGCCCCCGATCAGCGGCTCGCTCCGCGGCGGCAACCTGTGACTGACCGTCGACCACGGGCTCGGGAGTCGGACGCGCCGTCGCTCGTCGGCACCGAATGGACCGTCGAGGTCGGTCCGGTCGCCCACGGCGGCCACTGTGTGGCCCGCCACGAGGGGCAGGTCGTCTTCGTGCGTCATGCGCTACCAGGCGAGCAGGTCGTCGCGCGGGTCACCGAGGGCAACGTCGGTGACCGGTTCGTCCGCGCCGACGCGGTGCGGGTGCTGGTCGCCGCGCCCGGGCGGGTCGACCCGCCGTGTCCGTATGCCGTCCCCGGAGAGTGTGGAGGCTGCGACTTCCAGCACGTGGCTCCGTCCGTGCAGCGCGCCCTCAAGGCCGCGGTCGTCCGCGAGCAGTTCGCGCGGATCGCCGGACTCGAGGTCGACCTCGAGGTGAGTCCGGTGCCGGGCGACACCGACGGGCTCCGCTGGCGCACCCGGGTCGAGTTCGCCGTCGACGGGCAGGGTCGTCCCGGTCTGCGGCGACACCGGTCCCACTCCGTCGTGCCCCTCGACGACTGCCTCATCGCGACGCGCGGAGTCATCGACTCAGGGGTGCTCGACACCGAGTGGCCAGACGTCGAGTCCGTCGACGTCGTGGACGCCGCTCACCCGGACGAGCCCGTTCTCGTGCCGGTGGGTGGGGCAGGCGGCGCTCGCGGGTCCGTGGCATCCGGTGGCCTGGTCGGCGAGCTGGCTCGACACGGCGACTGGGTGGGGGAGTACGTCGTCGCCGCGCGCGGCTTCTGGCAGGTCCATCCCGGGGCCGCCTCGACCTTCCTGTCGCGGGTCGTCTCCCTGCTCGCGGCCCGTCCCGGCGACCGGGTGCTCGACCTGTATGCCGGCTCCGGCCTGTTCACGATGCGCCTCGGTGAGCTCGTGGCGCCCGGGGGTTTCGTGCTGGGAGTCGAGGGCGACGCACGGGCCGTTGACAACGGCATACGCAACACCGAGCACCTGGACAACGTCGAGTGGCGGGCCAACCGCGTCGACCGCGAGTTGAGATCCCTTGTGGCCCAGGACATCTCGGCCGACCTGGTTGTGCTGGACCCGCCGCGCACCGGCGCCGGCAAGGACGTCATGGCCATGGTCGCCGGGATGCGGCCTCGCCGGGTCGTGTACGTCGCCTGTGACCCGGCCGCGCTGGCGCGGGACGTGCGCGCGGCCGCTGACCACGGGTACACGCTCGGCTCGGTCGAGGCCTGGGACGCGTTCCCGATGACCCATCATGTGGAGTGCATCGCGGTCCTGGAGCCCGCCCCGGACTCGGAGGTCTGATGAAGCCGTCGGTCGTGTCGATCCACATCGCCCCGGGGCGACGCCTGCCGACCAAGTCCGTCGACCGGGTGGCGGCCGAGGCGGGAGCGGGGCTCGTCGGGGACCGCTACCACGGGAGCAGGCATCGCCACGTGACGGTGCAGTCGGCGGAGGCGCTCAGGGCCGCCGCGGACGACCTCGGCGCCCCCATCGACCCAGGGCTCACGCGACGGAACATCACCATCAGCGGTGGGGACATCCCGACCAGGCCGGGCGCGCGAGTGCTCATCGGGGATGTGGAGCTCGAGGTCGTCAGGGTCGCCGCCCCATGCCGGCTCCTCGACGACGAGATCGGCCAGGGTGCGGCCCGGGCCCTGCACGACCGCGCCGGTTCGGTGCTGCGGCTGCTGACATCGGGCACGATCCGGGTCGGCGACGAGGTCGACCTCGACCCCGATGACGACGTCGTGGTGCACGAGGTGTGACCGTGCCGGGGGCGGGCGCCGACGATCCCTGCGGCCGAGGCACCCGGGGCAGACAAGCGGCATGGATGCGACCAAGATGGGCCGCAGGTGTGGACTGACAGCGCCGAGCGCGTGTGGTTAGATATATCTTGACGTCAAGATAAATCGAGCACCGTGACATCCAACTTCAGCTGCTGGAAGGAGCCCGTCGTGGGCAGTGTTGACAGCTTCAAGGCCAAGGGGACCCTCGAGGTCGACGGCAAGTCCTACGAGATCTACCGCCTCGCGGGGATCGACGGCCAGGAGACTCTGCCGTACAGCCTCAAGGTGCTCCTGGAGAACCTGCTCCGCACCGAGGACGGCGCGAACATCACCGCAGACCACATTCGGGCCCTCGGCTCCTGGGACGAGGACGCCGAGCCGGACACGGAGATCCAGTTCACGCCGGCCCGCGTCATCATGCAGGACTTCACGGGCGTCCCGTGCGTGGTCGACCTCGCCACGATGCGCGAAGCGGTCTCCGACCTCGGGGGCGACCCCGCCAAGATCAACCCGCTGGCGCCCGCCGAGCTCGTCATCGACCACTCGGTGATCATCGACGTGTTCGGCCGTCCTGACGCCTTCGAGCGCAACGTCGAGATCGAGTACCAGCGAAACAAGGAGCGGTACCAGTTCCTGCGCTGGGGCCAGACGGCCTTCGACGACTTCAAGGTGGTGCCTCCGGGCACCGGCATCGTCCACCAGGTCAACATCGAGCACCTCGCCCGGACCATCATGGTGCGCGAGATCGACGGCGAGGTCGTGGCCTACCCCGACACGTGCGTCGGCACCGACTCCCACACGACGATGGTCAACGGCCTCGGCGTCCTCGGCTGGGGCGTCGGCGGCATCGAGGCCGAGGCCGCCATGCTCGGCCAGCCCGTCTCGATGCTCATCCCGCGCGTCGTCGGGTTCAAGCTCTCCGGCTCGATCCCGTCCGGCGCGACGGCGACGGATGTGGTCCTCACGATCACCGAGATGCTGCGCAAGCACGGCGTCGTCGGCAAGTTCGTCGAGTTCTACGGCGAGGGCGTGGCCCAGGTGCCCCTCGCGAACCGCGCGACGATCGGCAACATGAGCCCCGAGTTCGGCTCGACCTGCGCGATCTTCCCGATCGACGACGTCACGCTCGACTACCTCCGCCTCACCGGCCGCTCCGACGAGCAGGTGGCGCTGGTCGAGTCGTACGCCAAGGAGCAGGGCATGTGGCTGGGCGCGGACACCCCCGAGGCCCGCTACAGCGAGTACCTCGAGCTCGACCTGTCGACCGTCGTCCCCTCGATCGCCGGTCCGAAGCGCCCACAGGACCGCATCGAGCTCTCGGCGGCCAAGGAGTCCTTCCGCAAGGTCCTGCCGACCTATGTCGCCCACGACGAGGGCGACCCGGGCTCGGCGGCGTCCTTCCCCGCGAGCGACCCGGGCGACGACAACGGCGGGGACAAGCCGCACGACGGCAAGGCCAACGGCCGTCCCTCCAAGAAGGTCGCGGTGACCGATGCCGAGGGCCGCGAGTTCGAGATCGACCACGGCATCGTGTCGATCGCCTCGATCACGAGCTGCACGAACACGTCCAACCCGTCCGTGATGATGGCGGCCGCGATGCTCGCCAAGAACGCCGTCGAGAAGGGCCTCACGGTCGCTCCGTGGGTCAAGACCTCGATGGCTCCGGGCTCGAAGGTCGTCACCGGGTACTACGACAAGGCCGGCATGTGGCCCTACCTGGAGAAGCTCGGCTTCCACCTCGTCGGCTACGGCTGCACGACCTGCATCGGCAACTCGGGTCCGCTCAACGAGGAGATCTCCAAGGCGATCAACGACGCCGACCTCGCGGTCACGTCCGTCCTCTCGGGCAACCGGAACTTCGAGGGCCGGATCAACCCGGACGTCAAGATGAACTATCTCGCGAGCCCGCCGCTCGTCATCGCCTACGCACTCGCCGGGACCATGGACTTCGACTTCGAGACCGAGCCGCTCGGCACGGGCTCGGACGGGGCAGATGTCTATCTCAAGGACATCTGGCCCGCGCCGGAGGACGTCGAGCAGACCATCGCCGCCAGCATCAACCAGGACATGTTCACGGAGGACTACGCGGACGTGTTCGCCGGTGACGACCGGTGGCGGTCGCTGCCGACGCCCGAGGGCGACACCTTCGAGTGGGACGGCGAGTCGACCTACGTGCGCAAGCCCCCGTACTTCGAGGGCATGGCGGCCGAGCCGGCCCCGGTCGAGGACATCGCCGGGGCACGGGTGCTGGCCAAGCTCGGCGACTCGGTCACGACGGACCACATCAGCCCGGCCGGCTCGATCAAGGCGGACAGCCCGGCGGGCCGCTACCTGGCGGAGCACGGCGTCGAGAAGCGCGACTTCAACTCGTACGGCTCGCGGCGCGGCAACCACGAGGTGATGATCCGCGGCACCTTCGCGAACATCCGGCTGAAGAACCTCCTGCTCGACGGCGTCGAGGGTGGCTTCACCCGCGACTTCACCCAGGGTGGCGAGCAGACGACCATCTACGACGCAGCCCAGAGCTACGCCGAGGCGGGGACACCGCTCGTCGTGCTGGCCGGCAAGGAGTACGGCTCGGGGTCCTCGCGTGACTGGGCGGCCAAGGGGACCCGCCTGCTCGGCGTGCGGGCAGTCATCGCCGAGAGCTACGAGCGGATCCACCGCTCGAACCTCATCGGCATGGGCGTCATCCCGCTGCAGTACCCCCAAGGCCAGAACGCCGACTCGCTCGGGCTCGACGGCACCGAGACCTTCTCGATCACCGGGATCACCGAGCTCAACGAGGGCCGGACGCCCAAGACGGTCAAGGTCGTCGCGGCGAAGGACGGTGGCGAGACGGTCGAGCTCGACGCCGTGGTGCGCATCGACACCCCCGGTGAGGCGGACTACTACCGCAACGGCGGCATCCTGCACTACGTCCTGCGCTCGCTCGTCGCGAGCTGACGGACCGCACCGCCGGGACGGTCTGAGAGTTCCGAGACAGGCCGCGTGCGGCGCCCTCCCGGGTCGAGAAGGACTTCGGGAGGGTTGCCGGACGTGGCCTTTCGGCCTCTGGCATGCTCATCCGGTGAACGAGCGACACGCCACGCTGACCGTGTGGGAGAACGGCATCGGCTGGGCCTCTGCGGAACCCCTGACGTATGCCGACGAGCACGTCGAGGGGGCACGGCCCCAGACGTACGTGGCGCGCAGGTGGGAGTCTCCGGTCGTCGAGTCTGCCTTCCCCGCAAGGGAGCTCATCCCGTCGTGGAACGCCGCCACACCCCCTGGGACGTGGCTGCTGGTCGAGGGCCGGGTGGCCGACGAGGCCGGGTGGACCCCGTGGTTCACCTTCGCCCGGTGGGCGCAGGATGACCCGATGGGGGAGTCCCCGATCACCCGGACGACCGTCACCGGCCAGGGGTTCGACGCGGGCCAGGTCGAGACCGACACGTACCTCGCCGCGCCCGGCCGCCACTTCGACCGCTGGCAGCTGCGCCTGACCGGGCTGGCTCTCGCGCAGGAGGCGGGGCACGCGAGTGCCGGGGCGTCCTGGCCGTCGGTGTCACTCGTCGCCGGAGCAGCGTCCTGGTTCGCGATTCCGGACGACGCTCCGGCGAGCTCGCCCTCGGTCGGCCTCGGCCACGAGATCGACGTCCCGCGCCACTCGCAGCGGCTGCACGTCGGGACCTTCCCGGAGTGGGACAACGGGGGCGAGTCCTGGTGCTCGCCCACCTCGACGACGATGGTGCTCGAGCACTGGGGCATCGGCCCGAGCCGGGCGGAGAGCGCGTGGGTGGGCCACGACACGGACCCGTCGGTCGTCCACGGTGTGCGACGCGTCTACGACCGCGCCTACCGCGGTGCGGGCAACTGGGCGTTCAACACGGCATACGCCGGTTCGCGCGGGCTGCGTGCCTACGTCACCCGACTGCGCGACCTGACGGAGGTCGAGCGGTTCGTCGCGGCCGGCATACCGCTCGTGGTCTCGGTGACCTTCGCCGTCGACGAGCTCGACGGCGCGGGCTACGACACGAACGGCCACCTGCTCCTGGTCGTCGGCTTCACCGACGAGGGTGACGTCATCTCCAACGACCCGAACTCCCACCTCGTGGCGAGCAACGACGAGGTGCGGACGGTCTACCGGCGGGACCAGTTCGAGCGGGTCTGGTTGCGGCACAACGGGGGTCTGGCCTACGTCATGCACCCACCGACCGCGGAGCTGCCCGCCCCGCCCGCCGAGGCGAACTGGCGCTGACCCGTCCGGCGTCCAGCCGGCACCCGGAACGGGTGATCTTGTGGTGGGAGACGGCCCGGTCGCGGTTTTTTCTGCTGCTAGGCCCCCCTCGCCACTCGCACGGGTGTTGACTGGCCCCGCCATTTCCCCTCCAGGAAGGTCAGCCATGCCCAGTCGTTCCGTCGTCTCAGAGTCACCGTTCCAGCCGAGCCGTCGCACCCTGCTCGCGACCGCCGCGGCCGGCGTCGCCCTCGTCGGCGTCGCGCCCCGCGCCAGGGCCGTCCAGGCCAAGAAGGGTGACTCCACCCGCCACATCGCCCGCTCGTCGTGGGCGGGTACGGACTTCTCGCGTGGCACCGGCTACGGGGTCGCGGTCTCCGATGCGGGCATCGCGTTCGCTGTGTCGCAGGAAACGGTCTCCTACACCGACCCCCACGCCGCGAACCCGACGCCGCGCGCCTACGAGGTCGCCCGCTGGGTCGCGCCGACCGTGCCCCTCCTCTTCGGACTCACCGAGCTGGTCGCGTCGTGGAACGCCTCGACCCCCGGGGAGTCATGGATCGAGGTGCTCGTTCGCGGTGACCAGGGTGGCGGCACCCTGACGAAGCAGTACGTGCTCGGCCGCTGGGCTGCCAAGGACCCCGCCGACGGAGGCGGCATCCACCGGACGTCCCTCAACGGCCAGGGTGACACGGTCGCCACCGTCTTCACCGACACTCTGGCCACCCGGAGCGGGTTCTCCCTGACGTCGTACGAGCTCGAGGTTCGCCTGTACCGGCCGGTGGGCTCCAGCGACGTCCCCACGATCACCGAGCTCGGGGCCATGGCCTCGGCGCTGCCGGGCGACAAGAAGGTGCCGCGCAGCCCGAACGGCCCCGCCTGCGGCACCACCCTTAACGTCCCGACCTTCTCCCAGGAGAAGCACAAGGGCCACTTCCCGCAGTGGGACAACGGCGGCGAAGCCTGGTGCTCGCCGACGTCGACGTCGATGGTCGTCGCCTACTGGGGTGCCGGTCCGAGCGCAGCAGAGACCCAGTGGGTCACGACACAGATCCCTGACGAGAGCGACCCACAGGTCGACTTCACCGCGCGCAACGTCTTCGACTACACCTACGACGGGGCGGGCAACTGGCCGTTCAACGCCGCGTATGCCGCGACCCGCGGCCTGCGCGGTTTCGTCACCCGCCTGCGCACGCTGACCGAGGCCGAGGAGTTCATCAAGGCCGGGATCCCACTGGTGGCGTCGGTCTCCTTCACCAAGGGCGAGCTGAAGGGGGCGGGCTACAGCACGAACGGTCACCTCATGGTGATCGTCGGGTTCGCACCCAACGGCGACGTCGTCTGCAACGACCCGGCGTCGCACCTCATCCCCGACAACGGCCAGGTCCGCGTCACCTATGACCGTGAGCAGTTCGAGAACGTCTGGGCGCCCCACAGCGGCGGCATCGTCTACGTCATCCACCCCGACACCGTGGAGCTCCCGGTCGCCCCGCCCGAGGCGAACTGGTGACCCAGATCTCCTGACGAAGGGGCGGCGCCTGCGCTGACCTGGTCGCCGCCCCCTTCACGTCAGCTGCCGCCCGCCGAGGCAGACTGGGACCGTGACCGCGCACACTCCTCCCGGCTGGCCGCCCGGCGTGCCGCCCGCTCACACCCCTGGGTGGGAGGACCGCGCGGTCATGTGGCTGCTGGACCAGTGCCCGCCGGACTACCGGTCGTATGCCGGGTGGCGACGGCACCCCATCGCGCTCGCCTGGCTGGCCGGCCGGCACCTCGACGGCCAGGTGGTCGCCATGCGTGAGGCCTGGCGTGAGGCGCGCGTGGCGATCGGGCCGGACGTCCCTCCGGAGGCGCTCGCCGAGATCCTGCTGCAGATCGAGAAGGAGGGGATGCGCCTGCGGGCCGCCAGCCGCGGGGCGAGCCTGCTCCACGAGGCGCTGCAGGGCAAGGTCTTCGCCCCACGCCTGTGAAGGTGGGGTGAAGACCTGTCCGGCCGGCCACGCACAAACAGGCACGGCCTGGGACAAGTGCGACGTGAGGTACGTCGCGTCAGGTGCACCTTTGGGAGCGTTCGTGCGTTGACCCGTAGACTCGATCGACCCCGTTCGAGTCTGCCGAACGACGACAAGCACCGAGAGGACGAGCCAGCGTGGCGCTGCTGGAGAAGATCACGAGCCCGGCCGATCTCAGGGCGCTGCCGGAGACCCAGCTGCCGGCGCTCGCCGAGGAGATCCGCACGTTCCTCGTCACGGAGGTGTCCAAGACCGGTGGGCACCTCGGGCCGAACCTCGGCGTCGTCGAGCTCACGATCGCGCTGCACCGCGTGTTCGACTCGCCGAGCGACACGATCGTCTTCGACACCGGGCACCAGTCGTACGTCCACAAGCTCCTCACCGGGCGCCACGACTTCAGCAAGCTGAAGAAGCAGGGTGGCCTCTCCGGGTACCCGAACAGGGCCGAGTCCGAGCACGACGTCGTCGAGAACTCGCACGCCTCGACCGCTCTCTCGTGGGCCGACGGGATCGCGAAGGGTCGGCGGCTGCGCGGCGAGGCCGGGCGGCATACGGTCGCGGTGATCGGCGACGGTGCCCTGACCGGCGGGATGGCCTGGGAGGCGATCAACAACATCGCCGTCGACAAGGACCTCCCGCTCGTCATCGTGGTCAACGACAACGAGCGGTCCTACGCGCCGACGACCGGCGGTCTGGCCGACCACCTGGCGACCCTTCGCACCACCCGCGGCTACGAGAAGTTCCTCTCGTGGGGCAAGCGGTCCCTGGCGAAGACCCCCGTCGTCGGTGCACCGATGTTCGAGACGCTCCACGGCGTCAAGAAGGGCCTGAAGGACATCGTCGCGCCGCAGGGCATGTTCGAGGACCTCGGGCTCAAGTACCTCGGGCCCGTCGACGGCCACGACGAGCAGGCGGTCGAGCGGGCGTTGCGCAAGGCAAAGGACTTCGGGGGACCCGTCATCGTCCACGTCCTCACACAGAAGGGGCGCGGCTACCAGCCGGCGGTCGACGACGCTGCGGACCAGTTCCACGGGGTCGGCAAGTTCAACCCCGAGACGGGCCTGCCGTTCGAGGTCGCCGGCCGGATCTGGACGGACGAGTTCAACGAGGAGATGGTCGCGATCGGGGCCGAGCGCCGCGATGTCGTCGCCATCACCGCCGCGATGCTCATCCCGGTCGGCCTCGACGGCTTCGCCGCGGCCTACCCTGACCGCGTCTTCGACGTCGGCATCGCCGAGCAGCACGCCGTCACGATGGCGTCCGGGCTCGCGTATGCCGGCCTGCACCCGGTCGTCGCGGTCTATGCCACCTTCCTCAACCGGGCCTTCGACCAGGTGCTCATGGACTGCGCGCTGCACCGCGCCGGGGTCACCTTCATCCTCGACCGCGCCGGGATCACCGGCAGTGACGGCGCCTCGCACAACGGTATGTGGGACATGACCCTGACCTCGATCGTGCCTGGTCTTCGACTCGCCGCACCTCGAGACGGCGACCAGGTCAAGAAGCAGCTGCGCGAGGCCCTCGAGGTCGCCGACGGCCCCACGGTCATCCGCTTCCCGAAGGGCGATGTCGCCGACCCGCTGACGGCGGTGCGCAGCATCGGTGGCCTCGATGTCCTGTTCGAGAACTCCGGCGACGAGGTCGACCTGCTCGTCGTGGGCGTCGGCGCCTTCGCCGGACTCGCGATCGAGGCGGGCGAGAAGATCGCCGCCCATGGCCGGACCGTCCGCGTCGTCGACCCCCGGTGGGTCGTCCCGGTGGCCGACGAGCTCGTGGAGCTGGCCCGCAGGGCCGGTGCGGTGGCCGTCATCGAGGACAACCTCGTCAGTGGCGGGGTCGGCGCTGCCGTGACGCTTGCGCTCGGGGAGGCGGACGTCGCGACGCCGGTGCACTCGTACGGCATCCCCAAGCGGTTCCTTCACCACGCGTCGCGCGGCCAGATCCTCGAGGAGCTGGGCCTCACGGCCGACCAGGTCGTGGCAGACCTCGAGCCGCGCCTGACCTGACCCGCGTCGCCCCGCGCCCGGCGGGGGCCGCACCGTGTCGTCGAAGCACACGAGTCCGGCGTGTTTGTGGTGGGACACCCCATCCGGGCCCTCCGTCCGTCCGACTACGTTCGCCGGAAACGGTTGGGCGTCAATGGATCTCGTCGCAGCAAACGCGCGAGCGCCCACCAGAGGTGGAGGACATCGGTGTCCAAGCGTTGGAGCCTCGCCGTGGCGAGCGCGATGATCACGTTCTCGGTCGCAGCCTGCGGCTCGCCCGGTCAGCCCGGCGCCCCTGCCGCGGGTGACTCGACCGCAGGGGCTTCGGGCGCGACGGCCGCGCCGTACAAGGTCGGACTGGTCTACTCCAAGTCGGGTCCGCTCGCCAGCTACGGCGAGCAGTACCGGATGGGCCTCACCGCCGGCCTCGCCTACGCCACGAAGGGAACCGGCGCGGTGGCCGGGCACAAGATCGAGCTCACCGAGCAGGACGATGCGGGTGACCCCGCCAAGGCCGTCGCGTCGGCGACGGACCTGATCGGCCAGGGCAACAAGATCATCGCCGGCTCGACCGCGTCCGGGGTGGCCCTGCAGGTCGCGCCGCTGGCGAACGACAACAAGGTCCTGTTCATCTCCGGGCCGGCCGCCGCGGATGCGATCACCGGAGCCAACCGGTACACCTTCCGTTCGGGCCGTCAGACCTACCAGGACGTCGCCACGGCGGGGTCGATGCTCGGCGACGTCAAGGGCAAGAAGGTGACCGTGCTCGCCCAGGACAGCGCCTTCGGCAAGGCGAACGTCGCCGCGGTCACCGCCATCCTCGGGAGCAAGGGCGCCACCGTGAGCGCGGTCGAGGTGCCCGCCGCCGCAACCGATCTCACCCCGTTCGCCACGAAGGTCAAGAGCGCGACGCCCGACCTGCTCTTCGTCGCCTGGGCCGGGGCCAACGCGACGGCGATGTGGACGACCCTCGGCCAGCAGGGCGTCTTCGACCGGACGAAGGTCGTCACGGGCCTCGACATCAAGGCGACCCACCCGCTCTTCGGCGAGGTCGCGACGAAGATCGCCTTCCTGTCCCACTTCTTCGACGGCGCGGCGGACAACGCGGCGTACCAGGCACTCGACGAGGGCATGAAGGCTCAGGGCAGCACCGTCGACCTGTTCACCAACGACGGCTTCGTCGCGGGACAGATGATCGTGCACGCGCTGGAGACCGGCGGGGACGACGTCGACAAGATGGTCACCGCGCTCGAAGGCTGGAAGTTCGACGGCCCCAAGGGCGCCCTCGAGATCCGGGCCGAGGACCACGCGCTGCTGCAGCCGATGTTCACCGCCACGCTGAAGCAGGACGGGACGAACATCGTCCCCCAGCTCGGTGAGACGCTCGACCCGGCCGCCGTCGCGCCGCCGGTCACGCAGTTCAAGTGATCACCGCACAGGGCGTCGGCTGGAAGGTGGGCGGCGCGCAGATCCTCGACGGCGTGTCGCTCCAGGTCGGTGCCGGGGAGCTGGTGGGCGTCATCGGTCCCAACGGCGCGGGCAAGTCCTCGCTCGTCAATGTCCTCAGTGGGGTGACCCGACCGACGAGCGGCCGGGTCACCTTGCGGGACAAGGACATCACCCGAGCCAGCGCCACGTCGCGCGCCCGCATGGGGCTGGCCCGGTCGTTCCAGACATCGGCCCTCTTCGACGGCCTCACGGCGGGGGAGAACGTGCGCCTCGCGGTCCAGGCCGCCCGTCCCGCATCGATGTCGCCGTTCCGCGGCGCACGGGACCGCCACAGCGAGCGCGTGGCGGGCCTTCTGGCCCGGGTCCGTATGCCGGGTCGTGCGGAGACGCTGGCCGGTGACCTGTCGCACGGGGACCGTCGCAAGCTCGAGCTCGCCATGTCCCTCGCGTCGGAGCCGGCCGTGCTCCTGCTCGACGAACCGATGGCGGGCGTGTCGGCCGAGGACGTCGACGGCCTCACCGAGATCATCGGCGAGGTGCGCGACGCCGGGGTGGCGGTCGCGATGGTCGAGCACCACATGCACGTGGTGCTCGGCCTCGCAGACCGCGTCGCAGTGCTCCACCACGGTCAGCTCCTAGCCGTCGGAGCACCCGACGACGTCACCGCGGACGAGCGGGTCCAGCGGGCATACCTCGGGGAGGCACTGTGACGGACCGGACGTCGACCGAGCATTCCGGGTCGCCGGACGCCATGCAGCCCGGCGGGCGACAAGGTCCGGACCGGGTAGTGCTGCGCCTCGACGACGTGCACGTGCGATACGGGGGGTCGCACGTCCTGCAGGGGGTGACGTTCGACGTGCCAGACCGGGGCGTCACCGCGCTGCTCGGCCGCAACGGCGTCGGGAAGAGCACAACCCTCAAGGCCATCATCGGCCTTGCGCCGCGCGCAGGCCGCATCACGCTGCGCGGCAAGGAGATCCACGATTCCTCGACGGCCACGATCGTGCGTGGGGGCGTGGGTTACGTGCCTGAGGACCGTGAGGTCTTCGCCGCTCTCACGGTCGACGAGAACCTCAGGCTCGTCGATCCTGAACGGGGCGTCGAGGCTCCGGTCATCGCCGACCTGTTCCCCGACCTGCTCACGCGGCGGGCCCAGCGTGCCGGCACCCTTTCGGGTGGCCAGCAGCAGATGGTGGCCCTGGCCCGGGTCCTGCTGCGCGACAACGACGTCCTGCTCGTCGACGAACCCACCAAGGGCCTGGCGCCCAAGCTCGTCACGGAGGTGGCGGACGTGCTGGCGGAGGTGGCCCGACATACGCCGATCCTGTTGGTGGAGCAGAACCTCCCGCTTGTTCGGCGGATCGCCGACCAGGTCGTGGTCCTCGACGCAGGCACGGTGGTGCACCGAGGTGGCGCGAGCGAGCTCGTCGCCGACTCGGCGCTGACTCGGCAGCTCCTCGGCGTCTCGATGCACAGGGCGGGGGCCGCATGAGCGACCTCGTCCTGCTGCTCGTCACCGGTCTCGGGCTCGGCGCACTCTACTTCCTCGCAGCGAGCGGGCTGAGCCTGATCTACGGCCTGATGGGCGTGCTCAACTTCGCGCACGGCGTCTTCATGACGGCGGGCGCCTACGCCGGGTGGATCGTCATGGAGTCTCTGCCCGGGAGCTGGCCGGCCGCCGGGCGGCTCCCGGGCGCGATCGTCGTCGCGATCGCGGTCGGTGCCGGGATCGGCCTCGTGGTCGAGGTGCTGCTGATCCGCCCCCTCTACCGGCACCACATCCAGCAAGTGCTCGTCACCGTCGGCCTCTCGCTTGCGGGAGTGGCTGCGGCGCAGGGGACCTGGGGCGCAGACCCGCGACCCGTCGAGAAGCCGGCATGGATGAGCAGCACGACCGAGGTCCTCGGTGCCCGCCTACCCAACGACCGTCTCGTCTACATCCTGATGGCGGGGGCCCTGTTCGCGGGACTCGTCGCCCTCCTGCAGCTCACCCGGCTGGGGCTCGTCATCCGAGCCGGAGTCGAGAACCGCACCATGGTCGAAGCGTTGGGCATCAACGTGCACCGGACCTTCACCGTCGTGTTCGCCATCGGAGGGGCGGCGGCGGGCCTGGCCGGCGTCATGTACTCGCAGTACGCCGGAGCCGTGTCCCCGACGCAGGGTGGCTCGCTGCTGATCTACGCCTTCATCGTCGTCGTCATCGGCGGAATGGGTGCGCTGACAGGCACGGCCGTGGCCGCGGTCGTGGTCGGGCTCGTCCAGCAGCTGGCCAACTTCTACGCGGCCAGCGGTGTCGGAGACCTGTCGGTCGTCTTCCTGCTCGCACTGGTCCTGCTGCTCCGCCCCTCGACCCTGAAGGGAGCGACGCCATGACCAGTCCCGAGCTGACCAGTCCCGAGCTGACCAGTACCGACCCGACCAGGACCGAGATCTGGGCTGACGAGCCGGGACCTCGGACCGCGCTCGACGGTCCTTTCGCGACGGCCCGCTCGAGGCGGCGTATCCCGACACTCGGGGCCCTCCTGGCGGTGCTCGTCCTCGGAGTGCTCGCCTACCTGCCGTATGTGCCCGCCGAGCTGCCCGGCATACTCCCGGGGCGACTCAACGGGCCAGGGTCGATGCAGCTGCTCGCCACGTGTCTTGTCATGGGCGGGATCGCGCTCAGCTACGACGTTCTCTTCGGCAGGACCGGCCTGCTCAGCTTCGGGCACGCCCTGTTCGTCGCCTCGGGCAGCTACCTGCTGACGATCTCGGTGTCGGCGCTCGGCCTGCCCCTGCCCGCAGCGGCCGCGCTCGCCCTCGGCGCATCGACCCTGCTAGCGCTGGTCGTCGGGGGAGTCGCTCTTCGTGTCGGTGGGATCGCGTTCGCCATGGTGACGCTCGCGTTCGCGCAGGCAGCCTCGATTCTCGTCATGCGCAACCCGGGCGGGGTCACGGGCGGCGAGGAGGGCATCACCCTCGACCGTGCGGAGCTGCCCAGCCGGCTCGTCGGGGTCGCCAACGCGCCGTACCGGTACTGGCTCGCCCTGGCCTTCCTCGTCGTGGCCTGGCTGGTGGTCACCCTCGTCGTGCGGTCGCGGGCCGGCCATGCGATGGCGGCGGTTCGCGAGAACGGCGCCAGGGCCGCGGTCCTCGGCTTCGGGACCTACCGGGTGCGACTGCTCGCTCTCGTCGTCGGGTCGGCCCTCGGTGCGCTCGGCGGGATCGTCCACGCCCTGGTGCTCGGCGGGTCGAACCCGCATCTGACCACCTCGGAGTTCACGCTGTCGCTGCTCCTCATGGTGGTCCTGGGCGGCGCGGGAAGCCGCTGGGGCGCGGTAGTCGGCGGCATGCTGTACACCTATGCAGACGCCAGGCTGGTCGAGGTGAGTGGCGCGCCTTTCATCGACGCGCTGCCACCGCTTGTCGGCCAGGTGCTCTCGGAGCCGCTGTTCATCCTCGGGGTCTTCTTCATCGTCGTCGTGTACTTCGCACCCTCCGGTATCACCGGGCTCGGCGCGAGGCTGATCAGGAAGGCAGGGGCTTCATGACCACTCAGTCCGCGTTCGTCATCGAGCTGCCAGAGGGGAGCCTCGCGATCCACGACCTCACCGTCGGCTCGGCCGCTCCCGATGCGCCGGTCGTGCTGGCCGTCCACGGCATCACCGCGAACGGCCTGTCCTGGCGGCGGGTGGCCGACGAGGTGGCTCGGCGTCACGGTCCAGGCACGGTCCGAGTCCTCGCCCCGGACCTTCGAGGTCGCGGCGACAGCCGCTTTGCACCGGGCCCGTACGGCCTCGGCGCGCACGTGGACGACCTCGTGTCGGTGGCTACCGCGTTCGCGGCAGCGCCCGTTCTGGTCGGCCACTCCATGGGCGCGTTCGTCGCGGCGCTCGCGGCGGCCCGCCATGCCGACCGGTTCCGCCGTATCGTCCTCGTCGACGGGGGCCTGGCGTTCCCCGTCGCGCCGGGCCTCGACATCGACGCTGCCCTGCAGTCGGTCATCGGCCCGGCCATGGACCGACTGCGCATGACGTTCGCCGGCCCTGCGGCATACCTCGGGTTCTGGGACCGGCATCCCGCCCTCGGCCCGGTGCTGCGCGGCCCGGCAGGCGACGTCGCGCGGGCCTACATCGAGCACGATCTCGTCGAGGACGCGGCCACACCGGGGGCCTGGCGCAGCTCGTGCGTCCTCGACGCCGTCAGAGCCGACGGCGCAGACGTGATGGCCGACCCCGAGACGCACGGTGCCCTCGCCAGAGCGGTCGAGCAGGGCGTCCGAGCCGAGCTCGTCTGGGCTCGCCGAGGGCTGCTGGACGAGCCGCAGGGCCTCTACGACCCAGGTCGCCTGGCGGCGATCGGCGTCCCTCCCGGAGTTGTCACGACCGAGGTCGACGCGAACCACTATGACGTCGTCATGGGCGGCCCAGGTGTCGCCGCCGTCGTCGACGCCATCGACCGCCAGCTCGGATCGACGGGCTGAGAGTCGGCGTCAGCGGGCCTGCAGCGCGCGCAGCCGCAGGGCGAGCTGGAGCTCGAGCGACTGGTCAGGCGACTGCCACGACTCACCGAGCAGGGCGGTGACGCGCTCGAGGCGCTGCGACACCGTGTTGACGTGCACGTGCAGGGCACCGGCCGCGTGCCGCGGGCTGCCGCCGGCCGCAAAGTATGCCGTGAGCGTCCCCACGAGGTCGGTGCCGCGCCGCTCGTCATAGTCGAGCACCGGCCCGAGCTGCTTGCGGACGTACTCGTCGACATCGGGTTGCGCGCCGACGATGAGGCCGGCGAAGCCGAGCTGCGTCGCGGCGGCTCCCTTGCCCTTGTGTCCGAGCGCGATGAGTGCGCCGACCGTGCGGGCGCCCTCCTCGTGCGCCTCGGGGACGCGCACGACGTCGGAGACCGGGCCGACTCCCGCGACAGTGACGCACGTGCGCTTGGCGATGCGGGCCGCCACCGACCGCGCGAGCCCGTCGGCATCTGCGCCCGGCACGAGGGCCACGACGTCACCGTTGTGCGACCCCACCAGAGCCGCCTCGCCGGTCGCCGCGCTGGCCGAGATGAGCAGGGCACGGTGCCCGTTCGGGTCGTCTCCACGAAGGACGAGCAGGCAGAACGGACGCTGCGGCTCGAACCCTGCCGCGCGGGCGAGCTGGACTCGCTCGTCCCGGGAGCCACGGGCGCTGATGAGGTCGCTGACCAGCCGGTTGCGTGCAGACTGGCGCGCGTCGGCCGCCTGGCGCTCGAAGAGCAGCACCAGCGCGGTGACCACTCCAGCCCGCTCGACTGTCCGCTGCTCTGAGTCGCTGAGGGTGCCGAGGCCGCCGACATAGATGGTGCCGAGGCGCTCGCGGGCCGCGGTGATCGCCACCGCATACGCGCCGTTCCGCTCGACAAGCCGCCCGCTGTCGAGCCCGGGCACGGCGTTGAGCGCGGCGAACGGGTCGGCGCCGCCCGGCGCGTCGGCCGGCGCAGGGCCGGAGGCGCCGCGGCGGGCGCCGGTCTCGTCGACCAGCACGGCCCAGCCGCCGAGGAGCTCGGCGAGGGCGTGTGCGATGTCGTCGACGCCACCGCCGTCGAGCACGAGGGAGGCGAAGCGGTCGTGTGCGGCGGCCGCCTTCTCGACGCCGGCGGCATACTGGCGGACCGTCTCGTGGGCGTCCGACAGGGCAGCCAGGGCATTCTCCGCGTCGGCGAGCGCACGAGTCTGAACGAGTGTCACGGCGGCCAGCGTGGCGAGGTTGCCGAGCAGTGCGACCTCTTCGCGCGTGAACGGGCGGGACGTGCGGTTCGCCGCGAAGAGCACGCCGACGAACTCCGACTCGACGATGAGCGGCGTCCCGCAGATGGCGATGATCCCTTCTTCGCCCACCGCGCCGTCGATGGCAGCCGTGTGGCGGAACCGCTCGTCGGACCAGTAGTCCGCGGTCCAGTAGGGCTTGCGCGTCGACGCGACGAGCCCACCGAGGCCGGCACCGAGCGCGAGCCGCACCGACTGGAAGGCGGCTGAGACGGACCCGTCGGTCGCGCGCATGTACGTGTCGCCGGCGACGGGGTCATAGAGCGTCAGGTAGGCCAGGTCCGTGCCGAGCAGCCGCCGCGCCCGCCGCACGATCGCGTCCAGCACCTCGCCCGGGTCGCTCTCCGTTGCCAGCTCGCGCGCGGTGTCGAGCAGGGCGGCCAGTCCGGCCTCGCGGTGCTGGTGCACCTCGCGCGCGTTGGTGATACGCAACGCGAGCTCGCGTGCGGCCGCCGGGGCGTCGGCCGCTGCGACCTGGGCGGTGGTCGCGTCGCGTGCGAGCAGCTCGAGCAGGTGCAGCATCTGCTCGGCCGGGCGAGCCGCCGGGACGGAGTCGGCGCCGGGGTCGCTCACGCTGGTGCCGTCGGCGGTCGTTTCGGCGATGTGGGTGCTCCGTGCCACGGGCAGATCCTAGGGTCGAACCTCAGTGTGCCGTCCATCCGCCGTCCATCGAGAATGACGTGCCGTTGACCGACGCGGACGCGGGACCGCAGAGGAACAGGGCCAGTGCGGCCACCTCGTCGGGCTCGACGAGGCGCTTGACCGCGACGGGCGCGAGCATGATCGTCTCGACGACCTCGGACTCCGGTATGCCGTGGGTGCGGGCCTGGTCGGCGATCTGCCTCTCGACGAGCGGGGTCCGCACGTAGGCAGGGTTGATGCACGTCGAGGTCACCCCGTGCGGACCGCCCTCCAGCGCAACGACCTTGGACAGGCCCTCGAGCCCGTGCTTGGCGGTGACATACGCCGCCTTGAACGGGCTCGCGCGCAGGCCGTGGACGCTCGAGATGTTGACGACCCGGCCCCAGCCCTGCTCATACATGTGCGGGAGCGACTGCCGGATCAGCCGGAACGGCGAGACGAGCATGAGGTCGACGATGAGGTCGAACCGGTCGAGCGGGAAGTCCTCGATGGGGCTGACGAACTGGATGCCTGCATTGTTGACGAGGATGTCGACGTCGGTCGGGAGGTCGGAGAGGGCATCGAGGTCCGCGAGGTCCATCGTGGTCGTCGCGACGCCCGCCGAGTCGGCGAGCACGGCCAGGCCCTCGGCATCGCGGTCGACCGCGTGCACCTTGGCGCCGGCCGCGGCCAGCGCCCTGGCGACGCTCGCACCGATGCCGCTCGCGGCTCCGGTGACCAGGGCGGCGCGCCCGGTCAGGTCGATCGGGTCGTTGACCGCCACGGGCACTCGCAAAGGATCCCCGTGAGCGTCGTCGCGTGCGTCGGTGCGGGCGTCGGGCATGCGGGAAGACTAGGGACCGCACCCCCGACCCCCTGTGTGGCCGCCGAACACAAATCCGCTGTATCCATGTGTCCGGGCCCACGGCCGCTAGATGTCGCGGAACACCTCGATCGTGGCGCCGAGTGCGTTGAGCCGCTCCGCGAGGTCCTCGTAGCCACGGTTGATGACATAGACGTTGCGCAGCACCGACGTGCCCGGAGCGGCGAGCATCGCGAGCAGGACGACGACGCCGGGACGCAGAGCCGGCGGGCAGACCACCTCGGCCGCACGCCACCGGGTCGGGCCTTCGACGATGACGCGGTGCGGGTCGAGGAGCTGGACGCGCGCACCGACCTTCGTCAGCTCGGTGAGGTAGATCGCGCGGTTCTCGTAGACCCAGTCGTGGATCATCGTGCTGCCCTCGGCGACGGCCCCGATGAGCGCGAAGAACGGCAGGTTGTCGATGTTCAGGCCCGGGAACGGCATCGGGTGGATCTTGTCGGTCGGGGCGCGCAGCGGACCCGGGATCGTCGTGAGGTCGACCAGGCGGGTTTTGCCGTTGGCCGACATGTACTCCGACGTGAGGTTGTACTTCATCCCCATGCCGTCGAGCGTCGCGAGCTCGATCTCGATGAACTCGATCGGCACCCGCCGGATCGTGATCGACGAGTCGGTGACCACGGCGGCCGCGATCAGGCTCATGGCCTCGATCGGGTCCTCGCTGGGGGAGTACTCGACATCGACGTCGATGTCGGCCACGCCCCGCACGGTCAGGGTGGTGGTGCCGATGCCCTCGATCCCTACGCCGAGCTTCTCGAGGAAGAAGCACAGGTCCTGGACCATGTAGTTGGGGCTCGCGTTGCGGATCACGGTCGTGCCGGCGTAGCGCGCCGCCGCCATGAGCACGTTCTCGGTCACCGTGTCGCCGCGCTCGGTGAGCACGATGGCGCGGGTCGGGTTGACCGACCGGTCCGAGCGCGCCTCGTAGAAGCCGTGGGTCGCGGTGACCTCGAGCCCGAACGAGCGCAGCGCGGTCAGGTGCGGCTCGACGGTGCGGGTGCCGAGATCGCACCCGCCGGCATACGGGAGGTTGAAGAGCTCGTGCTCGTGCAGCAGCGGGCCCAGGAACATGATGACGGTCCGGGTGCGCCGCGCCGCGGCCACGTCGATGTCGGACAGGTTGAGCCGCGCGGGCGGAATGATCTCGAGGTCGTTGCTGTCCGGGAGCCAGCGGGTGCGCACGCCGATGGAGCCGAGGACCTCGAGGATGCGGTTGACCTCCTCGATGCGAGCGAGGTTGCGCAGGGTGGTGCGGCCGCGGTTGAGCAGGGAGGCGCAGAGCAGCGCGACAGCGGCGTTCTTGGACGTCTTGACCTCGATCGAGCCGGACAGCTGCTTGCCGCCGACGATCCGCAGGTGCTGTGGGCCGGAGTGGCCGAGCGAGACGAACTCGGAGTCGAGCGCGTCGCCGATCTTGGCCAGCATGTCGAGACTGAGGTTCTGGCGTCCGGCCTCGATGCGCGTCACCGCTCCTTGGGACGTGCCGAGCAGCTCTGCGAGCTCCGCCTGGGTCATGCCCTTGTGCCGCCGAGCGTCGCGGATGAGGCCGCCGATCCGGGTGAGGTAGGTCTGTGCCACGCGGTCGACCTTAACTCATATATGAGTTAAGGCAAGTCGACCCGCCGTGACGGGCCCGTATGCCGTCCGGCCCCGACGCGCGCCCCGGCCCACCGTTTGGTCGGGTGGACCGGGACCATCGGCTGCGCGTCACGGATGGGCCGCGAGACTCTCAGCGCGAAGCGTTCGCCACGCCGAGTGGCAGGAACCGCGAGCCGGTGACCTGCTCCGAGATGCCCGTCCGGTCGAGCAGCGGCGTGATGCCGCCGTTCCAGAACTGGAACCCGGCGCCGGTGATCATGGCCAGGTCGATGTCCATCGGTGCCTGTGCCACGCCTTCGTCGAGCATCCGTCGGGCCTCGTCGGCCAGCACGGTGAGCACGCGCTCGCGCACCTGCGCCACCTCGAGGACGACCGGCTCGGCCGGCCGCTCGATGAGCTCGGCTGCCGTCGGGAGCAGGACCGGCTTGCCCGTCGAGAGGTCGTAGAAGCCCGGGAGCCCCGCCGCCACCAGGCGCTGCAGTGTCGGCGATGCGTAGAACCGATCCGGGAAGGCCCGCACGAGCGTCTCGCCGTTGTGCAGGGCGATGGCCGGACCGACGAGGCCGATGAGCACGAACGGGGGCATCGGGGCGAGGCCCGCGAAGGCCAGGTCGACCACCTCGATCGGCGTCCCCTGATCGACGATGCGCGCCGCCTCGCCCATGAACCGGCCGAGGAGCCGGTTGACGATGAACGAAGGCCGGTCGGCAGCCCGGATGCAGGTCTTGCGCAGGCCCTTGCCCACGGTGAAGGCGGTCGCGAGGGTCACGTCGTCGGTGCGCTCGCCGGGGATGATCTCGAGCAGCGGCATCACCGCGACCGGGTTGAAGAAATGGAAGCCGACGACCCGCTCGGGGTGCTCGAGGAGGGAGGCCATCTCGGCGACGGACAGGCTCGAGGTATTGGTGGCGAGCACGCAGTCCGGCCGCACGACGGCCTCGAGCTCAGCGAACACCTGCTGCTTGACGGACATCTCCTCGAAGACCGCCTCGATGACGAAGTCGGCGTCGGCGAAGCCGTCCTTGGATGTCGAGCCGCTCACCAGGGCCTTGTAGCGGTTCAGCTTGTCGTGGTTGAGGCGGCCCTTGGCCGCGAGCTTGTCGAGCTCGGCGTGGACGTAACCGACGCCCCTGGCTACGCGTTCGTCGTCGATGTCGGTGAGCACGACAGGCACCTGCAAGCGCTGGACGAACAGCAGGGCCAGCTGGCTCGCCATCAGTCCGGCCCCGACGATGCCGACCTTGGTGACCGGCCGCGCGAGGGCGGCGTCGGGCGCGCCCGCGGGCCGCTTGGCGCGCTTCTGGACGAGGTCGAACGAGTAGAGGCCCGCCCTCAGCTCGTCGCTCATGATGAGGTCGGCGAGGACCTCGTCCTCTGCCGCGAAGCCCGCCGTGCGCGACGAGGTCCGCGCGTCGACCAGCAGGGCGAGAGCGGCATACGGGCTCTTGGCCTGGCGGCCGGTCTTGACGTCGGCCAGGGCCTTGGCCTTGGCGATGGCAGTGACCCACGTCGTCTCGTCACGGTCGACCTCCGGGCGGCTGACGGTGACCTCCCCGCTGAGCACGCGTGCGGCCCAGGCGATCGACTCCTCGAGGAAGTCGGCCGGCTCGAAGATCGCGTCGGCCATCCCGAGCTGGAAGGCCTCGATGCCGCGGAGCATGCGGTTCTGGCTGAGCGGGTTCTCGATGATGACCTTGATGGCCGACTCGATACCGACGAGGTTGGGCAGCAGCCAACAGCCTCCCCAGCCGGGCACCAGCCCGAGGAAGACCTCCGGGAGGGCGACCGCCGGCACGCCGGCGCTGATCGTGCGGTAGGTGGCGGACAGCGCCAGCTCGACGCCGCCGCCCATGGCCGCGCCGTTGACGAACGCGAAGGTCGGGACCGGCAGGTCGGCGAGCTGCGCGTATGCCGCGTGGCCGGCTCGTGCGACCTCGAGCGCCTGCTCGCGCCCCGTGACGAACGGGATCCCCGTGAGGTCGGCGCCGACCGCGAAGACGAACGGCTTGCCGGTCACGGCGACCGCGGTGATCTCGCCCGACTCGGCGCGCCCTCGCAGCCCGTCGATCACCTCGGAGAGGATCGAGATCGACTGGGGGCCGAAGGTGTTCGGCTTCGTATGGTCGTGACCGTTGTCGAGGGTCACGAGGGCGAGCGTGCCGGCGCCGCCGGGCAGGTCGACGTCGTGGACGAGGGCGCGGGTCACGACCTCGCTGGTGAATGCGGCGGCGCCGCCCGATCCAGCAGAGGCGCCGACGTGGGTGTGCTCGGTGGTCGCGGTCACTGGACGGACTCCTTCGTCGCAGAGGTGGTGGCGGTCGGCGTGTAGTCGGCGTGGTGTGGGTTCTCCCAGATGACCGCGCCGCCCATGCCGATGCCGATGCACATCGCGGTCAGGCCGTAGCGCACCTCGGGGTGCTCCTCGAACTGGCGGGCGAGCTGGGTCATGAGGCGCACCCCTGAGCTGGCAAGCGGGTGTCCGGTGGCGATCGCGCCGCCGTACTCGTTGACGCGGGGGTCGTCGTCGGCGATGCCGAAGTGGTCGAGGAAGGCGAGCACTTGGACGGCGAACGCCTCGTTGAGCTCGAACAGGCCGATGTCTTCGATGCCGAGGTCGGCCTTGGCGAGGGCCTTCTCGGTGGCGGGCACGGGCCCGACCCCCATCACCTCCGGCTCGACGCCGACGAAGGAGTACGACACGAGGCGCATCCGGACGGGCAGGCCGAGCTCGGTGGCGGCCGCCTCGGATGCGAGCAGGCAGGCGGTAGCACCGTCGTTGAGGCCGGCGGCGTTGCCGGCGGTCACGTTGCCATGCGCGCGGAAGGGGGTCTTGAGCGCGGCCAGGTCCTCGACGGTCGTGCCGGGCCGCGGCGGCTCGTCGGCCGTGGCCAGGCCCCAGCCGAGCTCGGTGTGCCGGGTCGCCATGGTGACGAGGTCGCGCTGGATCGTGCCGTTGGCATACGCCTTGGCCAGCTTGTCCTGGCTGCCGACCGCGAACGCGTCGGCGCGGGCCCTGGTCAGATGCGGGAAACGGTCGTGGAGGTTCTCGGCCGTCTTGCCCATGACGAGCGCGTCGGGGTCGACGATCTTCTCGGCCACGATCCGCGGGTTGGGATCGACGCCCTCGCCCATCGGGTGGCGGCCCATGTGCTCGACGCCGCCGGCGATGGCGACGTCGTACGCGCCGAAGGCGATCGCGGTGGCCGTCGTGGTGACCGCGGTCATCGCGCCTGCGCACATGCGGTCGACGGAGTATCCGGGCGTCGTGGACGGCAGGCCGGCGAGCAGCGACGCGGTGCGTCCCAGCGTCAGCCCCTGGTCGCCGATCTGCGTGGTCGCGGCGATGGCGACGTCCTCGACCCGCTCCTTGGGCAGGTCGGGGTTGCGGCGCAGCAGCTCGCGGATGCACCGGATCACGAGGTCGTCGGCGCGAGTCTGGGCGTACATGCCGTTCTCACCCGCCTTGCCGAACGGCGTCCGGACGCCGTCGACGAAGACGACCTCATTGAGTGCGCGTGGCACGGTGCCTCCTCAGGGATCACGGGGCAGCCCCGGTGTACCCGGGGCCCGACTCGATCCTACTGCTGAGTAACTTCAGGGCAAACGGTCGGTCGGGTGACCATCCTCACGCTGGGTCAGCCGCGTGGGTTCTCACCACAGGCGAGCGCGATCAGCGGCGCGGTCACCGTTGTCTGCCAGCGACGGGCTCCGAGCGAGACGAGCGCGTCGGCGACCTCGGTCGTCGACGGCGCCGCGGGACCCTCCCAGAGGAAGCGCCGAAGCAGGTCGGGAGTCAGGAGGTTCTCGACGGGGACCGCGAGCTCCGTGGACAGGGCGCCGATCAGCTCACGGGACCGGGCAAGGCGTGCGGCGGCGACCGGGTCGCGGTCGATCCAGGCCTTCGGGGGTGGCGGTCCGGTGGGCGGCAGCGCCAGGACTGGCAGCTCGCTGTCGGGGAGCTCGAGCGCACGAGCGACCACCTCGACGATGGCCTCCTGGTTGCGCCTCATCGCTCGCGCGAGGCGCGGGTCGCTGGACCCGACACTGCGCGGCGGCTGGGTCGCCCGCTGGTTCGAGATCGCGATCTCGCTGATGGCCGCGTCGGGCAGGACCCGGCCGGGTGAGAGGTCTCGCTGCTGGGCGACGTCGTCGCGCCACAGCCACAGCTCCCGGACGATCGCCAGCCCTCGTCGGCCACGCACCTTGTGCATGCCGGACGTCCGCCGCCACGGGTCGACCCGCGGCTCGGGTCCGGTGAAGGTCAGCAGGCTGTCGAACTCCTCGGCCGCCCACCCGGCCTTGCCCTGGGCCTCGAGATCGGCCGCGACCGCGTCACGAAGGTCACCGAGCACCTCGACGTCGAGAGCGGCATACCTGAGCCATGGCTCCGGAAGGGGCCGCTCCGACCAGTCCACCGCGGAGTGCTCCTTCGCCAGCCCCAGACCGAGGTAGTGCTCGACCATGGCCCCGAGGCCGACGCGTGGCAGCCCCGCGAGGCGGCCGCCGAGCTCGGTGTCGAAGAGGTGTCGCGGGTGCAGCCCGAGCTCGGTGAGGCAGGGGAGGTCCTGGGTGGCGGCATGCAGGATCCACTCGCCCTCGCCGATCGCCTCGTCGACGGGCGAGAGGTCGGGGCATGCGACGGGATCGATCAGCCACGTCCCGGAGCCCTCCCGCCGCAGCTGCACGAGGTAGGCGCGCTGGCCGTAGCGGTAGCCCGAGGCGCGCTCGGCATCGATCCCGATCGGGCCGCGACCGGACGCCATCGCCTCAGCCGCCCGCATCAGGGCCCGCTCGTCGACGACGACATCAGGGATGCCGTCTCGCGGCGTCGTCAGGGGAGTGAGGTCGACCTGCGAACCGGTGTCGCCGTGGTCCTCGTCGATGTCGTTGGTCTCCGCCGTCACCGTCGCTGCCCCGGCAGGGGGACGACTCCGTCGGGAAGCGGCGGGATGCCGGCGATCGTGCACAGCATGTCCGCCCACGCCCGCAGGTGGTCCACGAGGTCACCGCCCACCGGGGTCCACGACGCACGGATCTCCATCTCGACGCTCGCCGCCCGGTCGGCGAGCCCGGCAAAGCTCTCGCTCACGACCCGCGTCACGGTGCCCGCCTCGGCGGTCCACGACAGGTCGCGCCCACCCAGCGAGTCGGTGAGCCACGACCAGCCGACGGCGCCGAGCATCGGGTCCCCGGCGAGCTCCGGCTCGAGCTCGGCGCGGGCAAAGGTGACGATGCGCCACTGGCCGTCCCACGTCTCAGGGGCGGCCGGGTCGTGGAGCAGGACGAACCTGCCCGTCGCGAGGTCCTCGTCAGGGTTCGCGACGTCGACGACATCGGCGGTCAGGGCAGCGGCATACGGCGCGATGCGCGTCGGCGCCGGCACCTCGGTGAGGTGCACCTCAGAGCGCATCCGGACGTCGCGCAGGGCGTTGAGCGTCCTCGCGAAGACCGCGCCGTGGTTGCCCGGCAACGTTCTCGTGTGCACCTGACGAGGGTATGCCGGACTGTGGCGATCTGTCCTCAGGGCGCGCCGAGCTTCGGCGGCCCGCGAGTCCCCGCCCGGACTGGCGGGGGGCGCTCCCTGCGCGTGGCAGGATTGACCGGTGCCGACATCCGCCCTGCCGACCACCCGCCAGAGCGACCTCGTGCGCGCCGCGCGCCGCGAGCAGGTCTCGCGCACCCCGGTGTGGTTCATGCGCCAGGCGGGCCGTTCGCTGCCGGAGTACCGCGCGGTGCGGCGCGGCATCCCGATGCTCGAGTCGTGCATGCGCCCCGACCTCGTCACGGAGATCACGCTCCAGCCGGTGCGACGGCACGGTGTGGACGCGGCGATCTTCTTCAGCGACATCGTGGTGCCGCTCAAGGCCATCGGCGTCGACCTCGACATCGTCCCTGGCGTGGGGCCCGTCGTGGCGCGGCCGATCCGTTCGGCGCAGGACCTCGACCAGCTCGTGGACCTGACCCCGGAGCACGTCCCGTACATCACCGAGGCAGTGCGCCACCTCGTCGCGGAGCTCGGGGATACCCCGCTCATCGGCTTTGCCGGCGCACCGTTCACCCTCGCCTCGTATCTCGTCGAGGGCGGGCCGTCGAAGAACCACGAGCGCACCAAGGCGCTCATGCACGGCGACCCGGCGCTGTGGGACGCCCTGTGCGCCCGCCTGGCGCGGATCTCCGGCGCCTTCCTGCGCGTGCAGGCCGAGGCCGGCGCCAGCGTGGTGCAGCTCTTCGACTCCTGGGCCGGGGCGCTGTCCCGCGCCGACTACGCAGCCCGGGCCATGCCCCACTCGGCGACGACCCTTGCGGCCGTCGCCGATCTCGATGTGCCCCGGATCCACTTCGGCGTCGGCACCGGAGAGCTGCTCAGCCTGATGGGCGAGGCCGGAGCCGACGTGGTGGGTGTGGACTACCGCGTGTCCCTCACCGACGCCGTCGAGCGCCTCGGTCCGGGGTACGCCGTGCAGGGCAACCTCGACCCGGCCCTGCTCTTTGCTCCGTGGGATGCCCTGGAGCGGCGGGTTCGCGAGATCGTCGGGGAGGGGCGCACCGCCCCGGGCCACATCTTCAACCTCGGGCACGGCGTGCTCCCCGATGTCGACCCCGACGTGCTGACCCGGGTGACCGCACTCGTGCACGAGTGCTCGAGCCGCCGATGACGGCAGCTCCGTCGGTCGCACGCTCCAGCCTCACCATGTTCGGTGGGTCTGTGGCCTCGCGCGTGCTCGGCACCGTGCGGGCGGGGCTCATCACCTCGATCATCGGCGCGCGGCTCGCGGGCGACGCGTTCTCGCTGGCGAACACGCTGCCGAACGTCCTCTACATGCTCGCCGCAGGCGGCATTCTCAACGCCGTCCTGATCCCGTCGCTGACTCGCGCGATGCGGCTGCCCGACGGTGGGCAGCAGTTCACCGACCGTGTCATCACCATCGCACTCGTGGGGATGACGGCCCTGACCGTGCTCGTCACGGCTGGCGCGGGACTGTTCGTCCAGCTCCTCGCGAGCACCAGCGCGCCCAGCATGAAGCGGCTGGCGCTCGCGTTCTCCTTGATCACGTTGCCGCAGATCTTCTTCTACGGTCTCTTCGCCCTGCTCGGCCAGATCCTCAACGCGCGGGGGAGGTTCGGCGCGTTCGCCTGGGCGCCGTTCATGGCCAACATCGTCGCGGTGACGGGCCTGGTGCTGTTCATCATCCTGTTCCCGGCGCCGCACCAGGTCGACCAGACCGGACAGCCGTTGCCGCGCGCCCCCGAGCAGTGGACCGGCCCGATGATCTGGCTGTTCGCGGGGTCGGCGACGCTGTCAGTCGTCGTGCAGTCGCTGTGGCTCGTGCCGGCGCTGCGCCGCAGCGGCTTCCAGTACCGCCCCCGGTGGGGCATCCGGGGTGCCGGGCTCGGCGGGGTGAGCAGGCTGGCCATGTGGGCCTTCGTGGGGCTGGTGGTGTCGCAGCTCGGGTTCTTCATCACCCAAGGCACGCTCAACCATGCCGTGAGCGAGGCGCCACGCGGAGTGCCGGTGGGCGGTCCCGCGGTGTCCGGCATCGCCTTCACGATCTTCATGCTGCCGCACGCCTTCGTGACGGTGTCGATCATCACGGCGCTCTTCCCGCGCCTGTCGGCGGCCGCCGCCCGGGGCGACGCGGGCCATATGCACGGCGACTTCCGCACGGGCCTGATCATGCCGCTCGTGGTCAATGTGGCCGTCATGGCCTTCGTCATGGTCGAGGCGGAGCCGATCGTCGCGTTGCTCAATCCCGGTCTGTCGCAGGACTCCGTCCGCGACTCTGCCGTCGTGCTCGTCATCATGATCCTTGGCATCATCCCGTTCGGGATCGACCTGCTGTGCTACCGCACGCTCTTCGCCCTCGAGGCCGGGCAACCCACGTTCATCATGCAGATCATGCTGACCGGGACGAGCGTCGTGGCGATGCTGGTCACCTTCGTCGTCGCTCCGCAGTGGGCGGTCGCCGTGATGGCCTTCGGCCAGACGGTCGGCAACATCATCAGCTGCGCCTACGGCCTGCGCTGCGTCCGCACCCGCATCGGCCCGATCGGCGGTGCCGCGGTCATCGACGCGGCGGCGCGCGTGGGGGTCGCCGCGACCGTGGCCGGCGTCATGGCTTGGGGGACGCACAGCGTGCTGGCCCCGATCCGCACGTATGCCGCTGAGGGTGAGGGCACGACCGTTGTCGGAAGGATGATCGCCAACGCCCTCGAGATCGGCCTCGTCGGCGTCGTGTTCGTAGCCATCTATGTCGGCATCGCCCACCTGCTGCACGTCAAGGAGGTCCGCGAAGCCGCCGAGATGGTCCGCGACCGGGTCAGCGACACCGGCATGGCCTGACGCCGCTTCCGATCCCGGTGCCACAACGCGGCGTTCGGTGTCGTCACGTGGTGCTGGTCGGGTCACTCGGGGGCCGGGTCGGGTCACTCGGGGGCCGGGTCGGGTCAGGTGTGGTCGCTGCGCCTGAGGTCGCGGTGCCCGAGGTTGCGGGACCCGAGGTGGGTGCGGCACCCGTGGAGGGTGCGGGACCCGGGGAGGGTGCGGCACCGACGGTCGCGCCTGCAGGCGCCGGAGCGACGGTGCCGGTGCGGCGGCGGTAGATCCTCAGCCCGAACCACGCGAGCAGACCGAGGACGAGCAGCCAGGGCAGCAGCGCGGCCAGGCCGGTGAGGATGACGGTGACCGAGCTCAGCAGCCCGTCCCATGCGGTCCGCAGTCCGTCGACGAAGCCGTTGCTGGTCTGGGCGGGCGCCGTCTGGTCCGTCCACATCGTCAGGGTGACGTCGCTCATCGTCGTGCGCTGCTCGAGCGAGGCGAGCTGCTGGGTCAGCGAGTCGAGATCGGCTTGGCGACGGTTGAGCTCCTGCTCGAGCAGGATGATCTGCTGCAGGTCCTTGGCCTGGCTGAGCAGCCGCCGGACCTGGTCGATGCTCTCCTGGGCGGGCGCGATACGTGCCTTCACGTCGACGTAGGTGTCGGTCACGTCCTCCGTCTGGGACGAGCGATAGGCGACCGTGCCCAGCCGTGAGAGCTCGAGCAGAGCACCGTCCAGCTTCTCCTCGGGAACGCTCAGCGTCATCCGGGCCTGGTCCACCCCGACGGGCACGGTGGCGACGTCCTCCTTGACGCCGGGGCTCACCGACCCGGAGCTCGGCACGCCGTAGCCCCCGGTCGGGTCGGTAGCGGTGACGATGTTCTCGGACGTCACCCGACCGCCCGCCGACGTCGCAATGGCCCGCGCCTGGGCGCTGGCGCCGGTGAGGTCGCTCACCCGGATGCCAAGCCACGCGGACCGCGCGAGCTTCGGCTCGATGGTGCCTGCGGCCGCTCCGAGCGAGTCCGAGCTGTTCCCGTTCGCGCCCGCTGCCGAGGGGGCGCCCGCGGCGCCGGACGTCCCCTGTCCGGCGGCGTCTCGCGCGGCCTGTGGGGCCTTGGGTGCTGCGTCCGACTCAGCGAATGAGGACGCAGCAGCGCCCCCGCTGGTCGCGACGTCTCCTGACGCGTGGATCGTCTTCAGCCCTACGGGAATCGCGATCGCGATCACGGCCAGGACGGCTAGCGCAATGAGGATCGGGCGGCTTCGCACGAGGTCGAGACGCGAGCGGCGAGACGGGGTGAGCGCTGTCATGGCGACCCTTTCGACATGTCGCCGGTCCAGCTGGGAGGGGCCCTCTGGGGGATGGCGACGCTTCTGCCCTGTCAAGACACGTGTGCGTCGCCGTTCGTTGCACGACGGCGGGACGGTCAGGTGCGGTCAGGTGCGGTCAGGTGCGGCCTCAGGTTCGCTCGGGCGTGGCAACCGCCGTCAGTGGTGGTCGCAGGGTGAGTCAGCGGGTGGGTCGGCCGGCCCCGACACCGGGGGAGGGCCGCCCTGTCGGAGAGACTCGAGGTCTTCGTCGACGGGGTCTTCTCGACCACGACGGAGCCGCCGGACCACGAGCCAGCCGACGACCACGACCACCGTGATCCCGACCGCCCAGTCGAGCACCCAGGAGTACTGGTCCACGAGCTGGTATCGGGCCCCGAGCACCCAGCCCAGGCCGATGAGCAGCCCGTTCCACATCGCACTGCCGACGATGGTGAAGACGCTGAACCATCCGAGCGGCATCCGGACGGCGCCGGCCGGCAAGGACACCAGGCTGCGCACACCCGGCACGAGACGGCCGATGAACACCGAGCGCCGCCCGTGGTCCTCGAACCAGCGCGCCGACCGCTCGAAGTCGCTGCGGTCGACGAGGGGGAGCCGCGACAGGAGGGCGACCGCCCGCGACTGCCCCAGCAGCGCGGCGGATCCGTAGAGCACCAGCGCGCCGAGATAGGCACCGAGCGTGCTCGTGAACATCAGCAATGGGACGCTCATCTGCCCCTGCCTCGCCACGAACCCGGCCAGCGGCAGGATGACCTCGCTCGGGATCGGCGGCACGACCGTCTCCAGGAACGTCAGAGCCCCGACGCCCCACTCGCCGAGCGCCTCGATGACCCGGACCGCGAAGCCGACGATGCCGCTCGGCTCGCTCTCGGCCGCGGCCTGGAGGGCCGCCGCTGTCAGGTTCATGCCTCTACGGTCGCGCGACCGGCCGAGGCGGCGCATCGGCCGTTCGGGGTGAATGGGAGAGTGGCCGCATGGCACGGAGGGTTGCAGTCGTCGGTGGGGGCATCAGCGGTCTGGCGGCCGCCTGGGAGCTCTGCCGCTCCGACGGCGACGTCGAGATCACGGTTCTGGAGGGCGCGGACCGGCTCGGCGGCAAGCTGCGCCTGGAACCCGTCGCAGGGGTGCCGGTCGATGTCGGGGCCGAGTCCGTGCTCGCCCGTCGGCCTGAGGCGCTCGCCCTCTTCGAGGAGCTCGGGCTGCAGCAGCAGACGACCCACCCTGGCCCGGTGGGCGCCACGATCGTCTCGCGAGGCCGTCGGTGGCCGATGCCCAAGGGGACGGTGATGGGCGTACCCTCCGACCCGGAGTCCGTCCGCGGCCTGCTGCGTGACGACGAGGTCGCACGGCTCGTGTCCGAGCGGATCGACGGTCCGGTCGCTGCGGACGTCTCGGTGGGCGACCTGGTGGACGGCAGGCTCGGAACCGCCGTGACCGACCTGCTTGTCGAGCCGCTGCTTGCGGGGGTGTATGCCGGCCACGCCCGCGAGATCTCCGTTGACCTCGCGGTGCCGGCCCTGGCTCAAGCAGCCCATGAGGGGGGCTCGCTGCTCGATGTCGCGCGCCGGGCCGCCGCTGCGGCGCAGTCCGGCCCGATGGCAGTGCTGCCTGTGTTTGCCACGCTCGTGGGCGGCCTGGGTCGTCTGCCGGTCCTGCTCGGCGAGGCCCTCACCAGGGCAGGTGTCACGGTCGCCACCGGGACGACCGTCCGGGAGCTGCGTCGGGACGGCCACGGGTTCGTGCTCACGACCGGACCGACGACCGATGCCGTTGAGCACCGGTTCGACGCCGTGGTCCTCGCGACGCCGGCAGCCCCGACCGCGCGCCTCCTACGAGGCGTCGCACCGGAGGCGGCCGCCGCACTCGCGTCTATCGGGTATGCGTCGATGGCGATCGTGACCCTCGCCCTGGACGGACCCCCGCCCGCGGCCCTGGACGGCAGCGGCTTCCTCGTCCCGCCGACCGAGCCGCTGACGATCAAGGCCTCGACCTTCTCCACGGTCAAATGGCCGTGGCTGGCGCAGGCGCGCCCGGACTACACGTTCCTGCGCGCCTCGATCGGTCGCTACCGTGAGGAGGCGTCACTGCAGCGCTCCGACGACGAGCTCGTCGACGTCGCGCTCAACGACCTGCGTGCGGTGCTCGGCCCGGGGCTTCCGGACCCTGTTGCGGCGCACGTCCAGCGCTGGGGCGGGGGACTGCCTCAGTATGCCGTCGGGCACGCCGAGCGCGTCGCGGCCACCCGGGAGCCGGGGGCCGGTCTCGCCCTGTGCGGTGCGGCATACGACGGTGTCGGGATCCCAGCGTGCATCGCCTCCGGCCGCGCTGCCGCGCGCCGGCTGGTGGGGGCCTTCGCGACCCGCTGAGCAGGCGGGTCGGGCGGCTTGCGATAGTGGGGGCATGAGTGACCGCCTTACCCCTGCACAGATGCGTGAGATCAACGAGACGATCCGCTACTCGATGTGGTCCGTCTTCGGCAGCGTGACCCCGCTCGACGACGACCGCGACAAGGTGCTTGCGGACCTCGAGGCGTTCCTCGGCGAGATCGCGGACGACGGGGTTGTCGTGCGCGGGCTGTACGACGTCGCTGGTCTTCGCGGCGACGCCGACTTCATGGTCTGGTGGCACGCCGGCTCGATCGAGCAGCTTCAGTCGGCCTACCACCGGCTGCTGCGCACCGAGCTGGGGCAGCACCTCGAGCCGGTCTGGAGCGCTGCAGCCCTGCACCGTCCGGCAGAGTTCAACAAGAGCCACATCCCGGCCTTCATGGCCGAAGAGGTGTCGCGCAAGTACGTGTGCGTGTACCCGTTCGTCCGTTCGTACGAGTGGTACCTGCTCGATGAGAAGGAGCGCCGTGACCTGCTGCGCGAGCACGGCCAGATGGCGCGCGACTACCCCGACGTGCGCGCCAACACCATCGCGTCGTTCGCGCTCGGCGACTACGAGTGGCTGCTCGCCTTCGAGGCGGACGAGCTGCACCGGATCGTCGACCTCATGCGCGAGCTGCGCGCATCGGGTGCGCGGCGGCACGTGCGTGAGGAGATCCCCTTCTTCACCGGGCCCAAGGTCGAGCCGGCCGACCTCGTGGCGAACCTGCGCTGACCGCTCGTCCGGCTCAGTCGTCGATGGCGTTGCCGATGATCGCCAGCACCGGGATGAGCAGGAAGGCGAGCCACGACCGGGTGACGGCGAACGCCGCCAGCGCGATGAACGGCGACAGGCTGGCAATCGTCTGACCGAGCTTCCGGTGCCGTCGCGCAGCCACGGGGCCGGCAGGTCGCTGGGCGACGCCTGCGCCGGCGCTGGACCGGGTCCCGGCCAGCTTCGGCCGGGGCTCGGGCAGGTCTGTGAACAGCGCCGTCAGGTCGCGCTTCGTCACCGCGTCGACCGCCTTGCCGCGCCGGTCCTCGTACTCGAACGCGTCGAGGCGCCCCGCGTCCCGGTGCACGGCGAGTGCGGCCAGCGCCTCGTCACGCTCCTCGGTGCCGATCCGGATGTCGCCGTCGTCCGCCATGCTCCAAATCTATGCGGTATCTATGCGGTCGGAGCGGTGTCCTCGTCAGGCTCGAGGCGGAGCGAGATCGAGTTGATGCAGTAGCGCTGGTCGGTGGGCGTGTCGTAGCCCTCGCCCTCGAAGACGTGACCCAGGTGAGAGCCGCAGCTGGCGCATCGGACCTCGACCCGGCGCATCCCGAAGGTCCGGTCCTCGATGTACTCGACGGAGTCGCCGGCCAGCGGCGAGTAGAAGGACGGCCACCCGCAGTGCGACTCGAACTTCGTGTCGCTGCGGAACAGCTCGGCCCCGCAGGCGCGGCAGGCGTAGACGCCGTGGGTCTTGGTGTCGGTGTACTCGCCCGTGAAGGCGCGCTCGGTGCCGGCCTGACGCAGGACGTGGTACTCGTCCGGGCTGAGGGCGGCCCGCCACTCCTCGTCGGTGCGCTGCACGGCATACGGCTTCGGGGTCGTGCTCTTGTCACTCATGTCCAGACCAACGTCAGGTGCGGTCGCTTTGTGCCCGGACAGTCCCACGGCGCAGGACAGGCTTTGCGACGATGTGTCCGTGCGTTGGCGCAGGATCGTGTCGCGTCCGGTGCTGGTAGCTGCTGCCGCGGGCACCGGATCGCTGCTGGGTGCCGCTACCGGGTCGGTCGCGGCGGCAGCCTACTTCGCGAGGCGGATACTCACCCCCGACGAGCTCCAACCCGATGATGTCGTCGTGCTCGGGCACGACGACCAGACGGTGACGTTCGCAGCGGGGCCTGACCCGGTGGTGCCGGGACGGTACGGCGTCTGGCTGAACGGCGGGCTGGGTCACGCTCGGGTGGGGGAGATCGTGGGGCAGGACGCCGAGTCGGTGACGCGCCGCCTCATCGCCGTCGACCGGGGAGCTCTGGACGTGGGCCCCGCGCGATGGAACCAGTACTACTACTGGGACCGCCCCTCGGTCAGCCTGGACATTCCCGACCAGGACGTCTCGGTGCTGTCCGACGTCGGTCCGCTGCCGGGCTGGCTCGTGCGTCCGGCGGGCCGTGGTCGCGGGCGGGACTGGGCCGTGCTCGTGCACGGCCGTGGCGCGCGCCGGGAGGAGACACTGCGGGCGGTCCCCGTGCTTCGTGAAGCCGGCTGGACGAGCCTGGTGACGGCATACCGCAACGACCGCGACGCCCCGAAGGGGCCGGACGGGCGCTACAACCTGGGCCTCTCGGAGTGGCGCGACGTCGAGGCCGCCATGGCGTACGCCGTGTCCCACGGAGCCCGACGGATCGTGCTGCTGGGCTGGTCCATGGGCGGCGCGGTCGTCCTGCAGGCAGTGGACCGCTCGCCGCTGGCAGACCGCGTGGCGGGCGTCGTGCTCGACTCGGCGGTCATCGACTGGGGAGTCGTGCTGCGGCACCACGGCCGTTTGCACCGCGTCCCGAGGCCGCTGGTGCACGTCGCAACCGACCTCATGGGCTCCTCGCGCAGCCGCAGGATCGTGGGCGTCCGGGAGCCGATCGACGTCGCGAGGACCGACTGGGTGGCGCGGGCGGGCGAGCTGCGTCACCCGATGCTCGTCATCCACTCCGACGGCGACGACTTCGTGCCCATCGGTCCCGCCGTCGCGCTCGCCGGGCGGCGTCCGGACATCGTCCGGTTCGAGCGCTGGCAGGTCGCCCGGCACTGCCGCGAGTGGAACTTCGACAGCACCCGGTGGGAGCGGGTCCTGCGGGAGTTCGTCAGCGGCCTGTGAGCCACCGGCCGAGCAACGTGCCGTCCTGCTCCGCGAGCAGCTCGAGGTGCAGGTCGGCCGGCACGTCCTGACCGCCGAGGGGTCGCGGATGGTGGCCCCCGACGACCGCGGGGACGATCGTGAAGCAGAGCTCGTCGAGGAGGCCGTCGCGGAGCAGGGCGGAGAGCAGAGACGGGCCTCCCTCTGCGAGCAGCCGCGTCCATCCGCGGTCATGCAGCGCCTGGACCAGCTCGCCGAGGTCGACGGCCTCACTGCCGCACAGGATCACGTTGTCGTCGCCGATGGAGCCCGCCGATTGCTTCAGCCCCGCAGCCGACCCGTGCGTCGCGAGGACCACGGACCCGTCACGCACCCCCTCCAGACGAGGTGGCAGCTCACCCGAGTTGCTGACCGCGACGATCGGCAAGGCGGGTGGGAGACCCTGGGCTGCGCGCAGCGCGCGCCACCTGTCGTCGACGGAGATCGGCGTATACCGCTCTGCCCGAAGGGTTCCCGCGCCGACGACGACCGCGTGGGACCACGCCCGAAGGGCCTCGAAGACGAGGCGGTCAGCCGCGTTGTTGATGGAGCCGGATCGCTCGTCCGCGCCCGTCACCGACCCGTCGAGCGTGCTGACCATGTTGCTCCGGAGCCACGACGCCCGGGGAGGGGCGTATGCCGCGAAGACCGTCGCGTCGTCGAGCTCGCGTAGTGGGGGGATACCGGTAGAGCCGGGAACGAGCAGACGCATGCGGACAGTGTCCGCTGGATCCCGCTCTTGCGCACCGCATTCCGGCAGGATGACCGCATGGGCAGCAAGGACGAGAAGAAGAAGGCGAAGAAGAAGGCCAAGAAGCTCGAGGAGGCGCGGGCGGCGGTTGTCGACGACGGTGCTCGCCTGGGCGGTTTCGGTGACGCGCTGCGCGTCGGCCCCGAGTTCCTTCTCGCGGATGTCGACCTGTCGGGCACGCCCGCGTTCGACGGCGACAAGTCCGACGGTGAGGCTGCCCTCGAGGCGGCGCACGACGAGTTCGCCGACCTGCTCGAGCGGCTGTACGCCGGGTCGACGGTCGGGTCCGAGCGCGCGCTGCTGCTCGTCGTGCAGGGCATGGACACCGCCGGCAAGGGCGGCATCATGAAGCACGTCGTCTCCATCAACCCGGAGGGGGTCCGAGCGACGGCCTTCAAGGCTCCCACCGAGGAGGAGCGCTCCCACGACTTCCTGTGGCGGATCGAGAAGGCCCTGCCGAAGCCGGGACAGCTGGGGGTCTTCGACCGGTCGCACTACGAGGACGTGCTCGTCGTGCGCGTCCACCAGCTCGTGCCGGAGTCCGTCTGGTCTCAGCGCTACGCCCAGATCAACGCGTTCGAGCGCGAGGTCGAGTCCTCTGGCACGCAGGTCATCAAGGTGATGCTGCACCTGTCTCGCGACGAGCAGCGGGCCCGGTTGCTGGAGCGGCTCGAGCGCCCGGACAAGTACTGGAAGTACAACCCCAGGGACGTTGACGAGCGCGCACACTGGGACGAGTACATGGACGCCTACCAGGCCGTGTTCGACACCACCTCGACGGTCGGCTCGCCGTGGTACGTCGTCCCGGCGGACCGCAAGTGGTACGCGCGTCTGGCCGTCCAGCAGCTGGTCCTCGAGGCCTTGCGGGAGATGGACCTGCCCTGGCCGGCCGCGGACTTCGACGTCGATGTCGAGAAGCGCCGTCTCGCCGAGAGCTGACCCGTCCCCGCCGGTTCGAGGTATTCGGGTGGAGGTGTTGGGTCGCCCACCCCGCCGACTCAGTGCCTCCAACCGAGGGTCTTGCGGTGCTAGAGCGCGCGGGCGATGAGGTCCTCGGTGGCGGCGGCGAGGTCCACGTCGAGCGACCCGAAGGCACCTCCACGCCGACCGGAGATCCGGCTCGCCACGAACGCGTCGGCAACCGGCCCCGGTGAGTGTTCGACGAGCAGGACCGCCTGGAACGCGACGGCCAGGCGCTCGACGACGGAACGGGCCACGAACGCCGCCGATGGGGACGTGGCGTCGAGCGATGCTGCTAGCGCGACAGCGGAGTCGACGTAGGCGTCAAGTTCCGCACTCCGTCCGCGCACGATGTGCAGCTCCTTGGTCAGCGCCTCCAGGCTGGCCGGCTCACGGGTCACGGCTCGCACGACATCGAGCGCGTTGACGTTTCCCGAGCCTTCCCAGATCGAGTTGAGCGGTGCCTCCCGATAGAGCCGGGCCAGCCCGTTCTCCTCGACGTAGCCGTTGCCCCCGAGGCACTCCAACGCCTCCGCCACGACCGGTGCGGTGCGCTTGCACACCCAGAACTTGCCCACCGCGACCCCGAGCCGCGCCAGGTCCGTGTCCCCCTCGTCAAAGGCGCGAGCGAGCCGAAGGCCGAGGACGGTCGCCGCCTCCGACTCGAGCGCGAGGTCGGCCAGGACATTGCGCATGAGCGGTTGGTCGACAAGCAGGGCCCCGAAGGCGGCACGGTGCCGTGCGTGGTGCGTGGCGCGGGCCACGGCGTCGCGCATCGTCGCCGCCGAGCCGAGGATGCAGTCGAGGCGGGTCGCGCCGACCATGTCGATGATCGTGCGGACGCCGCGGCCCTCGTCGCCGAGGCGGGTGGCCCACGTGCCGTCGAGCTCGACCTCGCTCGAGGCGTTCGAGTGGTTGCCGAGCTTGTCCTTGAGCCGCTGTAACGCGAACGCGTTGCGGCGGCCGTCGTCGAGGGCCCGTGGAACGTGGAAGCAGGTCAGCCCACCAGGTGCCTGGGCGAGCATGAGGAACATGTCGCTCATCGGGGCTGAGCAGAACCACTTGTGGCCGGTGAGACGGTAGGCGTCCCCGGGCAACGGACCGTCGGACATCGGGACGGCCTGGGTCGTGTTGGCGCGGACGTCGGAGCCGCCCTGCTTCTCGGTCATGCCCATACCGGCGATCGCGCCGGACTTGTCCTCGACGGGGCGGATGCCGAAGTCATAGGACCGGCTCGCGAGCTTCGGGAGCCAGCGGTCTCGCAGGCCCGCGTCGTGTCGCAGGGCCGACCCTGCGGCATACGTCATCGAGATCGGGCAGCCGTGGCCGGCCTCCACCCGGGACCACATCATGAACCCGGCCGCGCGGCGTACGTGCGCACCAGCGTCGGCTGGCTGGGTCCAGGGCTCGGCGGTGAGGCCCGCGGCGACCGACTGCGACATGAGCCAGTGCCAGGACGGGTGGAACTCGACCTCGTCGAGCCGGTTGCCGCTAGGGTCGTGCGTCCGCAGAACCGGCGGGTTGGTGTCGGCGAGGCGACCGTGGGTCTGGGCCTCGGCCGTCCCCGCGAGGCGGCCGAGCGCCTCGAGCTCGGCCACGCCAGGGGCGGGAACCCACCGCCTCACGTTCTCGGAGAGAGCCGGGTCGGTCGCGAAGAAGTCGTACCCGACGAAGGGCGGCGCTTGGTTCGACACCTCGTGTGTGCTCACCCGCCGAGACTAGGCCGCCCGGATAACCTCGGGGGCGATGACGGTCACGGAGAGGGTGCGCGCCGTCCTGGAGCGGATTCCGGGGGCGGTGACACTGGCGCGCCTCACCGTGCGCACGTTCGACATCTGCCTCGACTACCGCGTCACGGGCCTCGCGGCCGAGGCAGCCTTCTTCATGCTCCTGTCCCTGCCGCCGCTCGTGCTCGGACTCTTCGGCGGCCTGGGTTACATCAGCGGCTGGGTCGGGCCGGACACCGTCAACGACGTCGTCAACGCCATCCAGACGTATGCCGCACGCTTCCTCACAGAGGACAGCATCACCAAGCTGCTCGTGCCGACCATCGACGACGTCCTCGGCCGCGGCCGCCCCGAGCTCGTGTCGGTCGGGTTCCTGCTGTCCCTCTGGTCGGGCTCTCGGGCCCTCAACGTGTTCATCGACACCGTGTCGATCATGTACGGCCAGAAGGACGTTCGTGGCATCGTCCGACTGCGGCTGCTGAGCCTGTCCCTCTACACCGTCAGCACGATCGCAGGGATCCTGCTGCTCCCGCTCGTGCTGCTCGGGCCTCAGCTCGTCGGGAGCTGGCTGCCGCCCCAGGCCGGCTTCGTCCGGATCTTCTACTGGCCGGCGGTGGTCTTCTTCGGCGCTCTCGCGCTGACGACGCTGTACCACGTCTCCACACCGCGGCGAGGCCCGTACTGGCGCAATGTGCCCGGTGCCTTTCTCGCGATGGCGATCTGGCTCCTGGCGTCCTACGTCGTCCGGGTGTCGCTCGAAGCCTCTCTCGGCGGCTCGACGATCTACGGGCCGCTCAGCGCGCCGGTCGTACTGCTCATCTGGCTCTACTTCCTCGCCATCGCGATCCTCGTCGGGGCCGGTCTCAACGCCGCCACACGCGTGCTCTGGCCGGTCCAGCTCCGCGAGCGACGGCACAGCAGGTTCACCATGTCCGCAGGGACCTCGACCGAGCCCGGCGGCCCCGCGGGACCGGATGTTCCCGGGTCCGGATGACCGGCCCTGTGGGTGCTCTCGGGGCTTGCCCGAGCCCACCGCTGGGTGCGTCGCCCCGTCATCCGGCACCGGTTTTGTATCTCGCAGACCGATCGGCTAATGTCTACCAAGCGCGAGCGGGGAGTTACACCGCTGGTGTTCCGCGGACGTAGCTCAGTTGGTAGAGCGCAACCTTGCCAAGGTTGAGGTCGCCGGTTCGAGCCCGGTCGTCCGCTCGGAGAGGCAGAGCACGGCAGATGCCTTCCACGGTGGAGTGGCCGAGAGGCGAGGCAGCGGCCTGCAAAGCCGCGTACACGGGTTCAAATCCCGTCTCCACCTCGGTGTGCACCACCGAGTTGCACAACCCCGGGCGATTGGCGCAGTGGTAGCGCGCTTCCTTGACACGGAAGAGGTCACTGGTTCAAACCCAGTATCGCCCACCATCTAGAACGGCCCCTGATCTGCGGAAACGCAGTCAGGGGCCGTTTTCGTGCAACGAACCGTGCAACGAACGGCGGCTCCTGCGGATCCGGAAGTGGTCAGCAGTGAGACACAGCCCACATCCGTTGTCTAAGGAGCATGCCGCTGGGGGCCTCCGATGATCGGGCACAGCGTCGCCGTGCGGGACTCGGCGTCCGTCCGCGTGTCTGCACCCTCTCAGGTTCAAAGCGCAGGAAGCACTCGCAGCGGGTCTGGTCGTCCGGCTCAGCGGTCACGGTCGTCCGCGACGGTGCCGACCAGGGGTCAGACCGATGATGCACAACGTCGTCAGGCGGCCCGAGCGGGCGATCCCGGCTGGACCGATCCCGAGGTTCTGGGAGACACGCTGCCGGGTCGCGTGGCTCTTGACTGACGTGGCGTCAGTGATCGCGCGGGTGGCGCACGCCCTCGATGACAACGCGCCACCGCCTGACGCGGCCGCGAGGGCCTGGGAAGAGGGCTACAGGCTCGGCTATGGTCGCCGCCTGCGCAGGCTCGGCCATCGTCGCGGAGCGTGGTCACGTTGACGCTGTTCGAGCGCATGATGGTCGAGCCTGAGACCGGGCCGGATGAGGCTCTGGTGCTCGTGCGCGCGACCATCCGCACGCCGTCCGGCGCGCCGCTCACATCCTTCGGTGGCTTCGTGCCGCGCTGGATCGTCGACGATGACCGCGTCTTCGCCATCTTGAAGCGAGCTCACCGCGGCTCGGTCCTGTCCGACGTCAACATCGGCCCGAACGCGTCCGGCTACCGGGTCACCTGGGAGACGACGGACCAGTCCGCCTGACCCGCTCTACACACGAGGGCAGCTCCCGGCGCCAGCAGGGGCCCAACCGGCCCCTGCTGGATCTTCTTCGCCTCCCGCGCGGGACCTGACGGCCCGTCAGATGCCAGGAGGCCGGCCAAGGCGGGACTCGCCCCACACGACTGGCGTGATCTGCCACCGCGCGCAGTCCGACAATCGCTCCTAGGGGCCGATGCGAATGTTGTCGTAGTGCTTACCCTCTCTGGTCCGTGCCACTTGCGTGAGCGGTTCGTCGCTTGGAACGATCGCGTCCCTGCTTGCGTCCGAACCGTCGACCCCTACGACGATGACCGCCCGTTCATCACCGGTCACGACCCTGCCCCTTCCAATGCGTTCGATGCTTGGGCGCTCTGTCAGTGGATGTCGAGTCGCCGGAATGCTCCCAGGGCGCCGGCAGCGAGCCCTAGTGCAACGCCTGCGAGCACCGCGATGGCGAAGGGATCAAGCCCATCGACGAGCTGGTTTGCTCCGACGGCCCAGTAGAACAGGGAGGCCCGCCGAACGGAGCCGACCGACGGCACCACGGGCGCGAGTGCACTGATGACATACGACGCGGTGGCAACGGCCGTGGCCACGCCGAGCGCCAGACCGCGTCGGCCGGTCCAGGCGCCGATAACGAGAGCGACCAGGCCGAAGTCGAGGGCCAGCAGGATCGCCCCGACGGTGGTGCCGAGTAGGGCGCCGGTGTCGAGGTCCAGGTGGAACCCGCGCCCGGCGACCGACGCGGCGAGGGTGACCAATGGCACGGGCAGGGCCAGCACCGCGGTCACCGCGATCTTCTCGACGATGACGCGGGTGCGGGTCAGCGGGAGGCTCGCGACGCTCCAGAGGGTGCCGTCCTCGTCCTGGCCCGCGATGGCCGCCGCGCCGTACCCGATGGTCATGAGCAACGCGAACAGGGGGACGAAGTTCACGAACAGGTTGGCGTTCATCCAGCCGGCCGGGGTGGTGAGTGACCCGGTCGCGCCGAAGAGGGCGCTGACCGTGGGGTTGTCGCGGGTCAGCTCGTCGAACGCCGTGTCGTGTTGGAATGTCGGGTACAGCAGGACGATCAGGGCGGCATACACGGCGAAGCCGAGGGTGATCCCGACGCTGCCGCGCCGTCGGATGCGTAGGTCGAGGCGGGCGATGTCAGTGGGCATCGACGGTCACCTCCTTCTGGGCGTAGAAGGTGCGGAACAGCTCTTCGAGGTCGACCGGACGTGCGGTCATCTCGACGGGGTCCAGACGGGCGGCGGCGGCAAGAAGCTGCCCGAGGTCACCCTCGACGGTGAGACTCACATTCCGGCCAGAGTGTGCCGTCACGTGCGCACCGTGCACGTGGCTGAACGCTGTTGGTCCTACCGGTTGCCGGAAGGTCAGTTCGATCGTGCGCGGGGCGCGGGCGCGCAGTCCCTGGACCGTGTCGACGGCGACGATCCCGCCCTCGCGGATGATCGCCACCTGATGGGCCAGGCGTTGCACCTCGTCCAGGTCGTGCGATGAGAGGAAGACACTGCGTCCGCGGTCGACCGAGTCCTCCAGCAGGTCGGCGAACTCCTTCTGCAGCAAGGGATCGAGCCCCGAGGTCGGCTCGTCGAGCACGAGCAGCTGAGGGTCATGCATGAACGCCTGGACGATACCGATCTTCTGCCGGTTTCCCTTGGACAGCGTGTGCAGCGGGCGGTCCAGCTCCGCCTCGAAGCGGCCCTCCAGCCACGCCCGCCGGGCGGGCTCGACGCCACCTCTCAGATGAGCGATCCGGTCGAGAATCTCCCGACCGGTCAGCCTCGGGTGGAACGCCAGCTCACCCGGGATGTAGCCGATCTGTCGCCGCACCAGCGGGCCCTTCACGTCCGTGTCCAGGCCGAACACCTCCGCTCGACCCGAGGTCGGGCGGTACAGGCCCATGATCAGGCGGATGGTGGTCGACTTCCCGGCGCCGTTCGGGCCGAGAAACCCGAACACCTGGCCCCGTCGGACCACCAGGTCGACATCCCTGATCCCACGATTGCCTCCGAAGGTCTTGGTGAGACGCGTGAGCCGCACCACGTCAACGTCGCCACCATGTGTCATGTTCGATCACCACCCCAAAAGAGTCGCCGAGTCGCCGAACGCCTGTGGTTCATCCGCCGCCTCGGTGAACGCGACCAGAGCCTCCACCAGCCGCACGCGATGTCGGCTCGGCATCGCGTCTACGACCTGCGCGATCGCACGCCGGCGTCGTTCTGTCACTTCGCCGACCAGTCGGCGACCCGCATCCGTCAGCTCGATGATGACCTCACGCCTGTTCTCGGTGTTCTCCCGCCGGTCCACCAGGCCAGAGCCGATCAGCCGGTCGACCGTGCGCAACGTGGTGGATGCGTTGACCTGGAGCCGATCGGCGAGGCGGTTGAGCGTCGAGGGCCCATGCGCGTCCAGCACCACCAGGGTGCGGAACTGGGTCAGGGTCACGGTGTCCTCGACCATCGCTAGGGACCGGGCAGAGACGCCGACCAGCGCCCTGGACGCGGTCAGCAGAGCGGTGACGAGCTGGTCCAGGTCCTCGCTCGTGCGGTTCCCGCGGTTGGTGGGGGAGCGGCTGCCTGTGGCGGTCATGAGTGGCCCTCAGATACCAGAACATTGGTGAGAGCAATGATTGCACTACGCAAGACTCGACGCAATGTTCCCGGGAGCCGGATGGCCCGCTGGGGCCTGTCGCCACGGCTCATCGCCGTCATCGCTCTTCCTCCTGCCGCTCGCGCGGGCTCGTGTCCGGCATCCGCGGCGACACCTCACGCGACCCGCGGGTCCACGCCCGCCTCATCGCCTCCGGGTTGTCCGCCAGCCGGGCGGCTTCGTAGTCGCGCCGCGCAAACCAGCTCTCGAACTCGTCGGTCATCGGCGGGGCGCCCTCTTCCGGGGCATCCTCTCCTGCCAGACCAAAGGCCTGACCAGTCAGGATGTCCGCCGAACGGGGTCAACCCATGCGACGAGGCGTTCGCTCGACCGTTTGGGCCGGGGTGAGCGCGCCCACCTGGTAACGCGGGGGCAACCCCAGGTCGGTATGGCGTAACGGCCCGCCGCCCTCGGCGATGTTGTCGGCAGAGGGGCTGCGGCCGATCCCCCGAGCGGTTCGCAGCCCCTCGCTCGGGTTGGCGACAGCCGCCCCGGGGGCTCCGGGAGCTCCCTACAGTCGGTCGGGAAGCACGTCGATGCCAAGCCGGGCTAGGTCCTGGCCCAGTCCCTGTGCAGCGACTCCGAGGTCGGGGCATGCGTCGGCGTCAGCGACGAGCATGATGTCGAGCCGGCCGGCATACGACACCGCACCGACCCCGACCGAGACCGAGCCGATGAGCGGGAGCAGCGGGAACACGTCCGTGATCCGGGCCCCAGCGAACCATCGCGGGGCGCCCGGACCCACGATGTCTGCAGTGGTCACGCTCACCGGGTTGCGGTCGAGCAGAGCGACCAGCAGCCGGCGGCCGACCGGGTTGCCCACGAGCGCGCCGAGCGGGGGATGGGGTGCGTGCTTGGCGGCGGCCGACGCGCGGCTGATCTCCCGCAGGCGGTATGCCGGGTCTTCGACGCCGAGGGGGAGCGGAACCACAAGCTGGGTGAGGAGGTTGCCCCGAGCCCCGTCCCGGTCGTCCTCCCGTCGCAGGGTCGCAGGGACATAGCAAGGCAGTCGCGGCGTCGGCTCGCCGCGGGCGAGCAGGAGGCAGCGCAGTGCTCCTGCAGTTGCGGTCAGCAGGATGTCGTTGACCGTCGCGCCGTGCGCCCGAGCCGTCCCGCGGACCGGGTCCAGCGGCACCCTGACCACGGCCAGGGTGCGGTCGGGGCCGACGACCCGATCCAGGCTCGTCCGCGCGGGGTGCGGACCGGCCAGCAGCCGCAGGAATGGCCGGGCGACATCGGCGGGCCGCCGGGAGCCGGCCCCTCGTGGGATCGACGGGCTGGTTCCGGCCCTGCCCGCCGGACGCGCGACCGCACTCGTCCGGGGCCGCCGGGAGTCTGAGTGCTGCGCCGCGCTTGTTGGCTCAGTGAGCACGCCGCCCTCGGGCGCGCGGACCTCGGCGTCGAGAAGAGCCGACAGCGTCGCCATGCCGGCCATCCCGTCGGCCACCACGTGGTGGAGACGCGCCAGGAGCCCGACCCGCCCATCGGCCAGGCCGGTGAGGAAACACAGGTCCCAGAGCGGCTTCCCGTGGTCAAGCGGACGCCGGCGCAGCTGCTCGACCACAGCGAGCAGCACGGCGGTGTCGCCGGGTGCCGGCACACCGACGGCATCCACGTGCCGCTCGACTGCGAAACGCGCGTCCGGGACCCAACGAGGGCCCCCACGGCCAGGCCCTGGCATGACGAGGCGCTGTCGCAGCCTCGGCACGTGGTCCAGGCGTTGGTCGACCTGGCGTCGCAGCGCGTCCAGCCGAAGCCGCCCATCGTCAGCGAGCAAAGGACCGCCATCGAGGATCAGGAGCGCACCGACGTGCTGTGGCCACCGGGCCTCGGGCCACAGCATGACCTTGTCCTCGGAGCTCAACCGCTCGTCGCCCGAGGCCCTTTCAACGCGAACGCGTTCCATGCGGACGCCTCCGTACCCACGCCTCCGTGCGCACGTCTCCGCACACACGCCTCCACTCGATGCCACCGTTCCACCGGCCCGTCCTCGGGGACAGGGACTTTGGGCCCGGACGCTCGATCGGTCAGGGGTGAGACGGTGGAATGAACGGGAGGTGCATCATGGCCGGGATCGCGATCGAGGACGCCAAGGCAGTCGATGACCGGGTGGATGAGACCCTCGCGCGCTGGGCCGCGGTCGGCCTGGCGGTCGGCGTGGTCCGCGACGGGCAGCTCGTCCACTTCAGGGGACACGGCGTGGCTGACCTGAAGACCCGGGTCCCGATCACTCCCGACACCGTCTTCCGTGTCGCCTCCATCACCAAGACCTTCACAGCAGTGGCCATCGCACAACTGTGGGAGCGCGGCCTCGTGGACCTCGACGCCCCCGCGCAGCGGTACCTCCGCAGCTACCGCCTCGTGCCGGTGCGGCCGGGGATCACCCCGCCGACGGTGCGTCACCTGCTGACCCACACGTCCGGCATACCCGAGCTCGCGAGCGCGACCGGGCTCTTCAGGCCGCTGTTCGGTGAGGTTGTCAAGGCCGACCGGCCGGTCCCGTCCCTGGCCTCGAGGTACGGACGTGGCCTTCGGGTCGTGGCCGAGCCCGGCACCCGGTGGCGGTACACCGACCACGGTTATGCGACCCTGGGCCAGATCGTCGCCGACGTGTCGGGACGTCCCCTCGCCGACCACCTCGCGGCGAACGTGTTCGCGCCGCTCGGCATGACCGACACGTCGCTGACACGCACGCGCGCCGTCGACGAGCGGCTTGCCACGGGGTACACGCTGGGCCGTCGTGGGCCGAGACCGGTGCGCGACTACGAGTTCACCACCCCGGGAGCCTCGGCCGCCTTCTCCACGCCGCGCGACATGGCGGCGTACCTCGCGGCCCTGATGGGCGGCGGCGCCAACGAGCGCGGCCGGATCGTCGCTCCCGAAACGATGCAAGCGATGTTCGAGCCGCAGTACCAGCCGGACCCCCGGGTGCCCGGGATGGGCCTGGCCTTCTTCCGATCCGCTGCGGGCGGCCACGCCCTGGTGGAGCACGGGGGCATCGCACCTGGCTTCAACTCGCAGTTCTTCGTCGCACCGAACGACCACCTCGCCGTCATGGCCTTCACCAACGGTGCCCGCAACGCGATGCTGTGGCTCCCCGGAGAGCTCGGTGGCCTCCTCGACCTGCTGCTGCGGACCACCGCCGCCCGAGCCGAGGATGCGGGACCCTCCAACGGTGTCGCGCAGCAGCCTCACCTGTGGAACGACCTCTGTGGCTGGTACCCACTCCCTGGACCACCCAGCGACGCCCGGGCCCGGATGATGTTCGGCGCGGGGGCCACGGTGTTCGTCCGCCGTGGTCAGCTCCACCTTCGGTGCGTCAGTCCCGTTCCCATGCTCTATCGAGGCTTCCGGCTCATCCCGGACGATCCCAAGGACCCGTACGCCTTCCGGCTGGACCTGTCGGCCCTCGGGATCGGCGATGCGGGGCGAGTGTTCTTCGCCCCCGGCGACGGCCGGACGAACATGTACTTCGACCTCAACCCGATCACTGTGACTCGCCTTCGATGACCTCGAGTCTCTCGAGCACGAAGAGCAGCGCCGCCGCGAACACGTTCCCGTCGGTCATGCGCCGGACCACGTCCCAGTCGACCTGCTCCCGCAGCGACCGCGCGACGGGGATGACGGCGGCCAGGTCGCAGTCGTGCTCCGACAAGGCGTTGAGCTTGTGAGTGACCAGGTCGGTGGCCGGCAGGACCGGCATCTGCACCGAGAGCACCTCCATCGACGTGGCTCGTTCGACGTCCATCCGGGTGGCCGGCTCTCCGGCAGGACGGGAGATCACGTCGACGAGCGAGTCGTCGACGTACACCTTGAAGAGCCAGTCCTCAGGCGGCTGAACGACCATGAGGCCGGAGTCCGCGAGCGCCTGCGCGATCCGGTGAGAGTCCTCGGCGGCAACGAGGAAGTCGACATCGTGGTTCGGCTCGGGACCTCCGCGGGCCCAGACCCCGTAGCCCCCGATGAGCGCGAACGGGATGCCGGTCGACTTGAGCGCCACGGCCACGGTCTTGAGCGCCTCTCGGAGATCGCGCTGGGGGGAGTCCTGCATGCAATGCGCTTACCCGGTATGCCGCTCAGAGCCGTTCGTGGTGCCACCTGAAGGTCGCGGTCATCGCGGCTCGGGCCGGCGACGGGGTACGACAACGATCATGCGAGTCGCCACCTTCAACATCCTCAACGGCCGCGTGCCCAGCGACCAGCACGTCGACCCGTCTGGGCTGGCCGAGTCGGTGCGCCGCCTCGATCCGGACATCCTGGCGCTCCAGGAGGTGGACCAGAACCAGAGCCGCTCCGGGTTCCGCGACCTGACGACAGTCGCCGCCGTCGCCATGGGCGCGCATCACCACCGCTTCGTCGCCGCGATCGCCGGCACGCCGGGGGCGACCTGGGTCGCCGCGACGGGGGCAGAGCAGCCGGACGACGCGGCATACGGGATCGCCCTGCTCTCACGGCTTCCGGTGCGCACCTGGGAGGTGGTCCGGCTCGAACCCGTCCCCGTGAGGGTCCCGCTGCGTTTCAAGGGCAGGCATGGCATCTACCTGGTGCACGACGAGCCCCGCGTGGCCTTGGTGGCCACAGTCGAGACCCCAGAGGGCCCGGTGACGGTCGCCAACACGCATCTGTCCTTCATGTCGTGGTGGAACGGTCGACAGCTGCGCCGCGTGGTCCGCGCCCTAGACCGCACGCCGGGTCCCGTTGTTCTCGTCGGCGACCTCAACATGGAGCCGGCCCGAGCGCATCGAATCACCGGGCTCGAGCCGGCTGCCTCACATCCCACCTTCCCTCAGGACGTCCCGGCCGAGCAGATCGACCACATCCTTCTCGGCCCGGGAATCATGGTGGGCGGAAGTGGCGCGGAGGCACTTCCGATCTCCGACCACCGTGGTCTGTGGGCGGATGTGCAGATCGGCTCCGCGTCGGATACTCTCTCCATCGCACACCGCCACAGCGGTGACCCGCGGACGTAGCTCAGTTGGTAGAGCGCAACCTTGCCAAGGTTGAGGTCGCCGGTTCGAGCCCGGTCGTCCGCTCCGCAGCCGGCCCCGGTCACGACGTGACCGGGGCCGTCGCCGTGCCGGCGACCATGGGGGGGTCATGAGCCGGCCGACGGGAGCCGGAGCCCGGCACCCGCGCCTACTCTCGTCCCATGAGCCCTCAACCCGCCCCGACGGTGATGGCCGCCTGGGAAAGCGTCGGCGACGACGGGCCGCAGCGGATCAGACGGGTCGAGCGGCCGGTGCCGCGCCCCGCACCCGACGACGTGCTCGTCAAGGTCGAGGTGTGCGGGGTATGCCGGACGGACCTCCACGTCACGGACGGTGACCTTCCCGAGCACCTCCGTCACGTCGTGCCCGGCCACGAGGTCGTCGGTCGGGTGGTCGAGGTGGGTGCGGGCACGACGCGGTTCGCGACCGGCGACCGAGTCGGCATCGCCTGGCTGAGACACACGTGTGGAGAGTGCCGGTGGTGCCGCAGTGGTCGCGAGAACCTCTGTCCTGCAGCGAAGTTCACAGGGTGGGATGCCGACGGCGGCTACGCGCGCTTGGCCACGGTGCCTGCTGCATATGCCTACCGGATTCCCGACGAGGTCACGAGCGTGCAGGCCGCGCCGCTCCTGTGTGCGGGGATCATCGGGTACCGCGCGCTCCGAAGGGCCGAGCTGCCTCCCGGCGGACGACTCGGCATCTACGGCTTCGGAGCGAGCGCTCACCTCACCGCACAGCTGGCGATCGCGCAAGGAGCCGAGGTCCACGTCCTGACGCGTGGTGATGACGCGCGGCGGCTGGCGCTGGAGCTCGGCGCTGCCTCGGCGGGTGCGGCCGACGGCAAGCCACCGGTGCCGCTCGACGCCTCGATCCTCTTCGCGCCGGCGGGTGAGCTGGTGCCCGTCGCCCTGGCCGCTCTCGACCAGGGCGGCACCCTCGTCACGGCCGGCATCCACGTCAGCGACATCCCCGGGCTGGTCTACCAGGACCACCTGTTCCGTGAGCGGCGGCTGACCTCGGTCACCGCGAACACCCGGCAGGACGGCGAGGAGCTGTTCCGCCTCGCCGGGTCGCTCGGGCTGCGCGCCAGCGTGCGCGAGTATGCCTTCGAGGACGCCGACCGCGCTCTCGACGACCTCGCGGCCGGTGCGTTCAGTGGGGTGGCCGTCCTCACGATGTGAGGCGACGCCCGAACGCAGTGCGTTGCCGGAAGAGTGTCGGCATCGTCAGTAGCCTGGGGCCATGGCAGCCGCGCGCAGCAGCCCGTCCGTCGAGCTCGACGTCGAGGGCTTCGACGTCCGGCTCACCAACCCTGATCGCGTGTACTTCTCCGATCACGGCGAGACCAAGCTCGACCTTGCGAAGTACTACCTGTCGGTGGGCCCCGGCATCGTCAACGCGCTACGCGAGCGGCCATGCATGCTGCACCGGTTCCCCAAAGGCGTCGAGGGCCAGAAGGTCCACCAGAAGCGCCTGCCCGCGGGCGCGCCACCGTGGGTCGAGACGGTGCGGCTGCACTTCCCACGATTCGGTCTGCACGCCGACGAGCTCTGCGTGACGCGCCTCGCCGATGTGATCTGGGCCGTGCAGATGTCGACGGTCGAGTTCCACCCGTGGAACAGCCGCCGCGCCGACACGGAGAAGCCCGACGAGTGGCGGATCGACCTCGACCCGATGCCCCGCTGTCCCTTCGACCGCGTGCGACGGGCCGCCCATGTGGCGCAGGAGGTCCTCGACGAGATCGGCGCCGTCGGCTGGCCCAAGACCTCGGGCGGCAAGGGGATGCACGTGTATGTCCGGATCAAGCCGGACTACGGGTTCAAAGACGTGCGGCGCGGCGCGCTGGCGTTCGCCCGTGAGGTGGAGCGCCGCCTGCCCGACGAGGTCACGACGACCTGGTGGCGCAAGGACCGCTCGCCGGACGACCTGTTCGTCGACTACAACCAGAACGCTCGCGACCACACGATCGCGGCGGCGTACAGCGTCCGTGGCAACAAGACCGGGACGGTGTCGGCGCCCCTTCGCTGGGACGAGATCGACGATGCCGAGCCGGACGACTTCACGATCCGGACGATGCCCGCGCGCTTCGCCGAGCTCGGGGACCTGCACACAGGGATCGACGAGGCCGTCTTCGACTTCAGCACGCTGCTGGAGTGGGCTGACCGCGACGAGCGCGAGGGAAGGCAGGCGCCACCGGAGCCGGACGAGGACGACGCGACTGACGGCTGAGCGCAGGCCCACCCACCCCGGGACGTCTGTCGAGGCAGACCTGGGCGATGATGGTCGTATCCGACCAAGGAGGACACTGTGGCTGTTATCGGCGACTTCAAGGCGACGGCGCTCGACGGTGAGGAGCGGTCACTGTCCGACTACTCCGGTGACGTCGTGCTCGTCGTCAACACGGCGAGCGCGTGCGGCTTCACTCCGCAGTACGCCGGTCTCGAGCAGCTCTATCGCACCTACCAGGAGCAGGGCCTCCGGGTGCTCGGCTTCCCCTGCAACCAGTTCGGCTCCCAGGAGCCGGGCACCGAGGAGGAGATCGGCGAGTTCTGCCAGAAGAACTACGGCGTGACCTTCCCGATGTTCGCCAAGGTGGACGTCAACGGCGACGACGAGCACCCGCTGTTCACGTGGCTCAAGTCGGAGAAGGGCGGCCTTCTCGGCAAGAAGATCAAGTGGAACTTCACGAAGTTCCTCGTCGGCCGTGATGGCAAGGTCATCGCACGGTACGCCCCGTCGACCGAGCCCGCCGGGCTGGCCGACGACATCGAGAAGGCGCTGGCCGCCCAGAACTAGTATCTGCGGGTGGACCACGCCCGCTTCGCCGACAGGCGCGCCTGCCACGTCCTCGACGTGCGCCATGGTCCCGATGCGCTCGAAGCCATCTCCAGCGAGGGGTTCTGGGCGGTCGTGGCCACCTTCGAGGGTGACGTCACGGCGGTCCGGTTCGCCGACGTCAAGGCTGGACCAGGCGAACCAGCTGGCGCGACCTGGGGGCCGCTGCGTGGCACCTGGCACACCTCTCTCGACCGGACGGCATACGTCGACGCCGTGCGCGAGGTCCGCGACCGCATCTCCTCGGGGATCGTCTACCAGGTCAACGTATGCCGCGTGCTCAGCCACGAGCTCACTGGCGACGCGGACCTCGACGCGCTCGACACCCTTGTCCGACAAGGAAACCCAGCACCGTATGCCGCCCGGATCCGCTGCGAGGCGGCCGGCCTCGACGTCGTGAGCGCGTCGCCGGAGCTCTTCCTAGCGCGACGTGATGGGCGGCTGGTGACCCGCCCGATCAAGGGCACGGCCCCCACAGCGGAGCAGATGCTCCCGAAGGACTACGCCGAGAACGTCATGATCGTCGACCTCATGCGCAACGACATCTCGGGGGTCTGCGAGCCGGGCACGGTGTCGGTCGACGAGCTCTGCGCGTTCGAGCAGCACCCGGGGCTCGTCCATCTCGTGTCGACGGTGAGCGGACGGATGCGCGATGACGTCGCGTGGCCCGAGGTGTTCGCCGCCGCATACCCGCCCGGATCGGTGTCCGGGGCGCCGAAGTCGAGCGCGCTCAAGGCGATCCGTGATCTCGAGGCGTCGCCGCGGGGTCCCTACTGCGGCGCCGTGGGCTGGGTCGACGCAGACCGGGACGAGGCCGCCCTCGCGGTCGGGATTCGCACCTTCTGGGCGGAGCGGGACGAGGACGGGCGGCGCTGGCTGCGCTTCGGCACCGGTGCCGGCGTCACGTGGCATTCGGACCCGGCGGGGGAGTGGGCCGAGACGGAGCTCAAGGCCGCCCGCCTCGTCGGGCTCGCCGCAGGCACTGTGACACCATGAGGTCGGCTCGCCCCGACCCGATGGGATGAGCCGGGGAAGGGATCATGAGCACGACTACTCGCGTGTGGGTCAACGGTGAGCTCGTGGAGCCGACGGGGCCGTCGGTCTCGGCGCTCGACCACGGTGTCACGGTAGGTGACGGCGTCTTCGAGACCGCCAAGGTCGTGGGCGGGCAGCCGTTCGCCCTGACCCGCCATCACCGGCGGCTCGAGCGCTCTGCACGGGGGCTCGGCCTGCCGCCCCTGGATCTCACGCTGGTGGACAAGGGGATCGCCGCTGTCCTCGACGGGCCACCCATCGACTTCGGGCGGGTGCGGTACAGCGTCACGGGCGGCCTCGGGCCGCTTGGCTCGGACCGCGACGACGCCTCGCTCACGTACATCGTCCTTGCGGCCCCGCAGCCGCCGAACCCGCCCAGCGGCAAGCTTGCCGTCATGCCGTGGACGCGGAACGAGCGCTCGGCCGTGGTCGGGCTCAAGACGACCTCGTACGCCGAGAACGTCGTCGCGCTGGCCCGGGCCAAGGAGGCCGGCGCTGTCGAGGCGGTCTTCGCCAACAACCGCGGCGAGCTCTGCGAGGGCACAGGCAGCAACGTCTTCGTCGTCGTGGACGGCGTCGTGCTCACCCCACCTCCGGAGTCGGGGCTCCTTCGTGGCATCACCCGTGAGCTCGTCATCGAGTGGGGGAGGGCCGCAGGTCTCGACGTGCGCGAGGAGACGCTGCCCCTGGATGTCCTCACGACGGCCGACGAGGTCTTCATCACCAGCTCGACCAAGGACGTCCTGCCGGTCCATGCCGTCGACGACCGCGAGCTCCCGGCGGAGCGCCCGCTGACGACCGCCCTGCAGGAGATCTTCCGCACCAACGGGGAAGCAGACCTGGACCCGTGAGCGACGACCGTGAGAAGCAGGTCGACTACTCCGACCCGAACCTCACTCTCGACGCTGCCGAGGACCGCTGGGCCTGGCGGGCGCGGCTGCGACGGAACCGCGTGACTCACCTGGCGTGGCGCACTGCAGTCGGCGTCGTCGGGGCGGTCGTCACGGTCGCCGGCCTCATCATGGTGCCGGCGCCCGGCCCGGGCTGGCTCGTGGTCTTCTTCGGCCTGCTCATCCTCGCGAGCGAGTTCGAGTTCGCCCAGCGCTGGCTCGACTTCGCGCGCCGTCACGTCAGCCGGTGGAACGACTGGATCCTCGACCAGGCGCTCTGGGTCCGAGGCCTCGTCGCGTTCGGGACGGTGCTGGTGGTGTGGGTCGTCATGTGGGGCTACCTCGCGTGGCGTGGCGTGCCGCCGTTCGTACCGCAGTGGGCCGAGGACCTGCTCGGCCAGCTGCCCGGCATCGACTGAGGGCCCGGCGCGCCAGGGCGCGCGGACGCTGGATGAGCCGGATGCTGTCTGGGCGGGTCGATTACCGCGAGGGGAGTGGATGCGGCTATTGTTTCCCTCCGTCGCCCCGATGTCTGTCGGTTGAGTGGGGCGCCCGGACGTGTAGCTCAGTTGGTTAGAGCGTTCGCTTCACACGCGAGAGGTCAGGGGTTCGAGTCCCTTCACGTCCACCGGTCGAACACGGCCCCTGAACTGCGCAAACGCGGATCAGGGGCCATCGTCGTCCGGACCGCGAGTCTCGTGCGCGGGCCGCGGGCCCTGAACCACCGCGGAACGACTAGCGTGACGACCATGAACGCCATCGTCTCGAGTCTTCACATCTACGCCGACTCGGACGCCCCGGGCCAGTCGCTCGAGTCCGTCGAGATCACGCCCAGCGGGCCCGAGGGCAACCGCTCCAAGAAGCATGCCGTGCACCTCGTCTCCGCGGAGGAGTACGTCGAGACCCACCCGAAGGCCAACATCGTGCTCGACGTCGAGCCGGCGGTACTCGAGGGCCTGGTCGGCAGGCTGATCCGGCTGGGCGCCTGCACGCTCACGGTGACGCAGAAGCCGGCGCAGTGCGCGGGTGTCTATGCCGAGGTGGTCGAGCCCGGTGAGGTGTCCGTCGACGACGCGCTCCTCGTCGCGGACCCCGAGTGACGATCCACACCAGCCATCCCTTCCTGCCTCCCGACGAGGACCGCGACCCGCTGCGCCGGCTGCGCGGCCGGGTCGGCGCCACGGTGTCCCTGTGGACATCGGGCGACGGGCCGGACCGCGCCGGCCTGACCGTCTCCTCGTATCTCGTGGCCCCGGGCGACCCGGGTCGGGTCGTCGCCCTGCTGCACCCGGAGTCGGACCTGCTCGAGCGTCTCGAGGAGACCCGGCTCGCGGTGATGAGCCTGCTCGGTTGGCGGCACCGGGACCTTGCTGACGCGTTCGCGGGAACGATGCCCGCGCCCGGCGGTCCGTTCCGCCTCACCGACTGGGAGCAGACCGCCTGGGGCCCTCGTGTCGTCACCGCGGCGACGTGGGCCGGCCTGCGCCTCGACGTCGGTGCGACGCGCGACGTGGGGTGGTCGCGGCTCGTCGAGGCGGTCGTCGAGCACGTCGAGGTCGGTGACGACCCGAGCCCACTCGTGCACCGCAGGGGCCGGTACCAGCGCCCGACTGACTGAGGGCCCGGTTATGTTGTGTCTGACGCCGTCGCGCACGGGCCGCAGCGCCTCAGTGCCTGCGCCGGTTCCGGAGCCCATCAGCAGGAGAGACCATGGCCACGAAGTCAGCCGCCCGCTCGCCCCGGCGTGTCGCCGTCCTAGGCGGCAACCGCATCCCCTTCGCGCGTGCCAACGGCGCCTACGCCACCGCGTCGAACCAGGACATGCTCACGGCGACCGTCGACGGTCTCGTGGCGCGGTTCGGCATCGCCGGCGAGCGCCTGGGTGAGGTGGTGGCCGGTGCGGTGCTCAAGCACAGCCGCGACTACAACCTCACCCGCGAGACCGTGCTCGGCACGCGCCTCGCCCCGACGACGCCCGCCTACGACGTCCAGCAGGCCTGCGGCACCGGCCTCGAGGCAGCGATCCTCGTGGCCAACAAGATCGCCCTCGGGCAGATCGACTCCGGTGTCGCCGGCGGCGTCGACAGCGCGAGCGACGCCCCGATCGCGGTCAACGAGGGTCTTCGCCAGACGCTTCTCGCGGCCAACCGAGCACGCTCCGCCGTGGATCGGGTCAAGGCGCTGACCGGCCTGCGCCCAGGGCACCTGGTGCCGTCGATCCCGCAGAACGTCGAGCCCCGCACCGGTCTGTCGATGGGCGAGCACATGGCGATCACCGCCGCGCAGTGGGGAATTCCGCGGGAGGAGCAGGACGAGATCGCCGCTGCGAGCCACCAGAAGCTCGCGGCGGCATACGACCGTGGCTTCTTCGACGACCTCGTCACGCCCTACCTCGGGCTCACCCGGGACAACAACATGCGCGCTGACTCGACTGTCGACAAGCTGGCAGGGCTGAAGCCCGTCTTCGGCAAAGGTGAGGGAGCGACGCTGACCGCGGGCAACTCGACCCCGCTCACGGACGGTGCCTCAGCCGTCCTGCTGGCCAGCGAGGAGTGGGCCGCGAAGCACCGGCTCACCCCACTTGCGTGGTTCGTCGACGCCGAGACCGCGGCGGTCGACTACGTCCACGGTGACGAGGGCATGCTCATGGCGCCTGCGTATGCCGTCCCGCGCCTGCTCGCGCGAAACGGCCTGACGCTCCAGGACTTCGACTTCTACGAGATCCACGAGGCGTTCGCCGCCACCGTGCTGACCACGCTCAAGGCGTGGGAGGACCCCGACTTCTGCAAGCAGCGGCTCGGGCTCGACGAGCCCCTCGGCTCCATCGACCGCGCACGGCTCAATGTCAACGGCTCGTCACTCGCCGCCGGGCACCCCTTCGCTGCCACCGGCGGTCGCATCGTCGCGTCACTTGCGAAGCAGCTGCACGAGGCCGGCGGCGGCCGCGGGCTCATCTCGATCTGTGCGGCGGGCGGCCAGGGTGTCGTCGCGATCCTGGAGGCCTGAGCGGATGAGCGACGTGTTCACCACCATCATCGGCTCGCCCGTCGCCAAGAGGGTCGGGGTGCCGCAGCCGACCCGGCTGCGCCGCTACGAGCCCGGTATGCCGCTGTGCGAGGGCCCGGTGCTCGTGGCGGGGGACGGCGCGTTCGCCGACGGCCTCACCGCGTGGCTGGGCACGCTCGGCCTCCCCGCGGTGGGGCGCACGGACGATGCGGAGAGCAGGCTCGGTGCCGTCGTCCTCGACCTCAGCGCGGCGACCGACCCGTCCGACCTCGACCAGCTGCGCGTCCTCGGTGCGCCAGCCGTCAAGGCACTCGCTCCGAACGGCCGGGTGGTCGTGATCGGACGAGACCCGGCGACGCTGACCGATGTCACCCAGGTGACCACCCAGCGCGCGCTCGAGGGACTCGTCAGGTCGCTCGGCAAGGAGCTGCGCGCCGGCGCGACCGCGAATCTCGTTCTCGCTCAGGGCGACTCGCCATCGGGTGTCCGCTCGGCTGTGGAGTTCTTCCTGTCCGGGAGGTCGGCCTACGTCGACGGCCAGGTGGTCCGCGTGGGGGAGCGTGAGGGCGACAACGCCAGCGCCGTCCGGCCGCTTGACGGCAAGGTCGCGGCCGTCACCGGCGCAGCGCGCGGCATCGGTGCCGAGATCGCTCGGGTCCTGGCCCGCGACGGCGCCACGGTCGTGGCCCTCGACGTCCCCGCCGCCGGCGACGCGCTGGCGAAGGTCGCCAACGAGGTGCGGGGCACGGCGTTGCAGCTCGACGTCACGGCCGAGGACGCGGGGGCGCGGCTCGTCGAGCACGCCGTCACGCGGCATGGCGCGCTCGACATCGTCATCCACAACGCCGGGATCACCCGGGACAGGCTGTTCGTCAACCTGGACGAGGCGCGCTGGAGCAGCGTGATCGAGGTCAACCTGCGGTCGATATTGAGGATGAACGACGCGATCCTCGCTCCTGGAGCGATGCCCGATGGGGGTCGTATCGTCTGCGTCGCGTCGATCGCAGGCATCGCCGGCAACCGCGGGCAGACCAACTACGGCGCGAGCAAGGCGGGGGTGATCGGGCTCGTCACGGCGTTGTCGGGCGCGGTGGCCGCCCGCGGCATCACCGTGAACGCGGTCGCCCCTGGGTTCATCGAGACGGAGATGACGGCGAGGATCCCGTTCGCGACGCGCGAGATCGGCCGCAGGATGAACTCACTCCAACAGGGCGGGCAGCCCCGGGACGTCGCGGAGACGATCGCCTGGATGGCCCAGCCCGGCTCGGCGGCAGTGACGGGTCAGGTCGTCCGGGTCTGCGGTCAGAGCCTGCTCGGAGCGTGAGACCGCGATGACGAAAGAGATCACGCTCGACTCCGCCCCGGACCTCAGACGCATCTACGCGACCGCAGCACTCAAGCGAGGTCGCTCGACCGAAGACCTGCCGGACATCCGGGTCTCCCGCGCGGGCGTCCGCGTCGACCTGGCCGACCTCGCGGCATACGACCGCGTCTGCCGGTTCGGGGTGGGTAACACGCTTCCGGTCACCTACCCGCACCTGCTCGCATTCCCTCTGCAGATGGCCGTCATGAGCGGTGACCGTTTCCCGCTGCCGCTGCTCGGCACCGTCCACGTCGAGAACCGGATCACCGCGTCCAGTCCGATCGCCCTCGACGACGCCCTGGATGTCTCCGTGTGGGCGGAGTCGCTGCGTCCCCATCGACGAGGTCGGCAGGTGGACCTCGTGTCGGAGGTCAGTGTCGCCGGGCGGGTGGTCTGGCACGGAGTCAGCACCTACCTGTCCCGAGGCCCGGAGCAAGCCGAGGCGCCGTCGTCGGAGCCTCCGTCCGTGGACCCGCTCGTGGGAGTGAGCACGGGACCGACCTGGCGTCTGGAGGAGGGCACGGGACGGGCGTATGCCGCGGTATCTGGCGACTGGAACCCGATCCACGTCCATGCGCTGGCCGCGCGGCCGTTCGGGTTCCCCACGGCCATCGCGCACGGGATGTACTCGTACGCAAGGGTTCTCGCGGCACTGGGCCCGCGCCTGCCCGAGAGCGGCCTGACGAGCCGCGTGTGGTTCCGCAAGCCGGTACGCCTGCCTTCGACGGTGCGGCTGCGCACGGTCTTCGACACGAATCGGAGCCTGTCTGTGCTCGAGGAGGCCGAGGGCGGCGTCGAGCACGCGGTCGTCGAGAACCTGTGGGCGTGAGCCTCGATCGAGGGTCCCTCACGCACACGGACGCTGCGAGCGGTCAGCCCGGGAACCCGGCCGACATCCGGAAAACGCCGCTCGTGACGACGTAGCCGAGCTGCGCGTTGACGTGCCGGATGCCCGTGTTGAGCTCTTCGTTGTGGGTCCGGCTCACCGTCGCCCCGGCGCGGGCGGCGACGAGGTGGGCCTGCTGCTTGACCAGCCGCATCAGGCCGCGACCGCGCAGCTGCGGGTCGATGCCGCTGTAGCCGATGGTCAGCACGCCCTCCGCGACCGAGCCCGTCGTGATGCCGGCCGGGACGCCGTCGACCCGGGCGAGGACGCAGACCGGGGCCTCCTTCTCACCGACGAAGGACGCCAGCTTGGCCAGGTCGAATACCCACCCTTGCTCCGCCTCCGGGTTGGTCTGGCTGCGCAGCAGCATCGCATCGACGGCCTCCCGGTCGTCGAAGTCGAAGTCGGGCGCCTCGTGGAGCGTCACGCCCTGGGGGAGGTCAGGCTGGGGGAGGTCGACCAGAGACAGCTCGGACTCGATCGCGTGCTCGTCCGTCGTGAAGCCCCAGTGGCGGGCCACGTCGAGCGACCGAGGCTCGTCGTCGTACACGCCCGACACCAGCATCGTCGTGCCCGGTGGCACATGCTCGAGCGCGGCCGACCGCAAGGCACTGCCCAGCCCATGACCCTCGTGGTCGGCGCTCACGACCACCCGCAGGAACGAGCGTCCCGCGGGCGCGAACACCGGATGTGCGGTCACCGCAACCCCCACGAGCTTGTCGTGCGGGTCGAGCGCCTCGATGACGGTGCGATCCTCGATGTTCGCTCCGGCCTCGAAGACCCAGCGGGCCTCGACGGCAGACAGGTGCGGCAGCCGGGCCACGGTCAGGTCGACGACCTCGTCGATCCGGTGCTCGGCGAAGGGCGCCAGGCGGATGCGTTCGGCATCCGGCGCGCTCGCGGACCAGAACCCGGCGAATCCCTCGACAGTCACTGGTTCCATCCTCGCCACATCCTCACGTCTCGTTGCGCCAGACCCAGTTGCGGCGGTCGTAGATGTCCACGAACCCGGCCCGTCTCATGTTGTGCAGCGACGGGTTGTGCGCGCCATCGGCCTCCTGCCACGTCTCGGCGCTCATCCAGGCGCACCCGGCGGCGCGAGAGTCGGCAACCCGCCGCTCCATGAACGCCGACTGCGCACCCTTGCCTCGTGCGTCCGGGAGCGTCGCAGCGCCGCAGAACGCGGCGGCTGGGCCCGCGACATGCAGCTGCGCTGCCGACACCAGCCGGTCGCCCTCCCAGGCGCCGTATGCCGTGAAGCCGAGTCCCGACGTGACCACCGCACCGAACATCGCCAGCATGTGCGGCTCCTCGGGCATCTCGAACCCCCTGGCGAAGACCCTTGCGTAGTCGGCGGCCGACGCGCGATCGACGACGTCGATCCGAAGGTCCGTCTGGCCTTCCGGCGGAGCGGCCTCGGCGCGGCGCAGGAGCTTGACCCACAGGTTCCCCCCGGCGATGTCGTGGCGCGCGCAGATCTCGTCCCAGTCGGCTGGCAACGCCGACGGCGCGATCTGCAGGACCATCGCCGGCGCTCCGCCGGACCGGTAGAAGTCAGCCAGCTCCGCCACGAGCTCGGCTGTCACGGGCTCGGTGACCCCGAACCCGAGCGCCTTGTTCCAGAAGCCACCCGTCGGGTCGTGCCGCATGACCAGGGCGACCCCGCCGCCCACCCGCCGTGACGCCATGCCGAGGGCCTGCTTCGCCTCGTCGGGAGCCCCTTCGTGCAGTGCCCACATGAACTCGGCTTCCGCGGTCTCCGCTAGTCCGACAGCGGACCCGACCTCGAGGCCGAGCGCTTCAGGGCCGGCGGCGGGCGGCGTGCCGTCGACGAAGTCGGTGATGCCGGCGTCGACGGTGTTGTCCACGGTGATTGCCCCTGATCCCTTGGTCGCTGGCGGTGCCTCGGCTGGCGGCCAGTCGACTCACCAGTATCCGCGCGAGCGGTGACAAGGCTGGGCAAATCCGAGAAGACTGGGAACCGGCTGCAAGCGGGTCGCGTACAGGTCAGGCGTCCCACGCCTCACTCGTAGAGGACGTACTCCGGCTGCGGCCGCAACGCCAGGACTTGCGCGGGCGTCATCAGCGGCCCGAACCGTCCGTCCTCGGAGTAGAAGAGCTTGAACCCTGCGTGGACCGGCCGGGGCAGGTGGGCGACGAGCTTGTCGTAGGTCTCGAGCTTCATCGCGCGGCTGCCGATCCCGTCGATGGACTTGACCAAGACGACGCCCGGACGAGCCCGGATACCCGCCTCACGGCGCACGATCGACGGAGCCAGCTGATGGTAGACGAGCACCTTCTCGGGGAGGTTGTGCCGCTTCACGAGCGCCGAGAGGTAGGCCGCGACGCCGTCGATCTCCGCGCCGGTCGTGGACCCGAACTCCCGCATCGGCACCTGGTGCGGCCCCATCGCCCATTCAGGGTCGAGGGCGACACCGACATCGGGCTGTGCCAGCCACCGCTCGTAGTGCCGCACCTCATCGATGAACCGGGCGCGACCCGGCTGGATGTTGAGCAGCAGGATCCCCTTCGCCCGGCGAGCCGCCCTGAGGTACCTGTCGATCGTCGCCGGCTCCGTCCGGGTCCGGTACATGCCGTCGCCGCCGGGCTCCGAGCGCACCACCGTCGCGATGAGCTCGAGGACGGGCATCACCGTGCGCCCGCCGGCGAGCGGTCCGGCCACCTTCTCGATCTCGCGGACCCGGGCATCGAGGTCGCCGATACCGAGCCGGCCCAGGGCCGCCGAGCCCGGATAGCCGGCATACCCGACCAGCCGGTAGGCGGGAAACAGGACCCGCCCGCCACGCGGCAGCGCCGGAGCGGGAACCGCGGTCGTCGGTGAGGGCCCGCCCGTGCTCGTCGGAGGAAGGGGCGCGGTGACCGTCGTGGGCTGGTGGCTCTGCGGCGGGGCGCTCGGGTCGTCGCCGTTGATGACCGGCGAGCATGCAGCCAGAAGGGCTGACAGGGCCGCGGTCGCACCCGTTGCGGCGGCGTGCAGTCGAGCGGTCATGGCGTGCCCCCTGGCTCGTCGCGATCACGGTCCGCTCATCGAGACTAGCCCGATATGTCGGACGGAGCGGGACAGCGACTCGCTGGCGCCGCCGGATCCTGCTGGTCGGGTGACCGGGCATCGGCACCCATCGATACGCTTGCCGGAGCCGCAACCACGCGGCATACCTCGTCCGACCCACGTCTGCGGGTCCCATGCGCAAGGAGCACGAGCCGTGTCTGCACAGATCAGCGTCACCGTCGCCGGTAGCGAGCGATCGGTCGCCGAGCAGACGACGGCCGGCGACCTCTTCGACGGCGACCGCAGCGTCGTCGTCGCCCGAGTCAACGGCCAGCTGCGCGACCTAGCCCATGTGCTCGCCGACGGCGACGCGGTCGAGCCGGTGACCATCGACAGCGAGGACGGGCTGGCCGTCCTTCGCCACTCGACGGCGCACGTCCTCGCACAGGCCGTCCAGCAGGTCAACCCGGAGGCCAAGCTCGGCATCGGACCGCCCATCCGCGACGGCTTCTACTACGACTTCGACGTCGCGACGCCGTTCCACCCCGATGACCTCAAGGCGCTCGAGCGCGCGATGCAGAAGATCATCAACGAGGGGCAGACGTTCTCGCGCCGCGTCGTGACCGACGAGGAGGCCCTCGCCGAGCTGGCCCACGAGCCGTACAAGTGCGAGCTCGTCGGGCTCAAGGGTGGTGCTGGTGACGCTGCGGAGGGGGCTGGCGTCGAGGTCGGCGCCGGCGAGCTGACGATCTACGACAACATCCGGCGCGACGGCACCCGCGCCTGGGGCGACCTCTGCCGTGGCCCCCACCTGCCCAGCACCAAGCTCATCGGCAACGCGTTCAAGCTCACCCGCTCCGCGGCGGCATACTGGCGCGGGTCGGAGAAGAACCCTCAGCTCCAGCGCGTCTACGGCACCGCGTGGCCGACCAAGGACGACCTCAAGGCCTACCTCGACCGCATCGCCGAGGCCGAGCGCCGCGACCACCGCAAGCTCGGCATCGAGCTCGACCTCTACAGCTTCCCCGACGAGCTCGGCTCGGGGCTGCCGGTGTTCCACCCCAAGGGCGGCGTCATCAAGCGCGAGATGGAGGACTACGTCCGGCGGCGGCACATCGAGGAGGGCTTCGACTACGTCGGCACGCCCCACATCACCAAGGACGGCCTGTTCCACACGTCGGGTCACCTGCCGTACTACGCCGACACGATGTTCCCGCCCATGGAGATGGAGGGCGCGGAGTACCGCCTCAAGGCGATGAACTGCCCGATGCACAACCTCATCTTCAAGTCGCGCGGACGCTCGTACCGCGAGCTCCCGCTGCGGCTGTTCGAGTTCGGCTCGGTGTACCGCTTCGAGAAGTCGGGCGTCGTCCACGGCCTCACCCGGGTGCGCGGCCTGACGATGGACGACTCGCACTCCTACGTCACCGCGGAGCAGGCGCCGGGCGAGATCAAGCACCTGCTCGACTTCATCCTCGGCCTGCTGCGCGACTTCGGGCTCGAAGACTTCTACCTCGAGCTCTCGACCCGTGACGACACCGACGAGGAGAAGAAGGCGAAGTTCATCGGCAGCGACGAGGAGTGGGCGCAGGCCACCGCGATCCTCGAGGCCGTGGCCACCGAGTCCGGGCTCGACCTCGTGCCCGACCCGGGCGGCGCCGCCTTCTACGGCCCGAAGATCTCCGTCCAGGCCAAGGACGCCATCGGACGCACCTGGCAGATGTCGACGATCCAGTACGACTTCAACCAGCCCGCAAGGTTCGGCCTGGAGTACCAGGCGGCGGACGGGTCGCGGCAGCAGCCGGTCATGATCCACTCGGCCAAGTTCGGCTCCATCGAGCGCTTCCTCGGCGTCCTCGTCGAGCACTACGCCGGAGCGTTCCCGGTCTGGCTCTCGCCGGTGCAGGTCCTCGGTGTGCCCGTCGCCGACGACTTCGCCGACTATCTCGGCGAGGTGCTCGACCGGCTCAAGCGCCGGGGCGTGCGGGTCGAGCTCGACGCGAGCGACGACCGCTTCCCGAAGAAGATCCGCAACGCCAGCAAGTCGAAGGTGCCGTACGTGCTCATCGCCGGAGAGGACGACCGGGCCGCGGGCGCCGTCTCGTTCCGCTTCCGCGACGGGTCGCAGAAGAACGGCGTGCCCGTCGACGACGCGATCGCCGAGATCCTGGCCGCGATCGAGACCCGCGCGCAGGTCTGAACGCCCACGAAAGGCGCAGCCCCGAGACGTGCCGAGGGCCCCGTGGTCTCACACACCACGGGGCCCTCGGATCAAGTAAACCGCACGAATCACCCCACGCGACAGCCGATCCGAGGGGAGCCAGGGCCGTGGGGTATGCCGTTGCCGGCCGTTCATCTGGGCGTCGACGCCGCGACACGCCGACGAAATCCGCTGACACGCCGCTCGGGGGCCACATTGACAGGGGATCTTTTGCCAAAGCACTTGTCAGGCCCGGGGGAGCGGGTCTACAACTGTCCTTACCAAACCGCTTCGGCGGAATGGTTTCTGGATCACCTCGGTGAGACAGGATCGGAGGCCCGGGAACTCATACTTCCCGGGCCTTCACCTTCCTCGACCGCGACGGGTGCCTGCTCCCTTGCGCCCTCGTCGGACCTCGGCCCTGCGGCTCTCACACCCGCAGGGCTGATCCGTGCCAGGGTCGACAGACGACGAGGGCCCTGCGGTCTCACACACCGCAGGGCCACCCAGCATTCAACCCGGGGCAGCGTGAGATCTCCCAATCGACACGCCCGGCACAGCGATCCTTGTGGCTTGCGTCACACCGCCGCGGGCGGCCCCGGGAACGCCGGGCCGCGCCGACTCACGGTTCGTCGTCGCCTTAGGATCAACAACCATGACGGAGCACCCCGGAGGTCCCGTGCCCGAGCTCGCCGCCGACTTCGCCCATGTCGACGACGGTTTCGAGCGGCTCTGGACGCCGCACCGCATGGCGTACATCCTCGGCGACCGGCCCACCGAGGAAGCGGGCCACGGCTGCCCGTTCTGCGCTGCGCCCGGCAAGTCCGACGCGGAGGGCCTCGTCGTTCACCGCGGCACGCTCTGCTACGTCGTCATGAACCTGTTCCCGTACAACCCGGGACACGTTCTCGTCTGCCCCTACCGCCATGTCTCGCTCTACATCGACCTGTCGGACGAGGAGACCGCGGAGTTCACCGCGCTCACGAAGCAGGCGGTCCGGGCCCTGCAGGCGGCCTCCGCGCCGCACGGGTACAACCTCGGGATGAACCAGGGGGCAGTCGCCGGGGCCGGGGTGGCCGCGCACCTGCACCAGCACATCGTGCCGCGCTGGAGCGGCGACTCGAACTTCCTGCCGATCATCGCCCAGACCAAGGCGCTGCCTGTCCTGCTCGAGGAGACCCGAGCCCGACTGGTGGACGCCTGGCCCCGCGACTGAGTCCGGGCCGACCACGGTCAGTACGCTGTCACCACCATGCTCAACAGACTCCTGCGCGCCTCGATCGAGAAGATCTTCGGTCCGGTCGCCAACCTCTTCCTCAAGCTCGGGATCAGCCCTGACATCGTCACCATCGTCGGCACGCTCGGAGTCTGTGTCGGCGCGCTCGCGTTCTTCCCGCGCGGGGAGATCTGGGTGGGCGTCCTCGTCATCACCGCCTTCGTGTTCTCCGACAACATCGACGGTGTCATGGCGCGCAAGCTGGGCCGCTCGAGCAAGTGGGGCGCTTACCTCGACTCGACGCTCGACCGCGTCGGCGACGCCGCGATCTTCGGCGGCCTCGTGCTCTACTACGCCGGCCCCGGTGCCAACTTCTGGATGGCCGGGCTGGCCCTTGCCTGCCTGATCCTCGGCTCGGTCGTGTCCTACGCCAAGGCCCGGGCGGAAGGCCTGGGCTTCACGGCCAACGTCGGCATCGCCGAGCGCGCCGACCGCCTCGTGGCCGTGCTCGTTGCGGCCTTCTTCGCCGACCTGTTCAACTCGACGCTCCTGCTCGGCGTCGTCCTGGGCGCGCTCGCAGTCGCGAGCTTCGTGACCGTCCTGCAGCGGATCCTCACGGTGCGGCGACAGGCGCTCGCGACGGGCGAGGTGTCCAGTTGAGCGGCATCGTGCACCGGGCGACCGACACGGTCAGCGTCCTCGGGTTCAAGCTGGGCTGGTCGGTCGTGCGCGCGCTGCCCGAGGCGGCGGCATACGGCCTGTTCAACCGCGTCGCCGACCTCGCCGTGGCCCGCGGCGGCAAGGGCATCGATCGGCTCCGTTCCAACTATCGCCGGGTGCGTCCTGAGCTGACCGACGACGAGGTCGACCACCTCGTCCGCGAGGGCATGCGCTCGTACATGCGCTACTACTGCGAGGCCTTCCGCCTGCCTTCCCTGCGCGCCGAGCAGGTCAACGGGGCCGTCCGGACCATCGGCGACGAGGAGGTCCGTGCGCTCTCCGCGCGGGGCGAGGCGGTCGTCCTCTTCGTCGGCCATCTCGGCAACTTCGACCTCGCCGCTGCCTGGGCGGCGCACAACCTCCAGCCGGTCACGACCGTCGCCGAGCGCCTCAAGCCCGAGGCGGTCTTCCAGGAGTTCGTGCAGTTCCGCAACTCGATCAACATGGACATCATCCCGTTGACCGGAGCGGGCGACCCGTTCGCCGGCCTGCTGCGGGCGACGCGCGCCGGTGGCCGGCTCATCGCGCTCGCGAGCGACCGGGACCTGACCAACGGCGGCGTCGAGGTCGACCTGCTCGGCCACCGCGCCCGCATGGCCAAGGGCCCGGCCGTGCTCTCGCTCATGACCGGCGCCCCCTTCCACTGCGCGCGGATCTGGTACGAGAAGGCGCCCAAGGGGGTCGGCCTCGGCGGCTACTGCACGGTCATCGAGTTCAGCGAGCGGCTGCGCCCGAGGGTGACGGGCACGACGGCGGAGAAGGCGGCCGACCTCATCCAGCAGTGCGCGGACCACATCGGCGGCACGATCCGCGACCACACCTCGAGCTGGCACATGCTCCAGAAGGTCTTCGTCGACGACCTCGACGACCGCGTCACGGCACCCTCCCGTATGCCGTCCGGCGCCTCCCAGCGGGACACCCCGTGAGGATCGGGATCGTCTGCCCCTACTCGTTCGACGTCCCGGGTGGGGTGCAGTTCCACGTCCGGGACCTCGCTGAGTACCTCATCAGCGTCGGCCACGAGGTGTCGGTCTACGCGCCGGCCGACAGCGACACCGCTCTTCCGCCTTACGTCACCTCGGCCGGTCGCGCGACCGCCGTGCGGTACAACGGGTCGGTCGCCCGGCTCAACTTCGGCCCCGTCACGGCCGCGAAGGTCGGGCGCTGGGTCGACGCCGGCGGCTTCGACGTGCTCCATCTGCACGAGCCCGTGACGCCGAGCGTCAGCGTGCTCGCGCTCCTGGCCGCCGAGGGCCCGATCGTGGCGACGTTCCACACCTCGATGCTGCGGTCGCGCACGATGCAGACGGCATACCCGATCGTCCGGCCGCATCTGGAGAAGATCGCCGGGCGGATCGCGGTGAGCGAGGACGCCCGGCGTACGGTCACCACACACGTCGGCGGCGACGCTGTCGTGATCCCCAACGGGGTGTACGTCGACCGGTTCGCGACCGCTCCGCGACGGGCCGAGTGGATCGGCACGCCGACCTCGCCCACGGTCGCTTTCCTCGGGCGGATGGGCGAGCCGCGCAAGGGGCTGCCGGTGCTGGCGCAGGCGCTGCCTGCGGCGCTCGACTCGATCCCCGGCCTGCGAGTGCTCGTGGCGGGTCCGGGCGACCCGGCGGAGATCACCGAGGGCTGGCCGCCGGAGGTCGTCGCGGCGTGCGAGTTCCTGGGCGCCGTCTCCGACGCCGACAAGGCGTCGCTGCTCGCGTCGGTGGATGTCTACGTCGCACCGAACACCGGAGGCGAGAGCTTCGGGATCATCCTCATCGAGGCGATGTCGGCCGGCGCGTGCGTCCTGGCCAGCGACCTGCCGGCCTTCTCCCGAGTGCTCGACGGCGGGTCGGCCGGCGCGCTGTTCGGCAACGAGCAGCCCGACGACCTCGCGCGCGTCCTGGTCGACCTGTTGCGCGACCCGCGCCGGCGTCGCGAGCTGGCGCAGGCGGGCTCGAGACGCGCGAGGATGTTCGACTGGCCGGTCGTCGCGGACCAGATCATCGCGGTCTACGAGACGGTGATCGAGGGTCGTGCGGCGGCCTCGTGGGAGCCACCGAGCCGCTGGAACCGCTTCCTGCGCGGAGGAACCCGATGAGCGAGGTGCTCTCGTGGGTCTTCGCGGTCCTCTTCGTGCTCGTCATCATCGCGTGGTACCTCTCCTACACGGCGGCCCGGCTCGACCGGCTGCACGTCCGGCTGAGCGGCACCCTGGCCGCCCTCGACGCTCGTCTGGTGCGGCGGGCGGAGGCCTCGGTCGAGCTCGCCAACACCGGCCTGCTCGACGGAGCGACCGCACTGCTGCTCGCCAACGCAGCAGCCGAGTCGCTCGAGGCGCCTACAGACCATGGCGAGGCGCGCGAACAGGCAGAGAGCGACCTCACCGAGGCACTGGACCTCGCGCTCACCCCGGACACGGTGGCCACCCTGCGGGAGACCCCCATCGGGCAGGACGTGCTGGCCAGGGTGACCTCGGCCTGCACACGGGTTCAGCTCGCCCGCCGCTTCCACAACGACGCGGTGACCGACGCGCGCCGGGTGCGACGCAAGTGGGCGATCCGGATGTTCCACCTGGCCGGGTACACCCCGATGCCGCACACCATCGAGTTCGACGACGAGATGCCACAGCAGCTCTCGGTGTGACAGTGGGCGGCCCTCCGGGTCGTCCTCCCGGCACTTCGACCGGTCGTGAACCGTGTCGTGGGCACCCTTCGCAGGGGCCTACGCTGTGAGCAACCGATCTCGTGGCTCCTGCGGGAGCCCGATCACGAGCGCGAGAAAGCAGGACATCGTGAGCACCACCCCGACCACGGGCACCACGTCCGCGGCTGACCAGCAGACCGGCACGGGCACGACGCGCGTCAAGCGCGGCATGGCCGAGATGCTCAAGGGCGGCGTCATCATGGACGTCGTCACCCCGGAGCAGGCCAAGATCGCCGAGGACGCCGGCGCGGTCGCCGTCATGGCCCTCGAGCGGGTCCCGGCCGACATCCGCGCCCAGGGCGGGGTCTCCCGCATGAGCGACCCCGACATGATCGACGGCATCATCGCGGCCGTCTCGATCCCGGTGATGGCCAAGGCCCGCATCGGCCACTTCGTCGAGGCCCAGGTGCTGCAGAGCCTCGGCGTGGACTACATCGACGAGTCCGAGGTCCTCACCCCGGCCGACTACGCCAACCACATCGACAAGTGGCAGTTCACCGTGCCTTTCGTGTGCGGGGCGACCAACCTCGGCGAGGCGCTGCGGCGCATCACCGAGGGCGCCGCGATGATTCGCTCCAAGGGCGAGGCCGGCACCGGTGACGTCTCGAACGCGACGACGCACATGCGCCAGATCCGCGCCGAGATCCGGCGGCTGCAGGGCCTGCCCGAGGACGAGCTGTACGTCGCCGCGAAGGAGCTCCAGGCGCCGTACGACCTCGTCAAAGAGGTCGCCCAGGCGGGCAAGCTCCCGGTCGTGCTGTTCACCGCCGGCGGCATCGCCACCCCGGCCGACGCCGCGATGATGATGCAGCTCGGCGCCGAGGGTGTCTTCGTCGGCTCCGGCATCTTCAAGTCCGGCAACCCTGCCCAGCGCGCCGAGGCGATCGTCAAGGCGACGACCTTCCACGACGACCCCGACGTCATCGCGAAGGTGTCGCGCGGCCTCGGCGAGGCCATGGTCGGCATCAACGTCGACGAGATCCCGCAGCCGCACCGGCTGGCCGAGCGCGGCTGGTAGTCCGCCCGCACCCACCACACGACGTATGCCGCCGGGCTGGCTCCCAGCCCGGCGGCATACGCATCCCGGTGGTGCAGGCCGTCAGGTGACGGCGCCGCGCTCCGCGAACTCCGGCCGCTCGAACTCGCGGTCGTCGAGCACCTCGCGGACGTGTTCGGCGGCTCTGACCGCGTCGACGTGGGTGACGTAGAGGGGAGCGAACCCCAGCCGGATGATGTCCGGCTCCCGGAAGTCGCCGATGACACCCCGCGCGATGAGGGCCTGGGCCACGGCGAACGCCTGCGGGTGCCGCAGCGACACCTGTGAACCGCGTCGCGCATCCTCCCGAGGGGTCGCGAGCGGCAGGTCTACGCCGAGCTCGTCGAGAGCGGCGATGAACGTGCCCGTCACCGACAGGGACACCGCCCGCACGTCCGCTGGGGAGAGCCCGTCGTATGCCGCCAGCGCCGTCTCCAGCGCCAGCATCGACAGCAGCGGCGGGGTGCCGACGCGGGCGCGGGTGATGCCGGGTGCGGGGGCATAGTCCGGGCTCATGTCGAACGGCCGCGCGTGCCCCTGCCAGCCCGTCAGCGGCTGGTCGAAGTCGTCCTGGTGGCGCGCGGCGACGTAGAGGAAGGCCGGGGCCCCGGGGCCGCCGTTGAGGTACTTGTACCCGCAGCCGACGGCGAGGTCGGCCTCGTGTGCGTCGAGCTCGACCTCCATCACGCCGGCCGAGTGGCACAGGTCCCAGCAGGCGAGTGCGCCGACAGCATGCGCGGCCGCCGTGATCGCGGGCAGGTCCCAGACTTCGCCGGTGCGGTAGTCGACGCTGGAGTAGGCGGCCACGGCCAAGGCCTCGCCGACCTCGTGGATCGCGGCCTCCGCCTCGCTCGGCGTCACGCGCCGGACCTCCAGGCCCGCGAGGCGCGCCGCCGCCTCGGTCATGTACAGGTCCGTCGGGAACGAGTCGGGGTCGGTGAGCACGACCGTGCGCCCGGGACGAAGGCGGGCCGCGCCGACCACGGCCTTGAAGAGGTTGACCGAGGTCGAGTCGGTGACGACGACCTGGCCTGGCGCCGCTCCGACGAGCCGGCCCACCGCGTCCCCGATGCGCGTCTGGGCACCCCACCAGTCAGCCTCGTTCCACGACCGGATGAGCCGTTCGCCCCACTGCCGGTGCACCACGTCCTCGACGGCGGTGGGAACGGCCTTGGGCAGCGCCCCGAGCGAGTTGCCGTCGAGGTAGATGACGCCGTCGGGCAGTGTGAACAGGTCTCGCGTGGCCCGCAGCGGTGAGGCGGCGTCCGCGGCCTCGGCGCGGGCCCGGAGCGTGTCGAGCGTCTGGGAGGTCATGGGCGCAACGTATCCCGTGCCGCGGTCGCCACGTCAGTCGCGCCTTCCCGACACTGTCTCGCATCCCAGACCGCCTCGACCCGCAACACACCCGGAAACCCACAGCTCCGGCCGGTTGCAACGGTCGCGAGCTGTCGGTTTCCGGGTGTGTTGCCGCGACAGTTACGCTCGCGCCCATGGCACCACGCACCACCGCGCCGTGCATCGGCGTGCTCGCCGTCCAGGGTGACGTGCGAGAACATCTGGCGACCCTGACCTCACTCGGCGCCGAGGCGGTCACCGTCCGACGACCCGAGGAGGTCGAGCGGGTCGACGGGCTCGTCATCCCCGGCGGCGAGTCGACGGTGATGGACAAGCTCGTCCGAGCCTTCGAGCTGCAGGAGCCGCTGCGCAAGCGGATCGCCGACGGCATGCCCGCCTACGGCTCGTGTGCCGGGATGATCATGCTCGCGGACCGCATCGCCGACGCGCGGCCGGATCAGGAGACTCTCGGCGGCCTCGACGTGACGGTCCGCCGCAACGCCTTCGGCCGCCAGGTCGACTCCTTCGAGCAGAACCTCGAGTACGCCTGGCTCGACGTGTCGCACGCGGGCACCGTGCACGCCGTCTTCATCCGCGCACCCTGGGTGGAGGAGACCGGTTCTGGTGTCGACGTGCTTGCCCGCGTGAGCGAAGGCCCCGCCGCCGGTAGGATCGTCGCGGTCCGGCAAGGGAACCTCATGGCGACCTCGTTCCACCCCGAGGTGCTGGGTGGCGACCGCCGGATCCACGCCGAGTTCGTCTCGATCGTCAGAGCGCACCGCCGGTAGCTCGGGCGCGACACCCGGCGACGCGATCACCGGCGGCGACACCCGGCATGCGCGACATCCAGGAACGCGACACAGCACACGAACGCGAGGACACTGCATGAGCGGCCACTCCAAATGGGCCACCACGAAGCACAAGAAGGCTGCCATCGATGCCAAGCGAGGCAAGCTCTTCGCCAAGCTCATCAAGAACATCGAGGTCGCGGCCCGTCAGGGCGGCGGTGACCCGACCGGCAACCCGACGCTCTACGACGCGATCCAGAAGGCCAAGAAGTCGTCGGTGCCCAACGACAACATCGACCGCGCCGTCAAGCGCGGTTCGGGCGCCGAGGGCGGCGGGGCCGACTACCAGACGATCATGTACGAGGGGTATGCCCCGAACGGCGTCGCCGTGCTCATCGAGTGCCTCACCGACAACCGGAACCGCGCCGCGGCCGAGGTCCGCACCGCGCTGACGCGCAACGGCGGGCAGCTGGCCGACCCCGGTTCCGTGGCCTACGTGTTCAACCGCAAGGGCGTCGTCATCGTGCCCAAGGACGCCGGCTCGGAGGACGACATCCTCGAGGTCGTGCTGGAAGCCGGCGCCGAGGAGGTCAACGACAACGGCGACACCTGGGAGATCGTCTCCGAGGCGACCGACTTCGTGGCCGTCCGCAAGGCCGTGCAGGACGCGGGGATCGACTACGACTCCGCTGAGGCCTCCTTCGTGCCGAACCTCCAGGTCCCGCTCGACCTCGATGGCGCCAAGAAGATGATCCGGGTCATCGAGGCGCTCGAGGACAGCGACGACGTGCAGAACGTCTTCGCCAACGGCGACATCCCCGACGACGTCCTCGCCCAGCTCGACGACGAGGACTGAGCGCAACCAAGGCACGCACCCGACGTTCCGCGGTGCGAGGGAGGCACGCCGGTCACGGCGTGCCTCCCGTTCTTTCCCGGCGGGGTGGATACGGTGGTAGCCGAACACCTGTTCGCATGAGGCCGCCCAGCGTCGCGCCCCGACCACAACCCGAGGAGGTATGCCGTGCGCGTCCTCGCCGTTGACCCCGGGCTGACCCGCTGTGGCGTGGGAGTCGTCGACGGCGTGCCCGGGCGCCGCCTGTCCCTCGTCGAGGTCGGAGTGATCCGGACACCCTCCGGCGACCCCACGCCGAAGCGCCTGGTCGCCGTCGAGGATGAGCTTCGACTGTGGTTCGACCGGCACCGCCCCGAGGCGGTCGCGATCGAACGGGTCTTCGCCGACACCAACGTCTCGACCGTCATGGGCACGGCGCAGGTCACCGGGATCGTCATGATGCTCGCCGAGCGTCGCGGCCTGCCCGTCGCGCTGCACACCCCGACCGAGGTCAAGGCCGCTGTCAGCGGCAGCGGACGTGCCGACAAGGCCCAGGTCACCACGATGGTCACCCGGCTGCTCGGGCTCGAGCGCGCCCCCAAGCCCGCCGACGCCGCCGATGCACTCGCGCTCGCGATCTGCCACGTCTGGCGCGGTGGCACCCAGAGCCGGCTGGAAGAGGCGCACCGCGAGGCCCTGGCCCGTGGTGGCACCCGGCCCGGCGGCATACCTGCGGCCCGAAAGGTCCGGACACCCACAGCCCGTTCGGCTCGCAACCTCCCCGCACTCCCGACCACTGGAGCCCAACCTCGATGATCGCCTCGCTGTCCGGCACCGCCCTCAAGGTCGGCCTCGACTCGGTCGTCGTCGGGGTCGGGGGAGTCGGCATGCTCGTCCACACAACCCCGGCAACAGCCGCGTCGGTGCGCCTGGGGCAGCCGACCGAGCTCGCGACCTCCCTCGTCGTGCGCGAGGACTCCCTGACGCTCTACGGCTTCGCCACCGACGACGAGAAGGTCATCTTCGAGACCGTCCAGACCGTGTCGGGGGTGGGGCCCCGGCTCGCGCTCGCCATGCTTGCGGTGCACTCGCCCGACGCAGTCCGCGTCGCTCTGGGCACCGGCGACCTCGTCGCCCTCACGAAGGTGCCCGGCATCGGCCGCAAGGGCGCCGAGCGGCTCGTGCTCGAGCTGAAGGACAAGATCGGGGCGCTCCCGAGCTCCACCGGCGCCCCGGAGCCCGTCCACCTCGACTCCGGCGAGCTGTGGCGCGAGCAGGTCCGCGAGGCCCTCGTCGGTCTCGGCTGGACCGTTCGCCAGGCCGAGGACGCTCTGGACAAGGTGGCCCCCAAGGCCGCTGAGGGCGCCGGTGTCTCGGCCCTGCTGCGGGCCGCGCTTCAGGAGCTCGGCCGATGAGCGAGGCCCGCCCCGCGCCGTGGGAGTCCGGCGACGGACCCGCGCTCGAGCCTGAGATGACATGGCACGACGGCTCGTTCGATGCGACCGCCCGCATCGTGGACGCACGGCTGGACGAGGCGGACGAGGCCGACGAACGTCAGGTCGAGGCCGCACTGAGGCCGAAGCGACTCGACGACTTCCCCGGGCAGAACCGCGTTCGGCAGCAGCTGGGCCTCGTCCTCAAGGCGGCGCGGCGTCGCGGCACACCGCCGGACCACGTGCTCCTGTCCGGGCCACCTGGCCTGGGCAAGACGACCCTGGCGATGATCGTCGCCAGTGAGCTCGAGCAGCCGATCCGCATCACCTCCGGCCCCGCCATCCAGCACGCCGGGGACCTCGCGTCAGTGCTGTCCTCGCTCGCCGAGGGCGAGGTGCTCTTCCTGGACGAGATCCACCGCATGTCGCGCTCCGCGGAGGAGATGCTCTACCTCGCGATGGAGGACTTCCGGGTCGACGTCATCATCGGCAAGGGGCCTGGCGCCACCGCGATCCCGCTCGAGCTGCCGCCGTTCACGGTCGTGGGTGCCACGACGCGCGCCGGGCTCCTTCCGGCGCCCCTGCGCGACCGCTTCGGATTCACGGCGCACCTGGACTACTACGCTGCCGCCGACCTCGTCCAGATCCTTCAGCGCTCGGCACGGCTGCTGGGGCTGGAGGCCGACGACGACGGCATCTCCGAGATCGCTCTGCGCTCCCGGGGCACGCCCCGGATCGCCAACCGGCTGCTGCGCCGGGTGCGGGACTGGGCCCAGATCCACGGCGACCATCGGGTCACCCGCCCCGCCGCCCGCCAGGCGCTGGAGCTGTTCGACGTCGACGAGCGCGGACTGGACCGGCTCGACCGCGCGGTGCTCGATGCCCTGTGTCGTCGCTTCAACGGCGGACCGGTGGGCCTGTCGACCCTGGCTGTCGCGGTGGGGGAGGAGCCCGACACCGTGGAGACCGTCGCGGAGCCCTACCTGGTCCGAGAGGGGTTCATGGTGCGCACACCGCGCGGGCGAGCAGCCTCGAGCCTGGCCTGGGCGCATCTCGGGCTGACACCGCCGCTCGATGCCCAGGGGCTCTGGTCGGCCACCCTGCCGCTCGAAGAGGCCGGCGGAGCTCGCTTCGACAGCCGGTCGTGAGGGCGCCCGATCCGCCTTGCCAGGCAATGCGGCCAAAACGTGACCCGGCCACCGCGTGCATCCGGGTCCCCCGGTCTGACAAACTGCCGCGTCGCACGTAGACTCCTGCGGGCATCAGTCGCCGCTGCCCTTGCGGCACTATCCGGTGCCTCCGGTCGTTGATGCGACGTCCAGACACCCTCAACGTGGTCGTGGCGTGCCCGCATGACGACCGGATGATGAAACGAAGGATCGAGCCTGACATGAACTCCAACGGGGCATCCTATTTGCTGATTTTCGCCCTGCCTCTGCTGCTCCTCGGCTGGCTGTTCTACACCCAGAACAAGCGGATGAAGCAGGTGCGCGAGTTCAGCGCGGCGCTCAACGTCGGTGACAAGGTGATCACCTCGTCCGGCCTCTTCGGCACGGTCAAGCACCTGGACGAGACGAGCGCCTGGCTCGAGGTCGCCGAGGGCACCACCCTGCGCTATGACCGTCGCGCGATCGCGATGAAGCAGTCCGACACCCAGGCGGGCACCGCCAGCCTGGCCGACGCCGACGCTGACGGCGACACCATGCCGGACACCACGCCGGGCACCACGACGGACACCGCGCCGGGCGCATCGCAGAACGGTCAGTGAGGCGCACGTGGCTCGTACCTCCATCACCAAGTCGGCGACGCGGAGCCTGTTGGCGCTGCTCGCCATCATCCTGGCCCTCGGCGTCCTCGCCGGCGGCCTCGCCAAGTGGGGCGACGGGTCGCTGACCCCGCGCCTCGGCCTGGACCTCGAGGGCGGCACCGAGATGGTGCTGAGGCCCGTCCAGGTGGGCAACGAGAAGGTCACCCCCGGACAGGTCGACCAGGCGGTCGACATCATCCGTCAGCGCATCGACGCCAACGGCGTCTCCGAGGCCGAGATCTCGACGCTCGGCCAGGACAACATCGTCGTCTCCATCCCGGGCACGCCGTCGGCCGAGCAGCTCGACGCCATCCGCAAGTCCTCGCAGATGCGCTTCCGCCAGGTCTATGTCCAGGCGGTCGAGCCCAACGCCGCCGCGACCACCCCGGGTGGTTCTTCGACCGGCACTCCGACCCCGACCGGCACCGCGACGACGCCCGCCGGCACGCCGTCAGCGTCTGCGACCGGCACTCCCTCGACCTCGGCGACGGCCCAGAACGGCGCAGTGCCTCAGGCGCTGCGTGCGGCTACGGGCACCGCGACGGGCACCGCCACCGGGTCGCCCTCTGCGACGGCGACCACCCCGTCGCCCACGTCCACCGCGGCCGCGCCCACCGCGGCACAGACCGAGGCCGCCCTCAAGGCGCAGGCGAGCAAGGGCCTCGTCGGGCTCGGCTGGACCCAGGCCAAGGCTGACGAGGCTGCCGCCAACGTGGCCAAGCAGTACATGGCGCTGGACTGCACCAAGCCGGGCGCGACCGACAAGGTCGTCGACGACCCGGCCCTGCCCGTCGCCACCTGTGGCGACGACCGCGTGACCAAGTACATCCTCGGCCCGGCCGAGATCAACGGTGACGAGATCGCCGACGCGAGCAGCGGCTTCCAGCCCGGACCGAACGGCCAGCCCACGTCGATCGTCGAGGTTGCCCTGTCGTTCAAGGACAGCGGCAAGGCCAAGTTCGCGGCCGTCACCAAGCGGCTCTACGCCCTGCAGAACGACCCGCCGCTCGACCAGTTCGCCGTCGTGCTCGACAACTCGGTCATCACCGCTCCTCAGGCGCGCGCCGTGATCACCGACGGTCGCGCCTCGATCACCGGTTCGTTCACGATCGACTCGGCCAAGCAGCTCGCGCAGCAGCTGAAGTTCGGCGCCCTGCCGATCAGCTTCCAGCTCGAGACCAACGACACGATCACGCCGCAGCTCGGTCAGGAGCAGCTCAAGATCGGCCTGCTCGCCGGCTTCATCGGCCTGCTCCTCGTCGTCATCTACTCGCTGTTCCAGTACCGCGCCCTGGGCCTGGTCACGGTCTTCTCCCTCGTCGTCGCCTCGGTCATCACGTACCTCGCCGTGACCGTGCTCGGCACGACCCACGGGTTCCGACTGACCATGGCCGGTGTCACCGGTCTGATCGTGGCCATCGGTGTGACCGCAGACTCCTTCATCGTGTACTTCGAGCGAATCCGTGACGAGGTGCGCGAGGGCCGTCCGCTCGTCGCAGCGGTGGAGACCGGGTGGAAGCGCGCTCGGCGCACCATCCTGGCCGCCGACACGGTGAACTTCATCGCCGCGCTGGTGCTCTACCTGCTCGCCTCGAGCAACGTCCGGGGCTTCGCCTTCACGCTCGGCCTCACGACGATCATCGACCTGCTCGTCGTCATCCTCTTCACCCACCCGACGGTCCAGCTGCTGGCCCGCACGAAGTTCTTCGGCGGCGGCCACAAGTGGTCCGGGCTCGACCCGGTGCGCCTCGGCGCCAAGGAGTCCATCCGCTACCGCGGAGCCGGTCGCTTCGGCCCGGCGCGTCCCGCATCGCCGGCCGCGGGCACCACCAACCCGGCCCCGACCCCGACCCCGGCCGGTTCGGCCCGACTCTCCGAGCGGAAGGCGTGACGATGGTCAACTTCGCCCAGGTCGGCAATGACCTCTACACGGGCAAGCGCTCGATCGACTTCATCAAGCGCCAGAAGACGTGGTACGCGTTCTCGGGCGTGCTCATCGTGCTCGCTCTCGTCGGCATCTTCGCCCGAGGACTCAACTTCGGTATCGAGTTCCGTGGCGGCACCGAGTTCCGGGTCCAGGGCGTTTCCAACAGCCAGGGCTACGAGGAGAAGGCGCAGAGCGCCATCGGCGACGCCGGCATCAGCGGCAACGTCGTCACGACGATCGTCGGCCAGAACACCGTCCGCGTGCAGACCGAGGCAGCCTCGGAGCGCACCGACGAGGGCCGCACCGAGCTCGCCCAGGCGTTCGGCGTCCCTCAGGACTCGGTGAGCGCCTCGCTCATCGGCCCGAGCTGGGGGGAGTCCGTCAGTAAGCAGGCCATCCAGGGCCTCATCGTGTTCCTCATCTTGGTGACGATCGTGATGGCGCTCTACTTCCGGACCTGGAAGATGGCCATATCCGGGCTCGTGGCGCTGCTGCACGACCTGGTCATCACGGTCGGCATCTATGCCCTGTTCGGGTTCGAGATCACCCCGTCGTCGATGATCGGCTTCCTGACCATCCTCGGCTACTCGCTCTACGACACGGTGGTCGTCTTCGACAAGGTCCGCGAGAACACCGCGGACGCGTTCCGCACCAAGCGGATGACGTATGCCGCAGCCGCCAACCTCGCCGTGAACCAGACGCTGGTCCGGTCGATCAACACGACCGTGGTGGCCCTGCTGCCGATCGCGGCGGTGCTCTTCGTCGGCTTCACGTTCCTTGGCCCGGGCACGCTGCTCGACCTGTCCCTGGCCCTGTTCATCGGCATCGGCGTCGGCGCCTACTCCTCGATCTTCATCGCGACCCCGCTGCTCGTCGACCTGCGACGCAACGAGCCGGCGGTCCGCGAGCTCGAGAAGTACGTCGCCCGGCACGGTGCCCGGCAGGCCGAGCGCGAGGCGGCTGCAGCCGCGGTGGGTGTTCCGGAGCCGGTCGTGGTCGGTGCGGACAGCACCGGTGCCGCATCCACCGACCGCACGCGTGCCGCCGACGGGGCGCCCCGTCCGCTGCACAAGTACGCCCAGTCGGGACCGCGGAACCAGCCGAAGCACACCCCGAAGTCTCAGCGCTGAGGCGCTGCCCGGACCGACCCGAACCGGCCCCGGCCGGATCTGCACCCAGGAGGTGGCGTGACCGCGATCGCGGACATCGTCGCGCGAGGTGTTCGCGACGTTCCCGACTTTCCCAAGCCCGGGATCGTGTTCAAGGACCTGTCGCCTCTGCTCGCCGACGGGCCCGCGTTCGCCGCGCTCGTCGGCGACATCGCGGGCCGATGGGACGGCCGGATCGACGCGGTCGCCGGGGTCGAGGCCCGAGGGTTCATCTTCGGTGCCCCGGTGGCCCACGCGCTCGGCATCGGTTTCGTCGCGATCCGTAAGGCCGGAAAGCTGCCCGGGGAGACGCTCGGGTCGTCCTACGACCTCGAGTACGGCAGCGCACACGTGGAGGTCCAGAGCGACGCGTTCCGGCCCGCAGAGCGGGTCCTGCTCGTGGACGACGTCCTGGCCACAGGCGGCACCGCGGCTGCCGCCTGCGAGCTGGTCGAGCGCACGGGCGCGTCGGTGACCGCTCTGGAGTTCGTCATCGAGCTGGGCTTTCTCGACGGACGCTCCAGACTTTCCGGCCGCACCGTGGAGTCGATCCTGACCGTTTAGGGTTTGAGCGGCGGCAGCCCGCGTCCTGGTCCGCACGAAAAGGCGGCCGAAAACTACTTGCGGCCGGTCGACGAATCCGATGACCCGTTGTCCAGGGCTGTGACGAGCATCGGACTCGGTGCCTGGCCGCGGACCGCCAACCTGAGAACGAGTCCGGCGGAAACGAGGAAGAGAGCGGCATATGCCGCCCATCCAAGCGTCTCGTGACTCGCGATCCAGATCATCAAAGGCGGTCCGGCGATGTTGACTGCGGGCGTAACGACGTCGAACGCGGCCAGGTAGTCGGGTCGCTCTGCGGGCGAGGCGTACTCATAGGACAGCGTCCACCAGCCCGCGCTGTCCCACATCTCGGCTACCGCGGCGAGGACGGTCGCAACGACGAGCACCACGACGGCAGCCCATGCCGCGACCCGCGCAGACAGCGCCATGAGCAACACCGACACGGCGAACAGCACGCCCGCGCTGATGACCGCTCGGCGCGCCCCCGACCACGTTGCCGAACCGCGTGCGAGTCGGACCTGCAGCACAACGACGAGGACGGTGTTGATGATGAGCAGCGCGCCGACGACCCCGCCGGGCGCCCTCGTGTGGCGCACCACCCACAGCGGGACGCCGACGGTGAGCAGGTGCATGCTCGATGCCATCACGGTCGCCGCCGCGATGAGCCCGAGAAACCGCAGGTCCCGCAGGGCGGCTCGTGGGCCGCTGTGCTCCTGACGGTCGACGGCCCTCGTCTGCCCTGGCTCTGGGAGCGGCAAGAGAAACAGCGCTGCGACGACGAGGGCGACGCCGCAGGCGACGAAGGCAGCGGAGTACGCGGCCCGGCTTCCCACTCCGACGACGACGCCAACCGCCATGCCGCCGAGGGTGAAGCCAACGTTGCCGAGCGTCCGTCGGACTGCGAGGACATCGGTTCGCGACTCCTCGCCGACCGCGTCGGCGATGATCAGCTGGTAGACGGAGAACGCGGCCGCTTCGCACAGGCCCACGAGCAGCACCACGCCGATCGTCCACGCCGGGTGTACTGAGAGCGGCAGGATCACGAAGAGCGCGCCGCGGCTCAGGCATGAGGCGATGGCGAACCGGCGCGCGCCCAGTGTCCGGATGGCCCGGCCGGCCAAGGGTGTAGCGACCAGGCACAGCGCGGAAGAGCCGAGCAGCGTCAGCGCCGTCGTGCGGTCGCTCAGGCCTGCAGGCCCGACCAGGTAGAGGGCCATCAGTGCCGTCGCCATGAAGATCCCGACCGCGCTCGTCGTCGCCTGCCACGCCAGCAGGCCACGCGGACCGCGGCCGCCGAGGTCGCGCATCCAAACCGGCAGGTGACCGACGCCGGGGCTCATGGGAGTGCCGCCTCGCCCGCGGTCTCCACGAGCCAGCGCAGGACAGTGCGGTCATTCGGCGGCTCCATCAGCGCGAAGTGCTCCACCGCGACAACGGACGTCTGCCCTGGCGGCATCACCTTCCTCCATGAGCCGGTGTGCTCGCCGCGGCTCCAGGTGCCCACAGCGACGTCGGCGTTCTCCTGGCACTGCAACAGCCGCGTCCGGGTAACGCCTTCGGACAGCACGTAGTCGTCGAGGATGCGGGCGTTGCTCGCATAGACCATCCAGGCGTCGGCGACCTCGTCGTCCGAGGCCGTACCGGGCAGGCTGCCGGTCCGTCGAGCGGCCGCGGCGACCCCAGCCAGGTCATAACCGTCGGTGGTGACGAACGACGCCACCGGCTCGTCGACTCGCCAGCCGACCCGTACGAAGATGTCGAACGCCTCACCGAGGCTCATCTGCGGCTCGGCCGGGTCTGGCGGGTCCAGGAGCAGCGCCGCCACGATGGGGCTTCGGCCGTTGCGCTGCGCGAGAGCGAGCTCGGTCCGGCGAGCGACCTCGTGCGCGAAAACCCCGCCGAGGGAGTAGCCGGAGAAAACGATGCTCTCGAACATCCCGAGGTCCTCGGCCAGCAGCCGCTCGGTGAGCCCGTCGGCGAGTCGGTCCATCCCCCCGTCGGAGAGATCGGTCGGCGTCTCCATGGCCCATACCGCGTCGCCGGCCGGCAGCAGTGCCGCCATCGCGGCGTACCGCGTCACCGCGCCGGACAGCGGCGGGAGGAAGCACCACAGTCGCCGAGAGCCAGAGCGGCGCATCCGCACCAAGGTCCGCCCGGTGGTGTGGTGGGCGGTCGGTATGTCCTCGTCGGGCGCGCCGGCGCCGAGCGCGGCGACGAGGTCCTCGGCGGTGGGTGCGCGGTAGAAGTCGCGCATCGCGGGAGCCCTTCCGAGCCGTCGGGTCAGGATCTCGATCAGCTCCAGCGCGGCCAGTGAGTCCCCACCGGCCTCGAAGAAGCTCTCGTTGTCGGCCCTGGGTGGCGCACCTAGCGCGGCCTCCCAGGCAGCGACGACCGCGCCGTGCACCTCGTCGGTGGTGGCAGACTCGTTGTCCTGCTCGTCGGGCAGCAGCGCGGCGAGCGCCGCCTCGTCCACCTTGCCGCGGCTAGTGAGCGGGATCGCGTCCACCGATTGGAGATGCCATGGGACCATCCAGTCCGGGAGCGTCGCAGCGGTCGCCGCACGCATCGCGCTGACGTCGACCGTCCAGCCCGGTATCGGCACGACGTAAGCCACCAACACCTTTGCGCCGCGTCGCTCGTGTGCCTGGATGTGCACCTGGCGTACGCCGGGCTGCGACTGCACGACACTCGCGACCTCTCCGGGTTCGACCCGGAATCCACCACGCACCTTGACTTGGGCATCTGCACGGCCGAGGAACTCGAGGTCGCCCGACGCGTCCTGGCGCGCGAGATCGCCGGTCCGGTAGGACCAGACGCCGTTGACGTCTGCGAACCCGACGCCTGGCCGCTCGAGGTAGCCCCGCGCCACGGCCGCGCCGCTGACGACGATCTCGCCGGGCTCGCCAATGGGGACCGGCCGGTCGTGCTCACCGAGCAGGCTGATCGTCACACCCTCAAGCGCGCGACCAATCGTCACCGACCGGCCAGGCTGCAGCGAGGCGAGAGTGACCGACACCGCCGCCTCGGTCGGGCCGTATGCGTTGACAACCCGGAAGTCCGGGTTTGTGGCCGCCCTGTGCCACGCGGCGACGGCCGCCGCTTGCGCGGGCTCGCCGCCGACCACGACGAGCCGCAACTCCGAAGGCAACCGCACCGCGGGGTTGCCGGCGAGTTCTGCACCGAGCCGGTTCCAGAGCCCCGTGGGGAGGTTCAGCACCGTGATGCGCCGCTCGTGACACCGCTCGAGGAACTCGTCAACGCCGCCGAACACGAAGTCTGCATCGCGATGGACGAGAGTGCCGCCGGCGGCGAGGGTCGAGAAGATCTCGTCGATAGCGATGTCGAAGGCGATCGACGAGAACTGCAGCTGTCGGTCGTTGGGTCCGAGGCTGTAGACCTGCACGACCTGCTCGACGTAGTTGACGATCGCCGGCTGTTCGGTGACGACGGCCTTCGGCAGACCCGTCGAGCCCGACGTGAAGCTGACATACGCCGGCAGGCCAGCTTTTGCGGGAAGACGCTCATCCAGTCTGGCACCGACGGCGTGAATCACGGCGTCGGCAGTAACGACTGCTGTGGGAAGGGCTGCGCGCTGCATCGCCGCACGGCGGGCTGTCGGTTCGCGGGGGTCGATCGGCATGAAGGCGGCCCCGCGCAGGCCCGTTGCGACCATCGCGACCACGGTGCGCGATCCAGGCTCCAGGTCCAGCGCCACGACGGACTCGCGCCCAACGTTGGCGGCAGCGAGCTCCTCGGCGAGTCTCGAGGCAGCGGCGAGAAGCTCGACATAGGTCAGCGTGGTGCCGCCGTCCTCGAGCGCCAAGTGGTCCGGGTGCTTCATCGCGCTCCGGGTGACGAGGTCAACCAGGGACGACGCCGAGAGCGTCATGCAAGACTCCATTCAGTCATCGCCGCCACGGCGGACTCGATCGCGTCCGCGCGGTTGAGGAGCTCGTCGAGGGTGTCTGCCTTGACCCAGACGTCGAGGATCCGACCAGCAGAGCCGGACCGCCAGTCGGTGGGTTCCCCAGCGCGGACCCGCCGGTCGACGCCGTACACACCGCCGAGCGCGCGCACGGTCTTGACATCCGGCGCGGTAAGCAGCCCCGTCGCGTCGTACGGCGGCTGGACGTACAGGTGCAGGGCGACGCCGGTGGGTGACGGGAGGGCCGGAACAGGCTCGCCGAGCGCGAGGTCGACGGCGAGCCCGACGAGGTCTGGCCCGCCGGCCGCGGGCGCGATCGAGGATAGTCCTCCGCCCAGCCGGGCATTCACCTCGATCACCTGCGGACCGCCGGCGCCGAGCTTGATCTCGGTGTGTACCAGGCCGTGCCGGATGCCGAGCGCGGTGATCGCGGCCTGTGTCAGACCCTGAAGCTCTTGAGTCAGCGCAGGCTCCGGGCTGATCGGGAAGACGAGGCCCCGCTCGCGCGCCGGCTCGGCGAGGGGCAACCGTCCGGTACATCCCAGGTGAACGACGTCGTCGCCGACCACGGCCGACTCCACGGACAGGTAGTCGGCGAGCCGGGTGTGAATCGGGGCCGTGGAGCCACCGATGCGCTGCTCCACGACGAAGCGGGCCCCCGCCGGGTGGCGGGCGAGCTCGGCCGCCACTTCGGCCGGCGACTCCACCATCAGCGTGTCCCGGCTGCCGGCACCCACACACGGCTTGAGCACGCCGGGGAGCGGCACGTCGCTGAGCTGCTCCTTCGGCTGCCCGCCGTATACGTTCACGGTCGCTACCGCGCCAACGCCGCTGGCGTTGAGCCGTCGCCGCTGTGTTCCCTTGTCGGTGAGTTGCTCGACGATCTCCGGGGAGTGCCCCGGGAGGTCGAACGCGGCGGCCACAGCCGCCGCGCACGGCAGGGTCGCCTCGGCGAACGTCACCACGGCCTGCGGGGTACAACCGTGCAAGGCCGCCACGGCATCAGCCGGAGCCACGGCCTCGAGCACCGTGCCGAAGGCCTCCAACAGCCGCAGGTGCACAACGGCTTCCCGGTCTGTCGGGTCAACGACAAAAGTCGCGAGGTGGCCGCGGTCCTGGCAGGCCAGTGCGATCTGGCTCGGCGTCGCCGAGCCAGCGGTGTACGGGATCACGATCAACGGATCAACCGTCGATCAGGTAGTCCGTGCCAGGCACGAGGTGCGGCAGGTGAGGGGCGATCGAGTCGACGTTGACCGTCTTGATGATCCAGCGGGTGCGCAGTTTCTCCTCGTCGGCGACCTTCACGACCTCCTTTGCGTGGATTGTGAAGTTGTTGTAGGTGACGACAAAGTCGCCCGGCTCGATGAATACCCGCTGCTTGAGCGCGTGCAGGGCCTCGTCAAGCTTCACGAGCACCCGCTCGGCGGCCGGGGTGAGGCCGCGGGTGCGGTTCTCGAAGTAGCGCAGGTCGCCGATCGGGCCGAGGACCGGGTGCCTGTCCGCCTCGCCGAGGACTTTGCTCCCCTCCACGCTCAGGTCGTCGAACGGCGTGTAGAAGTCTCGTGAGCGCAGAATCTCGAGCTCGCGCTCAGTGAACTGAGGCCAGATGTCGATGTTGCGAACGAACGAGGTGTAGACCTCGTTCTCGGGGTGGCTCCGCATGCCGACCATGTAGACCTGGTCGGGACGGACGAAGTGGTTGGCGAGGTCCTTGTGGAAGTGGATCTCCCTGAGCGCCTTCTGCGACTGGGTGGCCGCCATCGACTGCTTCGGGTATATGTCCTGGAAGACGTCGCCGTCGTTGACGTTGACGTAGCCGATAGCGGGCGTGCCGGCGAGCTGGGCGAACATGGCCAGCATCGCCTCTGAGACGAACGTCTTCTTGAGCTCGTACTTGGACTTGACCGGGTCTGCGAAGTCGAAGATCGGAACGTCTCGGTCGTGCGGCCCGTTCTTGATAAGGACGACGGGCAGTGTCGCACGGTCGCGGCCGGCCAGTGTCGCAACGTAGTTGGCGAAGCGCGTCGGCACCGCGCCCGCGCCGATCAGGTCGGTGACCTGCCGAGTAAAAGCGACGTAACTTCGGTACGGCGAGACGGTGGTGGTCGCGAGGGCATCCTGGAGGGCGTCGCGCTCCTCATCCGTAAACACGAACTCTGGCTCGATCGTCCAGGTCTCGGCGGCCCCGGCGGAGGCACGGCCGGTCCGATCTGCGGTCTCGGCGTTCACAACACGTACTCCTTGAGAATGAGAGGCGCCCCAGACGGGGGCGCCTGACGAGTGTTTGGCTCAGGCATCGAGCACGCGGCCCGACAGCTCAGCGCCGACGAGCGATGCGACAACCGCACCCAGAGCGAGGATGCGCCCCAGCGAGCCTTGACTTCAAGCTCAATGAACTCTGCTTGACCTTGGTAGCTTCCGTATACCGTCAGAGGCTACCGTTTGACCCGGTGTCCTGCTCGGACTCGGCGTTTGGAAGCGGCCCTCACGGCCTCGCCATGGCCGCACCCTGGGTTCGATCTTCACGGTCTGATTTGCGCTGCGCCCTAGACTCAGTACATGAGTGAGGACGTCCGTAGCGAGCTCTCCACCCCGTCGCGGGTGCGAGCCCGCTTTGCCCGGTTCGGCGCGGCCCGGCCGACCGGCAACCCGGTGCTCGAGCCACTCATGACCGGCGTCCGCCAGAACCACCCCAAGGCCGACCTTTCGATCATCGAGCGGGCGTATGCAGCCGCGGAGCGCGCCCACGAGGGCCAGATGCGCAAGAGCGGCGACGCGTACATCACGCACCCGCTGGCGGTCGCCACGATCCTCGCCGAGCTCGGCATGACACCCCCGACCCTCGCGGCGGCGCTGCTGCACGACACCGTGGAGGACACGGCATACGGCCTGGACGAGCTGCGGCGCGACTTCGGCGACGAGATCGCGATGCTCGTCGACGGCGTCACCAAGCTCGACAAGGTGACCTACGGCGAGGCGGCACAGGCCGAGACGGTGCGCAAGATGGTCATCGCGATGGCGCGTGACATCCGCGTCCTCGTCATCAAGCTCGCCGACCGGCTGCACAACGCGCGCACCTGGCGTTATGTCAGCGAGGAGTCCGCCAAGCGCAAGGCCAACGAGACGCTCGAGATCTACGCGCCGCTCGCGCACCGGCTCGGGATGAACACCATCAAGTGGGAGCTCGAGGACCTCTCGTTCGCGACGCTCTACCCGAAGGTCTACGACGAGATCGTCCGGCTGGTCGCCGAGCGCGCTCCCGCGCGCGAGGAGTACCTCAAGGAGGTGCGGACGCAGGTCACCGACGACCTGACCGGAGCGAAGATCAAGGCCGCGGTCACCGGCCGGCCCAAGCACTACTACTCCGTGTACCAGAAGATGATCGTGCGCGGCCGTGACTTCGAGGAGATCTACGACCTCGTCGCGGTCCGCGTCCTCGTCGACACGGTGCGTGACTGCTATGCGGCGCTCGGCGCCCTGCACTCGCGATGGAATCCGGTTCCTGGCCGGTTCAAGGACTACATCGCGATGCCGAAGTTCAACATGTACCAGTCACTCCACACCACGGTCATCGGGCCACAGGGCAAGCCGGTCGAGATCCAGATCCGCACGCACACGATGCACCGCCGTGCCGAGTACGGCGTCGCGGCCCACTGGAAGTACAAGGACCAGGCCGTCAACGGCGGGGGAGAGCGGCCCGGCGAGATCACGCCACAGAACGACATGGCCTGGCTGCGCCAGCTGCTCGACTGGCAGCGCGAGACCGAGGACCCGGGCGAGTTCCTCGACTCGCTGCGCTTCGAGATGGGTTCGAGCGAGGTCTACGTGTTCACGCCCAAGGGCTCCGTCGTCGCGCTGCCGATGGGTGGCACCCCGGTCGACTTCGCCTATGCCGTGCACACCGAGGTCGGGCACCACTGCATCGGCGCCCGCGTCAACGGCCGCCTCGTGCCGCTCGAGTCCACCCTCGAGAACGGCGACGTCGTCGAGGTGCTCACCAGCAAGGCCGACGGCGCCGGGCCCTCGCGCGACTGGCTCCAGTTCGTCAAGAGTCCGCGCGCCCGGAACAAGATCAAGGCGTGGTTCAGCAAGGAGCGTCGCGAGGAGGCCATCGAGGCCGGCAAGGACTCGATCGCCAAGGCGCTGCGCAAGCAGAACCTCCCGCTGCAGCGGCTGATGAGCCACGAGTCGATGACGGCCGTCGCCACCGACCTGCGCTACCAGGACATCGAGGCCCTGTATGCCGCAGTCGGCGAGGGACACGTCTCCGCGCAGCACGTCGTCAGCAAGGTCGTCGCCTCCATGGGCGGCGTCGAGGGTGCCACCGAGGACCTCGCCGAGGCCACCGTCCCGACGCGCGCGGCGAACCGTCGTCGCCGCGGTGGCGACCCGGGTGTCGTGGTCGTCGGCACCGCGGACGTCTGGGTCAAGCTGGCCAAGTGCTGCACGCCCGTGCCGGGCGACCCGATCATCGGCTTCGTCACCCGGGGTAGCGGCGTGTCAGTGCACCGCGTGGACTGCACCAACGCCGCGCAGCTGACCGCCAACCCGGAGCGACTCATCGACGTCGAGTGGGCGCCGAGCTCGGCGAGCGTCTTCCTCGTCCAGCTCCAGGTGGAGGCGCTCGACCGCAACCGGCTGCTGTCCGACGTGACGCGAGTCCTGTCGGACCAGCACGTCAACATCCTCTCGGCCTCGGTGCAGACGTCGCGCGACCGCGTGGCGCTCTCGCGCTTCACGTTCGAGATGGGTGACCCGGCACATCTCGACCACGTCATCAAGGCGGTGCGCAAGATCGACGGCGTCTTCGACGTCTACCGCGTCAACGGCGGCAAGTCGACCAACTGAGCCTCAACGTCGAGTGGCCGCGTCGTCACACGCGCCACGATGAAGGGTGTCCTTCAGGCGGTACGGGTGTGACGACGCGGCCACTCGACGGGTCAGTCAGCCGCCGAACTCGGCGACGCCGGCACGGGCCTGGTCCAGCCAGGCCTGTCGCGCGTCGAGTGCCTCCCGGGCCTTGCGGATCTGGGCGGCGTTGCCCGACGCCTCGGCTCGGGACAGGTCCGCCTTGAGCTCGGCGACAGCGCGCTCGAGCTGGTCCACCATGCCGCGGGCACGCGCCGCGACCTCGGGATTCGTCGAGCGCCACTTGCGGTCCTCGGCGTCGCGCACGGTCTGCTCGACGCGGCGAATGGCCTTCTCGATGCGGTCCATGTCGGCGCGGGGCACCTTGCCGGCCGCGTCCCACTTGTCCTGGATGACGCGCAGCTGAGCCTTGGCCTTCTCCAGGTCGGTGACCGGCAGGATCGCCTCGGCCTCGACGAGCAGGGCCTCCTTGGCCTCGAGGTTGCCCCGGAACTGCTCTTCCTCGGCTGCGACGACCTCGTCCTTGGCCGCGAAGAACGAGTCCTGTGCCGCCTTGAAGCGCGCCCAGAGGCGGTCATCGTCGGTGCGGCTGGCTCGGCCCGCGCGACGCCACTCGTCCATGAGGCGCTTGAACGCGCCCGCGGTGGCCGCCCAGTCCGTGCTCGTGGCGAGCCCCTCCGCCTCACGGACGAGCCGCTCCTTGGTGGCCTTGGCGTCGGCGTGCGCCGCGTCGAGGCCGGCGAAGTGGCTGCGACGCGCCTTGTCGAAGCTGTTCCGAGCAGCGCTGAAGCGCTGCCACAGGGCGGACTCCGTCTCGCGGTCGAGACGGGTGGCCGCGCGCTGGTGGGCCTTCCACTCGTCGAGCAGCTCGCGCATCCGGGCGCCGCTGGTCTTCCACTGGATGCGGTTCTCCGGCTGGGCGGCGATCGACTCTGCCTCGGCCACGATCCTCTCGCGCTCGACGGTCGCTGCGGCTCGGGCTTCGGCTCGGTGCTGCTGCTCCACGGTTCGCTTGTGCGCGATGCCCGACTGGATCTCGTCGAGCTTGGCCGCCAGGGCGTCGAGGTCACCGACGACGGAGGCATCCTTGACCTGGGCCGCGAGGGTCTTCAGTCCCTCGGCGACATCCTTGGAGGGCACCTCCGGCTGGGCGAGGCGCTGTTCGAGCAGAACCGCGGAGGCGAAGAGCTCGTCGTACTTGCGGGCGAAGTAGTTCAGCGCCTCGTCCGGTGTCGCACCCGGGTAGGAGCCGACCTCGTGCTCGCCTTCCTTGGTGCTCACGAACACGGTGCCGTCGTCGGCAACCCGCCCGAACGCGGCCGACACCGAATGGTCGCTGACGGTGGGTGCGGGTGGTGCGGGGACCGCCGGGTGCGGCGCGGCCTTGGCCAGCGCGGCCGGCGTCGGAATGGCGCTCGGCTTGGGGATCGCGAAGTCCGCAGGCGACGGCACCGGCGCTGCCGCCTCGGGCTCGGGGGTGGCCTCGGTGTCGGCTGCCGCCTCGGTGTCGGCTGCCGCCTCGGGCTCGGCTGCCGCCTCGGGCTCGGCTGCCGCCTCGGGCTCGGCTGCCGCCTCGGGCTCGGCTGCCGCCTCGGTGTCGGCTGCCGCCTCGGCGTCGGCTGCTGCCTCCGGCTCGGTGGCCTTTCCAGCAGCGCCGCCACCCTCGGTCGACTCGACCGAAGCCATCACGTCGTCGAGCTCGGCAGCGGCCGGTTCAACCTGCTCCTCAACCTGGGGTGCGACCGGGGCCACTGCAGGGGCTGGTGCCTCGTCCGCCGAATCAGCCGAATCAGCCGGATCAGCCGTCACCGGGTCAGCGGGGGTCGTCTCCGCGGTGTCGGAGGCCGTCTCCGCAGCGGCATCCATGGGTGGCGGCGCATCCTCTGACATGGTCGGGTGCGAGTGGATGTTGTCGGTCATGCCTTCTTCTCCGTCACGCTGACGCTGAGGATGCTGATCGGGGACACGGGGGTTCCGTCCTGCGGGCTCGGCGGCAGGGCCTTGTTCGCTGCGATCTTCTCAACGATGTCGAGGCCCTTGGTCACCTTCCCGAAGATCGTGTAGCCACCACCGTCGGTCGGCAACTGGGTTTCCTTGTACGTGATGAAGAACTGGCCGCCGTTGCTGTTCGGGTCGCTGGTGCGCGCCATGGCGAGGGAACCCGTGGGGTACTTGCCGTCCTTGGGCGCGTTCTCGATGCCGAACGTGTAGCCAGGCCCGCCGGAGCCGGTGCCGGTGGGGTCGCCGCACTGAAGCACGTAGATGCCCTCGGTCGTGACGCGGTGGCAGGGGCTCGGGGCCCAGTAGCCGTTCTTGGCGAGGTTGAGGAAGGATGCGACCGTCTGGGGCGCCTTGGTGCCGTCGAGCTCGAACGTGATGTCGCCACAGGTCGTCTTGACGGTCGCGACGAAGGTCTTGCCCGCAGCGGTCGCCTTGCTGGGGACCTCGGTGAACTGCTTCGGCTTGGCCTGGAGCGCAGGCGGTGTGGTGCACCCGGCCGCGAGCTTCTGGCCCTCCTTGAGGCCCGCCGCGTTCGTCGTGGGAGACGTCGTCGTCGCGGACGTCGCCGGGGTTGTGGCCTCGCCGGCAGCGGGGGTGCCGTTGTCCGAGCCGCCGATCAGCTTGGGCACGACGATGACGGCGGCGATGACGAGAAGGACCGCGAGGATCACCCCGAAGACCTGCTTGTCGCGCGTCGCGTCGCTGACGGGCGGCTTCTGGGTCTTCTGGTGCTCTTCGTAGCGGCGGCGCGCGCGAGCGCGTTCCTGCTCTTTGGTCACGAACTTCTCCTCGAACGGGCCCGAGGCGGTGCTCCCCGGGGGCGTTCGGTCATTTTAGGGAACTGCTCCTGTGCAGGCGCAGGCGGACGGGTCACGACTGCATGACAACTGCTCCGGGACCGACGCATTTACCGCAGATACACGCAGCTACGTCACCTTCTGTCGTCCCGATGTACATGTCGCGAGTCCGAGGCCCCAGCGCTGGTGCGCCGGAGGCCGTCACAGCGCGTCCCGTATGCCGGTGCCACCCTGGCCTGCCGTGGCTAGGCTCCGAGGGTGCTGACGATCGCGTTCCCGGCTCGAGCCTTCGACACCAACTGTTATGTCATCGCCACCAGCTCGGGGCAGGAATGCGTCGTCGTCGACCCTGGGGTCGGCGTCGAGGAGCACCTGCGCGAGGTCCTGACGGAGCACCGGCTGCGCCCCGCCGCGGTGTTGCTCACCCATGGCCACATCGACCACGTGTACTCCGTCACGCCGGTGTGCGGAGCGGACACTGCGGCATACATCCACGCCGACGACCGCTACCGCCTCACCGACCTGCTGGGCCGGAGCAACCCGGGGCTGCTGGCGATGTTCGAGCAGCAGTTCGGCGCGAGGGCCACCTGGACCGAGCCGAGCAACGTCGTCGAGATCAAGGACCGCGTACGACTCTCGCTGGCCGGGCTCGACTTCGAGGTCCTGCATGCTCCCGGCCACACCGAGGGGTCGGTCATGTTTGGCATCGACGACGTGCCCGACGGCGTCCGCGAGCAGGTCGACGTCGACCGGACCATGGTCACTGGCGACGTGCTGTTCGCGGGGTCCATCGGGCGCACCGACCTTCCGGGCGGAGATCCCGAGGCCATGCAGCGCAGCCTGCGCGACGTGGTTCTGCCGCTGCCCGATTCCACCCTGGTGCTGCCTGGGCACTACCACGCCACGACGATGGCCCACGAGCGCGCGACCAACCCCTACCTGAGAGACTTGCCGTCGTGAGCACGCCCCGTACGGCCGCCAAGGTCACGCCGATCAGCGGCTTTCCCGAGTACCTCCCGAACGACCGGATCGTCGAGCAGCGCTTCCTCGACGTCATTCGTGAGACTTTCGAGCTGCATGGTTTCGCCTCCGTCGAGACTCGTTCGATCGAGCCGATCGATCGACTCAGCGCGCAGGGCGAGGACACCGACAAGGAGATCTACACGGTGTCCCGGCTGGCAGGTGGCTCCGAGGACGACGCGCGCTGGGGCCTGCACTTCGACATGACAGTGCCGTTCGCGCGCTATGTCCTGGAGAACGCCGGAAAGCTGGCGTTCCCGTTCCGGCGCTACCAGATCCAGAAGGCGTGGCGGGGTGAGCGCCCGCAGGAGGGTCGCTATCGGGAGTTCACCCAGGCCGACATCGACGTCGTGGACGTAGGCGAGCTCTCGCCGCACTTCGAGGCAGAGATGCCCCTGGTCATCGCCGACGTGTTCAGCAGGTTCCCCGTCGGCGACTTCGTCATCCAGGTCAACAACCGCAAGATCCCGAACGGCTTCTACCAGGGCATCGGGCTCACCGACGTCATCGGCACTCTGCGGATCGTCGACAAGCTCGACAAGATCGGTCCCGAGAAGGTCAAGACCCTGCTCGTGGAGTCGGGTGCCACGTCCGAGCAGGCCGACCAGTGCCTGGCCCTGGCCTCCATCCGTTCCGCGGACCTCGGCTTCGTCGAGCAGGTCCGAGCGCTCGGCGTGCAGCACCCGCTGCTCGACGAGGGCCTCGAGTCGCTGCAGGCGGTCATCTGCACGGCGATGACGCACGCTCCGGGCAAGGTCGTCGCGGACCTGCGAATCGCTCGCGGGCTCGACTACTACACCGGCACGGTGTACGAGACGCAGTTCATCGGGCACGAGGACTGGGGCTCGTTCTGCTCGGGTGGGCGGTACGACGCGCTCGCGTCCGACGGGAGGAACACCTACCCGGGGGTGGGGATCTCGATCGGGGTCACCCGGATCCTCGGCCTGCTCATCGGCCGCGGCCTGGTCACTGCATCGCGCTCGACCCCGGCTGCCGTGCTCGTCGCACTCAAGGACGACGACTCGCGCGAGCAGGCCGTGGGAGTGGCGACGGCGCTGCGCGCGCGTGGGATCGCATGTGAGGTCGCTCCGTCGGCAGCGAGGTTCGGCAAGCAGATCAGGTATGCAGAGCGTCGCGGCATCCCGTATGTCTGGTTCCCGGGTGCGAGCGACGCGGGCGACGAGGTCAAGGACATCCGCTCGGGTGAGCAGGTGCCGGCCCGGCCCGACTCGTGGATGCCGCCGGCGGGCGACCTCGTCCCGCAGGTGACCCGCATCGGCTGAGCGCGGGTCTGGCGCCGGTCGGCGTCGTCGCCGGCAGCATGGTCGCCGCCGGCCCGCCCTACGCGCGCAACGCGAGCCGTCAGCGCGGCTGCGGGTCGCGCAGCCGTGGCGGGCGCAGGCCCTGCTCCCGGAGCTCGAGCACCGCCAGGCGGCGGATGACCTCCTGGTCCTGCCGGCGCCAGGCTCCGGCCGGGTCGTCGCTGATCTGCGCGAGTGCCTTCATCGGCTGGGTGGCCATGGCGCGCAGCGCAAACAGGTCGAGGTCCTCGCGGGCGTCGATGAACCGCTGGGCACTGGAGGCCTCCCGCACGAAGCTGATCCGCATCCACAGCCAGACCCACGCCACCGAGACGATCGGGACCAGCGCGGTGATCAGACCCAGGACGAGCGCCAGCTTGCCGACGGTGTCGGACATGGAGGTGCCGGCGTCGGACAGCGTGGTGCCGGCCCCGGCGGCCTTGTCGAGCCACTGCTCGAGGCTTTGGCCGACGAGGGGGAGCCTGCCCGCCTGGTCACCCGCTCCGGTGAAGGCTCCGTTGACGGACTGACCCGCATGGGTGATGGAGCTGGCAGGGGTCTGCAAGGTGAGCACGAGGTTGTGGACCTGCCGCCCCAGCCAGACCCACAGGGCGACCCACAGCAGGACGAGGATGTCCGCGACGAGCTGGCGGGTCCGGCGGACCGGCAGGTCGGCGTAGAGCTTCATCAGGGGGCCTCTCCTTCGTCGGTGCGTGCCAAACCTACGCGGAGTTCGGGGCGCTCAGCCGGTCAGCTGCCGAAGGATCGAAGCGACTGCGACCACGGTCAGGACCCCGAGGTAGAGCAGGACCAGCCGGGTGTCTCCGAGGAGGCAGCGCGACCGGAGCAGCCCGGCCCGCCGCGCCCGCCAGTACCCCACGAAGCCGAGCCCGGCGAAGAACGCCAGGGCCCATGGTCCGGCGAGCCAGGCGAGCAGCGCCACGGTGGCGAAGATGCACAGCCGAAGCGGATCGTGTGCCGCCGGGCTCGCCGACGGGGCAGGCACGGGCCCTGGTGGCGTCGGTGTCAGGTCGAGCGCACGATCGGTCGCACCGGGAGCCTCGGCGTGATCGCTCGGATCGCTCCAGTCGCGGGCCGGCATGTCAGGCACCCTGGGACGACAGCGTCGCGATCAGCCCGATGCAGGCCCCACCGACCACGATGATCACCAGCCCTACGGCGATGAGGAAGCCCACGGCATACGGCCGGAAGCGCGGGCTGAACATGGCGAGCGTCGATCCGACCACGGCCAGCACCATCCCGCTGATGACCAGGGAGACCCCGTTGGACAGCTGGAGGCCACCGCCGACGAGCACGATCACGAAGGCAACGCCGATGCCGGCGCCCATGAGGCGCCGATACCGCGGCGGCTCCGGTTCAGGGGGAGGAGGTGGGGAAGAAGGCGGGGGAGGAGGCGGGTAGTTCGGCGGAGGGATGCTCATCTCAGCCTCCCGCGGGCCGAACCGACGGCGATCATCGGGAGCTCCTGACCGGTCGTGGAGGACATCCGCTGGCGCGCCAGTGTCGGCCACGCCTGGACGGCACAGAAGGGCGCGCACTGGTCGGCGCCGTCGGGGCCGCGCGTGCCGACATGGACGCAGCACTGCGTCAGGCGCTCCTCGATCATCGTCGAGAGGTCCATGAACGGCTTGACGGTGACCCGCACGACCCGCTCGGCAAGGAGCCGGCGCAGGCGCTTGGCCCCGCCGGGGAGGCCAGAGCCGGCCAGCGTGGCCAGGGTGCCGACGCCGAGGTCGCAGTTCTGGCAGATGCCCCGCCACAGATCGCCGACCTGCGGGTGGGACAGCGACGACTGCTCCGAGAGGAGCCCGAGGACCGACTCCTTGACGACTGCGCGCAGCTCCGACGGGATCGCCTGGTCGACGACGCGGTTGGCAAGCACGTCGGGAGCCAGGTCGAGCCATTCCAGGAGCCGGTCATGGCCGACGGCGCGGGTCAGGGAGGTCCAGTCGCCGCTGTCGCCGCGCAGCAGGTACCCGACCGACGCGCAGTGCGGATGTGAGCAGGGCAGCGCCGTCAGGTCGCGCCACGAGACGAGCCCGCCCGTCTGCTCCTCCAGACGGGCCAGGACTCCGGTGTGGGTCAGGCGGTCGACCGGGTCGATCGGCCCGCTACGGCCGCTGCCGAACTGCGGCTGGATGGACACGCCACCGACATACGGCGTGTGGAGAGCCCGGAGAACGACCTGTCCGATCTCGCGGTCGTTGACGCCGAGAGCAGCGGTCATCGTCAGCGTTGTGAACACCTCGGCGGCAGACAGCCGCTCGATCGCGAGGTCCTTGAACCGTCGCAGGTCGGCGCCGCGATGGTGCCGGGACGCCTCGGCGCTGTCGCCGTCGTACTGGAGGTAGACCTCGACGCGCTCACGGTGCTGCCGAAGCAGGTCGAGCAGCGCGTCGTCCTTGGCGATCGTGATGCCGTTGGTGTTGACGAGGATCCGCACGATCGGGCGCGACACGAGGGCGTCGAGCAGCTCGCCGAAGCGCGGGTGAAGGGTTGGCTCCCCGCCGGACAGCATGAGCACGTCGAGCCGGCCGTCCTCGCGCGCGATGCGGGCGTCGACGTTGGCCAGCACGTCCTTCACCGGAGCCACACCCCGCAGGGTGGGCGCCGAGTCGGTGAAGCACGTCGGGCAGCGCAGGTTGCAGTGCTCGGTGACGTCCTCGAGCAGGATGCAGGTGTGCTGAGTCTGCATGGCAGGCAGGCCGTAGGCGTAGGCCTCAGGAGCAGGCAGGAAGTTGCCGACGCGGTCCGGCACATGCGACTTGGTCGGTGCGGTCCACTGCTCGAGATAGCGCAGAATCTCGGGTGACTCGTCATAGAGCGTGCGCACCAAGCCGTGTTCCCGACAGCCTCGCTCGAGCCAGATGCACCCGTCTCGCTCGGCGAGCCATCCGCTGAGTCGCGGCACCTCGGCGAGGTCGCGGTCCGGGTGCTCGTCATGGCATCGCGGGCAGAACGCGTTGACATAGCGGTGGATCCGGTCGCCGCGAAGACCCCGGCCGGGTCCGGTCGGTGCGGAGGTGGCGGCGGGCGTGCCGGTGGCGGGCGTGGTTCGGCTCACGCGGTCTCCTGCAGGACGGGCGCCGGGCGCGGCGCGGACAGCACGACGGCCGCACGCCACACGGCGAACGGCCCGAGGACGGCAAGGAACAGCTGCGGCCGGGTCAGACCCAGCCACGCGACGTCGTTGTCGCGGACGAACTCGACGAGGAACCGGAACGCCGCGTAGGCCGCGATGTAGACGGTGAACAGGCCCGCAGGGTCGGCGAGTCGGTCCCGGCACGCAATCAGCACCACGAGCGCGACGACGTGGAAGGCGATCTCGTAGCCGTAGGACGGGTGGAGCGGAACGTTTGCCGCGGCCCCGGTGCGAGCCGCGGCGTCCGGGTCGAGGACGATGCCCCACGCATGTCCCGTTGGCGTGCCCGGAGCCTCGGTCAGGAGGCAGCCGATCCGCCCGATCGCCATCCCGGCGGCTACGGCGGGGGCGAACAGGGCGCCCGTGCGACCGCGGTAACCGGTGATCCGTTTGCCGACGAGGGCTCCGGCATATGCCCCGACGAGCCCACCGAGGATGCTCCGGTTGCCGTAGAGGAACTGCTCGACGAAGCCGGCGTTCTTCGACGGGTCGAGGTGCTGGAACCAGGTGCCGGCATACATGAACACCCCACCCCAGGCGAGCGCCACGGCGACGACGGCCCACAGCCGCTGGTCGACCATGCCGCGCCGTCGCATCTCGGCCCGGAACACGAGGATCGCGACGGACAGGCCGAGCGCGACGAAGAACTCGTGGGTGCCGATGGTCACCCCGAGCACTTCGACGAGGACCGGATGCATGGGGACACGATGGCACGCCCAGGGGCCGCGACACGCTGATCAGCGCACGCCTGTGGATGACGAACGATGTCGTCGGGCACCTGTGCAGGACTGCGTTTCGCAGGCCCGTCCTGACGGTGCCGGGGCCGCGGTTACAGTGGCCTGGCAGCCCCTTGACGGGGCGCCCGAGCCACGGCAACGGCGCCGGGGTGGTGGTCAGTCCGAAAGGAAGTGCAACAGCATGAAGGTCGGCATCCCACGCGAGGTCAAGAACCACGAGTACCGCGTGGCCATCACACCCGCCGGGGTCCACGAGCTGGGCCGGCAAGGGCACGACGTGTTCGTCGAGCGTGACGCAGGAGTCGGTTCGTCGATCCTCAACGAGGACTACGAAGCCGCCGGCGCCAAGGTCCTCGACGGAGCCGACGAGGTCTGGGACACGGGCGATCTCATCCTCAAGGTGAAGGAGCCGATCGCGTCCGAGTACAGCCGGATGCGCGAAGGACAGACCCTCTTCACCTACCTTCACCTGGCTGCGGACCGGCCGCTCACCGAGGAGCTCGTCAAGCGCAAGGTCACCGGGATCGCCTACGAGACCGTCGAGCTGCCCGACCGCAGCCTGCCGCTGCTCGCCCCGATGTCCGAGGTCGCCGGACGCCTTGCGCCACAGGTCGGCTCCCAGGCGCTGCTGCGGGCGGAAGGTGGGCGAGGTGTCCTCATGGGTGGTGTCAGCGGGGTGTACGCCGCCAAGGTCGTCGTCATCGGGGCCGGTGTCTCCGGGATGAACGCCGCCGCGATAGCGCTCGGCATGCAGGCCGAGGTGCTTCTGCTGGACCGCGACATCAGCAAGCTGCGCCACGCCGACTTCGTCTACCAGGGCCACTGCCAGACGGTCGCGTCCAACGCCTACGAGATCGAGCGTGCCATCTCCGACGCCGACATGGTCATCGGGGCCGTGCTCGTCCCCGGCGCCAAGGCTCCCAAGCTCATCACCAACGAGCAGGTCTCCCGGATGAAGCCGGGATCGGTGCTGGTCGACATCGCGATCGACCAGGGCGGCTGCTTCGAGGACTCGCGCCCGACGACTCACGCGGACCCCACCTACATGGTCCACAACTCCGTCTTCTACTGCGTCGCGAACATGCCCGGCGCGGTGCCGCACACGAGCACCTACGCGCTGACCAACGTCACGCTGCCGTATGCCGTGGAGCTGGCCAACCGGGGCTGGCGCGACGCGCTGCGCGCAGACCGCGCCCTCGGGCTCGGTCTCAACACCTACGACGGCCATGTCACCTACGCGGGCGTCGCCGAGGCGCACGGGATGGACTCGATCTCGCTCGAGGAGGCGCTGTCCTGACCGAGGACGTCACGGTGGGTCCGTCAGCGGCCACGACGGATGCCACGTCGAGCGCCGAGGCCATCCAGTCTCCGACGCGCACGTCCACGCGCCTGGAGCGGGATGTCCGCGGCTGGCTCGACCACGTGCGGGTCGAGAAGGGCGCGTCCGACAACACGCTGAAGTCGTATGGCCGAGACCTTCGGGCGTACTGCGCATTCCTCGCCGAGCGGGGGATCGACGACCCCGGCCGGGTCACCGAGGCCGACGTCACCGACTTCCTGGCCTCGCTGCGAGAGCGCGGGCTCGCGGCCTCCTCAGCGGCGCGGACCCTCGTCGCGGTGCGGGGCTTCCATCGCTTCCTGGCTCTGGAGGGGGACGTACAGGGCGACCCGGCGGCCAACGTGGCGCCGCCGAAGCCGCCGAGCCGCCTGCCCAAGGCCATCCCCGTCGAGGCGGTCGAGCGCCTCCTCGCCGCCTCGTCGCTCGGCGACACGCCCGAGTCGCTTCGCGACCGTGCGCTTCTCGAGATCCTCTATGGGGCCGGCGCGCGGATCAGCGAGGCCGTGGGCCTCGACGTCGACGACATCGACACGGGAGAGGCGGACCAGGGGTCCGGCACACCGGCGGAGGACGGCGGGCCGAGCGGCCGTGTCGGCACCGTCCGGCTGCGCGGCAAGGGCCAGAAGGAACGCATCGTCCCGGTCGGGCGCTACGCGGTGGAGGCTGTCACGGCATACCTGGTCAGGGGCCGACCAGCCCTGGCCACGCACGGATCGGGGGGTCCCGCGCTGTTTCTCAACCAGCGCGGGCAGCGGCTGTCACGCCAGTCGGCGTGGGCGGTCATCCAGCGAGCCGGGTCCCGAGCGGGCCTTACCGAGCACGTGTCGCCGCACACCCTGCGTCATTCCTTCGCCACCCATCTGCTCGACGGGGGCGCCGATGTCCGGGTGGTCCAGGAGCTGCTCGGTCACGCCTCCGTGACCACCACCCAGATCTACACCATGGTGTCCGTGCACCGACTCCGCGAGGTCTATGCGGGCGCTCACCCACGTGCCCGCTGATAGGGTCACTCGTGATCAGCGAGAGGCTGACCGCAGCCTCTCGGCACCAGGCCGAGCGGAGTGGAACCCACGGTGAACGAGGAGTCACACGACACTATGCAGTCCGTGCCGTCCGAGCACGTCGTGACGCCCAGCACGGCACGTTCCACCCCCTCCTCGAACCATCTGCCCGAGACCGAGACCTTCGTCGCCGGCGAGATCGGCCCCACCGGCCGGCCCCTGCCGGACTTCCCGCAGCCACCGCCGCTGACCAGTCACGGGCCCGCGCGGATCATCGCGATGTGCAACCAGAAGGGCGGCGTCGGCAAGACGACGACGACGATCAACCTCGGTGCCGCGCTTGCCGAGCTCGGGCGCAAGGTGCTCGTCCTCGACTTCGATCCACAAGGCGCGCTGTCCGTCGGACTCGGGATCAACGCACAGGAGCTCGACCTCACGATCTACAACCTGCTCATCGAGCGGGGCCACGAGATCCACGAGATCATCCAGCAGACGCGCACCCCCAACCTCGACCTCGTCCCGGCGAACATCGACCTGTCTGCGGCCGAGGTGCAGCTGGTGGGCGAGGTGGCGCGCGAGCAGGTGCTTGCCCGGGTGCTCCGTCCCGTGGTCGACGACTACGACGTCGTCCTCATCGACTGCCAGCCGTCGCTCGGCCTGCTCACCGTCAACGCCCTGACCGCCTCGCACGGCGTGGTCATCCCGCTCGAGTGCGAGTTCTTCGCCATGCGCGGGGTCGCCCTGCTCATCGACACCATCGACAAGATCACCGACCGGCTCAACCCGAGACTGCGCCTCGACGGCATCCTTGCCACGATGTACGACCCGCGCACGCTGCACAGCCGGGAGGTCGTGAAGTCCGTCGTCGACCACTTCGGCGACCAGGTGTTCCACACGGTGATCAACCGCACCGTGAAGTTCCCCGACGCCACCCTGGCTGCCGAGCCGATCACGACCTACTCCTCCGACCACTCCGGCGCGAACGCCTACCGCCAGCTCGCGCGCGAGCTCATCGCGCGCGGCGGTGCCGCCTGACCGCCGTGGCGTGATGACCGAGCAGGACACCGTCGGCCGCGGGGCGGTCGACCCCGACACGTCTGCCGTGCCCCCCGACGCCCCGGCGCAGCCGAGGAGCCTTGGCGGTGCCGGCGAGGAGCTGACGCCAGGTGGTGTCATCACCCGAAGGGCCGCGGCACCGTTCGAGGTGCACCTCGACGTGTTCTCCGGCCCGTTCGAGCTGCTTCTCGGCCTGATCAGCAAGCACAAGCTGGACATCACCGAAGTCGCCCTCGCGCGCGTGACCGACGAGTTCATCGCGCACATCAAGGCCGCGCAGGCAGCGCAGAGCGAGTGGGATCTCGGCCAAGCCTCGGAGTTCCTGCTCATCGCGGCGACCCTGCTCGACCTCAAGGCCGCTCGCCTGCTGCCGCAGTCGGGTCCGCAGGACGACGAGGACCTCGCCCTCATCGAGGCCCGCGACCTGCTCTTCGCGCGGCTCCTGCAGTACCGCGCGTACAAGGAGGTCGCGGCCATCTTCCGGCAGCAGATGGCGACCGCCGGGCGCATCACGCCGCGCCTGGCGGGGCTCGACCCTGAGTTCACCAGCCTGTTGCCGGAGCTGGTCATCGCGGTCACCCCGGAACAGTTCGCCAAGATCGCCGCCCGCGCGATGACGCCCAAGGCGCCGCCGACCGTGGGCCTGGAGCACCTGCACGCGCCTCAGGTCAGCGTTCGCGAGCAGGCCGCGATCATCGTCAACCGCCTTCGGGCCCGCGGGCAAGTCTCCTTCCGCAGCCTGGTCGCCGACGCGGACACCACGCTGGTCATCGTGGCGCGCTTCCTGGCGCTGCTCGAGCTGTTCAAGGAGTCTGCGATCGCCTTCGAGCAGGCCGAGGCTCTCGGTGAGCTCGACATCCGCTGGACCGGCACGGACGAGGGTGACGTCTCGATCGAGGACGAGTTCGACGAGTTCGACGAGGACGGCGAGACGCGCGAGGCTGGTACCGGGCCGGACGACGTCTTGGCGGAGCAGGAGCACGACAGCACGACGGGTGGAGACACCCCACGGACAGGAGCAGACGATGAGTGACCAGTCGGCGCAGGGGCCCGGCGCGGTGACCGAGCCTGACGAGCTCGACACCGCCGCGGGTGCCGACGAACAGATCGCCTTCGACATCAACGAGTTCCCGGGCGGGGCCAAGTCCGCCCTCGAGGCGGTCCTCATGGTCGTCGACGAGCCGATCAACGAGGTGTCGCTCGCGTCGGCGCTGGAACTGCCGGTCGAGGACGTCCGCGCGCACCTGCACGAGCTGGAGCAGGAGTATGCCGCCCAGCAGCGTGGGTTCACCTTGCGCAGCGTCGCGGGTGGCTGGCGCGTCTACAGCCGGGCCGACTACGCCCCCGTCGTGGAGAAGTTCGTCCTCGACGGCCAGCAGGCCAAGCTCACGCAGGCCTCGCTCGAGACACTCGCGGTCATCGCCTACCGGCAGCCGGTGTCCCGCTCGCGAGTCAGCGCGGTCCGCGGCGTCAACGTGGACGGGGTCGTGCGGACGCTGCTGTCGCGCGGCCTGATCGAGGAGCTCGACGATGTCGGGGAGAGCGGCGCGGTGCTCTATCGCACGACCCCCTACTTCCTGCAGCGGATGGGCCTGGCGTCCCTCGACGACCTTCCCGCCCTCGCCCCGTACCTGCCCGACGTCGATGTCATCGACGAGCTCATCGAGGAAGGACACGCATGAGAGATGCTCGATGGCGCCTCCGCTCCGCTCGCTCGTTCCTCCCACGCAGAGCGTGGGACCCAGCTCGCTGCGCTGGGTCCAGGCAACGCCGGCCCCTCGGCTCTCCAAGGATGGTGACCTCGTATGAGTGAGTACTCGCGCTCGCCACGTCAGCCTCGTAAGAGGGCCGCAGGCGCAGGCCGACCCAAAGCGAGCAAGAAGGCCGCAGGCTCTGGCAAGGCTTCGGCGCGCAAGAGCGCAGGGCCGCGCTTCGCTGGCTCGACCAAGGCGAGCCAGCCGACCAAGCTCCCGCCGCGGCGGGAGGCCGTGCCTGTCGACGTACACGACCCGGATGGCGTGCGCCTCCAGAAGCTCATGGCCGCGGCCGGGGTGGGCTCCCGGCGCGTCTGCGAGAACCTCATCGAACAGGGCCGCGTAGAGGTCGACGGGCAGGTGGTCACCGAGCTCGGCGTCCGGGTCGACCCCAAGAGCGCGGTCGTGCACGTGGACGGGGTGCGCGTGAACCTCGACGAGGACCGCGTCTACCTCGCCTTCAACAAGCCCAAGGGTGTCGTCACCACGATGAACGACGAGCTCGGCCGCATCTCGCTCGCCGACTATGTCGGCAACCGTGAGGAGCGCCTGTTCCACGTCGGTCGTCTCGATGCCGACACCGAGGGGCTGCTACTGCTCACGAACGACGGCGACCTCGCGCACCGCCTGCAGCACCCGGCATACGGAGTCCTCAAGACGTACATCGCAACGATCCGCGGCCCGGTCAACCGGGATGTCGGCAAGCGGCTGCGTGAGGGCGTCGAGCTCGAGGATGGATCCGTGAGCGTCGACTCGTTCCGCATCGTCGACCACCAGCCGGGCAAGGCGATGGTCGAGGTGGTGCTTCACGAGGGGCGCAAGCACGTGGTCCGCCGCATGCTCGAAGCGGTCGGGCACCCCGTGCTGGAGCTGGTGCGCACGGAGGTGGGCCCGATCCGCCTGGCAGACCTCAAGTCGGGGCGGATGCGCCGCCTCAACAAAGCCGAGATCGGCGCGCTCTACAAGGCCGCCGGCCTGTGATCCGAAGCGGGCGCGACTGCGCAGGATCACCCACCGCCTCGCTACGCTGAGCCGGTGACCACGCACGTCCGTATCATCGGCACCGGACTGATCGGCGCCAGCCTCGGAATCGCGTTGTCCGCCAACGGATTTCAGGTCTCTCTGGAGGACCCGTCCCCGACAGCCGTCCGGCTGGCTCGGGACCTACGGGCGGGCGAGATCGCGGACGACGCGACCCCGACCCCCGATGTCGTGGTCGTGGCGGCACCTCCCGACGTCGCCGCGGATGTCGTCGTCGCGGCCCTCGCCCGCTGGCCTGAGGCGGTCGTCACCGATGTCGCCTCAGTGAAGGAGTCCGTGCTCGACCGCGTCCTCGCCTCAGGCGTCGACGCATCGCGCTACGTCGGTTCGCACCCGATGGCGGGTCGCGAGCGGTCCGGGCCCGCAGCCGCCCGGGCCGACCTCTTCGACGGCCGCGCCTGGGTGGTCGTACCACACCCCGGCTCGACCGAGACCGCCGTCCGGCAGGTGCGTGCGATGGCTACCGCTGTGGGATCGGCCGTCCGCGTCATGCCGGCCCACGAGCACGACGAGGCCGTCGCGGCGGTGTCACACGTCCCGCAGCTGGCCGCGAGCATCGTCGCAGGCTGCCTGCGCGAGCTGCCCGAGTCGGCGGTGGGTCTCGCCGGGCAAGGCCTGCGCGACGTGACGCGTATCGCCGCCAGCGACCCGAGGCTCTGGACGCAGATCCTGGCGGGCAACGCGCCTGCGGTGAGGGACGTGATGCGCCATGTGCGCGAGCAGGTCGACGACATCGTCGCAGCACTCGACAGGCTCGTCGACGACGACGGCGAGGGGTCGTTCGGGACCCTCAGCCGCGTCCTGGAGGCCGGCAACCTCGGCCACGCGCGGATCCCGGGCAAGCACGGTAGCGCCCCGGCGGCATACGAGGTCGTGTCCGTGGTCGTGCCCGACGTGCCCGGGTCGCTGGCCCGCCTGCTCACCGACGTCGGTGAGGCGGGGATCAACCTCGAGGACCTGCACCTGGAGCATGGTCTCGGGCAGGCCGTCGGCATCGCCGAGATCTCCGTCGTGCCGGCGTCGGTCGAGCCGCTTCGGACTGAGCTCGAGCGGCTCGGCTGGCGCGTGCACGACTGAGTGCGACTGCGCTGCGGGTCGGGCCGATCCGGCCTACGGGCGGGTCCCGGCGCGGTGGGTGCGAGGCACTATCCTCGGGCGCATGTCGCAGACCCCTGATGAGAGCTTGTCCGGATTCGTCGTCGCCATCGACGGTCCTTCCGGGTCGGGCAAGTCGAGTGTCTCGAAGGAGGTGGCGCGCAAGCTGGGGTTTGGGTTCCTCGACACCGGCGCCATGTACAGGGCGCTCACCTGGTGGTGCCTGCACGAGGGCGTCGACCTGACGGACCCGGACGCGGTCACGGCAGCGGCGCGCACCTTGCCCCTTGAGATCGGCACGGACCCCGACGTGCCGACGGTGAGGGTCGGCGGCACCGATGTCACCGCCGCGATCCGTGAGACCGGCATCTCGACGAACGTCTCGGCCGTCGCGACGGTCATCCCAGTGCGTGAGACGCTGCGGGTCCTGCAACGTCGCCTCATCGCCGATGCCGGACGCACTGATGGCGGCGTCGTGGCAGAGGGGCGCGACATCACGACCGTCGTGGCTCCCGACGCTCAGGTGCGGATCCTGCTCACCGCGTCGGAGGAGGCCCGCCTGGCCCGCAGGTCGAAGGAGCTGTACGGCGCCGCCCACGACGAGGCAGTCGCGGCGACCCGCTCCCAGATCGTCGACCGCGACAAGGCCGACTCCACCGTGTCGGAGTTCACCGTCGCCGCAGACGGTGTGACCACCCTCGACACCTCCCACCTCGACTTCGACGGCTCCGTCGCCGCGGTCCTGCAGATCGTCGAGACGGCACGAGCATGACCGACGCCACGGCCCCACACCCGAACCGCGCCCGGATCGGCCGCCTGATCGGCAAGTTCCTCTTCAGCACGCTCTACTCCGGCCGGGCCCGCCACGCGGAGCGGGTGCCGATGACCGGTCCCGTGATCCTCGTGGCCAACCACGCGGCGTTCCTCGACGGCCCGCTCGTGTTCGGCATGGCGCCCCGACCGGTCAGCTTCCTGGTCAAGCAGGAGGCGTTCAGCGGGTTCTGGGGCTGGACGATCCGGAACGTGGGCCAGATCCCTATCGACCGCACCGTCGGCGACCGAGCCGCCTTGGCGGCGGCGACCGCGGTGCTCGAGAGCGGGGGAGCGGTCGGCATCTTCCCAGAGGGCAACCGCTCCGACGGTGACGTCCAGCAGGTCAACCAAGGCGCTGCGTGGATCGCCCTGCGCACCGGGGCACAGGTCGTCCCAGTGGCCGTCATGGGCACTCGCGTGCCGGGCAAGACCAAGGACTCCTGGCCTGCACCGCGCTCGCGGCTCGTTGTCGACTTCGGCGAGCCGTTCCAGCTCGCCGTCGACACGTCGGCCCCCGGCCGTGACCGGCTGCGACTGGCCAGCGAGCAGCTGCGCGAAGCGCTCGCGTCACATGTGCAGCGCGCCCGGGTGGAGAATGGTGCGTCAACAGACGTTCACTGATTCGAGGACACCGTGACTGACGAGACCGCCCGCCCCACCGACGAGGGCGCTCCGATCTCGACCACCGACCTCGCTGGCGACTCCGCCAGCGAGGCCGCATTCGATGTAGGGCCCGACGACGCGTCGGTCGAGCGCGCCCTGCGCGCCGGCCTCGCCGACTTCGACCTCAGCGCCGAGGACGAGGCGCTGCTTGCCGCAGAGGGGCCGTATGCCGCAGACGAGGTCGGCGAGGGACCGCTGCCGGTCGTGGCTGTAGTCGGCCGCCCCAACGTCGGCAAGTCGAGCCTGGTCAACCGCATCCTGCGACGACGCGAAGCCGTCGTCGAGGACGTCCCCGGTGTCACTCGCGACCGGGTGTCCTACGAGGCCGAGTGGGGTGGCCGGCGGTTCACGATCGTCGACACCGGCGGCTGGGAGATCAACGCGACGGGGATCCACCTGCGCGTCGCCGAGCAGGCCGAGATCGCGATCGACCTCGCCGATGTCGTCATGTTCGTCGTCGACGCGACGGTCGGCTCCACCGACGACGACGAGGCCGTGGTGCGGCTGCTCCGCCGGTCCGGCAAGCCGGTCGTGCTCGTCGCCAACAAGGTCGACGACGAGCGTGGCGAGGCGGATGCCGCGGCACTGTGGAACCTCGGCCTGGGCCAGCCGTGGCCGGTGTCCGCCGTGCACGGCCGAGGAAGCGGTGACGCGCTCGACGCTGTGCTCGAGGTGCTTCCCGCGGTGTCCGCCTACGGCGCGTACGCGCCGGGCGGGCCGCGTCGCGTCGCGCTCATCGGCCGCCCCAACGTCGGCAAGTCCAGCCTGCTCAACAAGCTTGCCGGGTCCGACCGGGTGGTCGTCGACAATGTCGCCGGCACGACCCGCGACCCGGTCGACGAGCTGATCGAGCTCGGCGGGAAGACGTGGCGCTTCGTCGACACCGCCGGCATCCGACGGCGGGTCCACCAGACGCGCGGCGCCGACTTCTACGCCTCGCTGCGCACTCAGACGGCCCTGGAGAAGGCCGAGGTGGCGGTCGTGCTCATCGACGCCGGGGAGCCCATCGCCGAGCAGGACGTTCGCGTCATCCAGCAGGTCATCGACGCAGGCCGCGCGCTCGTCATCGCCTACAACAAGTGGGACGTCCTCGACGAGGAGCGCCGCTACTACCTCGAGCGCGAGATCGAGAAAGAGCTCGTCCAGGTCCCTTGGGCGCCCCGCGCCAACATCTCCGCCCGGACCGGGCGGCATACGGACCGCCTCGTGCCGGCCCTCGAGACCGCGCTCGAGTCGTGGGACACCCGCATCCCGACTGCTCGCCTCAACGCGTTCCTCGGCGAGATCGTCGCCGCTCACCCGCACCCGGTACGGGGCGGCAAGCAGCCGCGGATCCTGTTCGCGACCCAGGCCTCGACGCGACCGCCCCGTTTCGTCGTGTTCGCGTCCGGGTTCATCGAGGCCGGCTACCGGCGGTTCCTCGAGCGCAGGCTGCGTGAACAGTTCGGCTTCGAGGGAACGCCCATCGAGGTGTCGGTCCGGGTCCGCGAGAAGCGCCGCCGCTGACTGTCGGCTGACGCTGCGGCAGAGCAGCGTGTCAGGTCCGCGTGCCCGGTCGGCGTGCCCGGTCGGCGTCCTGGAGCACACGTATGCCGTCGGGCCTGTTCCGCTAGAAGGGGACCCGACGGCATACGGCTGGGTCGGGCGTGTCCGGGGCCGATTCGGCCGCCGCCGTGCCCGTGCGCTATGGTTTCGTTCGCCCCACGGGGCAACGGGCTGTGGCGCAGCTTGGTAGCGCACTTGACTGGGGGTCAAGGGGTCGCAGGTTCAAATCCTGTCAGCCCGACCGACCGGGCCCTGACCTGTTTTCGCAGGTCAGGGCCCATTTTCGTACGATCCCGCACGCTGTTGTGTGCCGCTTCGTACCGCGTCCGCTGCGTTACTCGGCCCACAAACCCCCGAAAGCCCAGAAGTCAAGGGGTTCAAGCCCCTAGCTCGGCTGTCACTGAGGCCATCTGCCGCTCGCTCGTCGCGCCTGAGCTGATCGCGCCCCGGGCGCGGTTTCGCTGCCGTGCTTCGGCGAATGAACTCGGAGCAAAGGGGGCTTCAAGGACAGCGCATGTCAAGCGTGCAGCCACCGCGACCCCAAATTCTTGGTTCGACTGCGGCGTCGCCAGAGCAGGGTGTAGTTCGGAATGAGGGTCATCGCGCTGGCCCAGAACAGAACCCAACCCGAGGAGGTGGCATCCCCACCAGACGAGGGCCGGCGGAGCGTCGGGAGACATGGCGCCGACCGTCGTTGCCCTCACTCGCTGATCCGCCGTTCGCGCGTCGCTCGATTCGGCCGGCGACGTCGCCACACCCCGACCCAATCTCATGTGCAGCTCATCAGGAGGATCCCATGCTCACGAGTGCATCCGTCACCGCCAACATCCCTGCCGCCGATCTCGCGCGAGCCCGATCGTTCTACGCCGACACCCTCGGCCTGGAGCCAGCCATGGAGCTCGGAGACGCCGGAATGCTGATCTATCGCACCGAAGGCGGCACGGCGTTCAGCGTCTACCAGACCGAGTACGCCGGCCAGGCCGGTCACACCATCGCCCAGTTCCACGTCGACGACGTCGAGGCCGAGGCGCGCGCCCTGCAAGCCAAGGGTGTCGCTCTCGAGACCTACGACATGCCCGGCGTGGAGTGGGATGACGGCGTCGCCTCCATGGGTGATATGGGCAAGGCTGCCTGGTTCAAGGACAGCGAGGGCAACATTCTCTGCCTCGACTCCGGGCTCCCGGAAGCCTGAGCAGTCAAGCGCCCGAAGCGACACGAGTGGGCCTGGAAACAGCCTCGTAACGGTCAACGCCCGCGCCATACCCCCTGTCCGCCCCTGTCGAAGCCTCGAATGGAAAGCCGGCTCGGGGACCGGCTTTCGCGTTCCGAGGCCACTGCCGCCTGGGCGAGGGTCATGGTGAGGAGATCTGGCGGAAGAAGCGCTCGGTCGCCGCATCGAGCGGGTAGATGAGCTCGATCCGCAGCTCGTCGAGGGTCACATCGACCGCCGCGTCGAAGCGTGCCGTCAGCACGATGGTTCGCACGATCCTGTCGCCGACGCGGAACCAGGGACAGACCACGAGGCTGTCGGGGCCGGTGTCCAACGGCTTCGGCAGGCCGGCCACCGCGGACTCGGCGAGGTCGACCTGGTCCTGCAGGCGTTCGTCCAGGGGCGCCCGGTCGCGCTGACGACGCAACCTGGCCAGGGCGGCATACGCGACCTCGGGCCAGTTGACAATCGCGTCCCGGGAGGCGGGGTTGTCGAGGTAGAACTCGACCATGTCCGCGGAGACGAGGCCGTCGCCGAAGAGCGGACTGCAGGCCCGATTCGCCGCAACCACAACGGAGTACGCATCGAGCACTAGAGCCGGGAACGGCTCGTGGGCGGCGAGCAACCGGTCGATCGGGGCGGCATACGGTTCCAGCTCCGGGTCACCGACCGACCCCTGCCGGTATGCCGGCGCGAACCCTGCCGCTTGCAGCAGCAGGTTGCGCTCGCGCGGGGTCAGGTCGAGCACGTCGGTCAGCCGGACCACCATCTCGCGGCTCGGCCGCGACCGCCTGGTCTCGAGGAACGAGACGTGGCGTGCGGTCGAGGCCGCGCGGCGGAGGAGGGACGACAGACGATGGCCGCATTCATGACCTGGGTCGAGCAAGTCGGCTCAGCCCTGGTCGATCCTGGAGCCCCGCTCGACGACGGCCGCGCTGCTCCGGGATCACCCCTTCGTCGGACGTGGCGGTGCACTCCAGGTCAGCGAAGCCGTGTCACCCGGCTGAGCGCAACCCGGCGGGTTCCTCCTACATGGGCATCGCCTCGTATACCCACATGTCCATGGGGCAGGACTCGAGCAGCGAGACCGCTGCATCCATCGACTCGGCCTGAACGATTGAGTAGCCGAGTGCGGGTGGAAGGTCCGCGCCGATCTGGGCGACAGCACCGTCCTTGGAGACGTCGTGTCCGTTGAACAGCGGGTTCCCCGAGTCGACGACGTGGCCTTGCATCGAGGACCACCACGCCTTCTGTGCCTGGATGAACTCGGGGGTGCGCTCCATCGTGCCGTGCGCGAGGAAGACGAACTTCTTCATGGTGACTCCTTGGTGGCGGATGACTGCCGTTCGAAGTGGGTTGCGTAGGTCTCGAGGGACTCCGAGTCGTCGCCCCACCAGGGGTGGAATTCATCGACCCAGGTCTGCAGGGAGCGAAGCGGTGCGCGTTGGAGAGCCAGAAAGTTGACCCTGCCGACCTTGCGGCGGCGCACCATCGCTGCGGCCTCGAGGATCTGGATGTGCTTGTGAATGGCCGGCAATGACAGGTCGCACATCGCGGCCAGCTCGCTGATCGAGGCGGGCTTGATGGCGAGCGCACGGACGATCCGGCGCCTGTTCTCGTTGGCCAGTGCGTCGAAGACCGCGTTCAGCTCATCCATGGACCCATCCAGATACTTAACCGTTTGGTTAACTGTAGCAGCTGGCGCCCTCCCGCCACAGCGAATGAATCGTCCAGTGTCCCTGGCCGTCGCCGAGAACCGGCCGAGCACCGCTTCTGTGTGGCGACGGTGGGAAGATACCGGCGTGACCGACCAGGTTTCGGTTCTGGGGCTGAATATCGCGTACGAGCGAGTGGGAAGCGGGCCGGCGGTGGCGCTTGCCCATGGCTTCGTGGGCGACGCGCGCTCGACGTGGGGCAGCCAGATCGATGCGCTCGCAGCCGATTTCACGGTGATCGCGTGGGACGCTCCGGGCGCGGGACTGTCAGCGGACCCTCCCGAGGGCTTCGGCATGAACGACTACGCCGACTGCTTCGCGGCCCTCCTGCGGACGCTTGAGATAGATCGAGCCCATCTGGTCGGGATCTCCTTCGGCGGGGCGCTCGTTCTCGCCGCGTTCCATCGACATCGCGAACTCGCGTCCTCCCTCGCACTCGTGAGCGGGTATGCCGGCTGGCGCGGCTCGCTGGGAGCTGAGGACGCCGAGCAGCGGCTCGCCCGATCGCTTCACGCGTCGGGGCTTGCTGCCGACGAGTTCGCGGCCGCGATGGCGCCGTCGATGTTCTCGCCGTCGGCGGGGGGTGAGCTGGTCACCGCCTTCGTCGACAGTGTGAGGGCGATCCGTCCGAGTGGCTTCCGGGCCATGAGCCGCGCGTGCTTCGAGGACCAGAGTCATGTGCTTCCCGAGATCGACGTGCCAACGCTCCTGGTGTATGCCGACCACGACGTGCGCGCTCCAGTCGCGGTCGGCGAGGCGATTCATGCTCTGGTGCCCAGTTCCGAGCTCGTCGTGCTTTCCGGTCCCGGCCACGTCAGCTCGGTTGAAGCCCCCGACGACGTCACCAGAGAGCTGCGGCGCTTCCTGCACTCGGCCGAGCACCGCACGGGTCAGCCGTGACCCAAGCCGTAGAAGGTCGAGGCTGTCCGCGGCGCGAGTGAAGACAGACAGGCTCGCGCGTCACGGGCTTCCACGGGAGCCGCTCGACCCGCATCCCGGCGACCGCGGGAAGGATGCCTTTGTCCTTGCTCACGAGCTCGGGGACGCCATCGCCCGTCACAGCGACGCAGCACATGCCGCTGGCACGACGCTACGGGGCACGCACTTTCCAACATCGTCAGCGGCCGATCAGGGTTGAGTCCTTGGCCCGTACCTTCGCGGCGAGGACGGTGGGCCCGTTTTGGGCCCAACACGGTGCAGGTCCTTCGCGCTGTGCGGGGGCGGCAGGATGCGGGGAGGAGGAGCGCACCGCGCCGAAGGACGAGCAACGGGGTCCGACGATCCGGCGAGTGTGTGACCTTCGGACCAGCTTGCTCGTTGGGGGAGTGGCCGGGTGGCCGCAGCGCCGTGAGGGTGCGTCACGTCATGAGTCTGCGCATGGCAGCTGTGGCACCGCGTAGGTAGCGCTCGACGACGACCCGCTCGTCGTCGGTGAGCGTGGCATCGCCGACAGCGCGAGCACGCCAGGCGGGGTGCGCGACGTCGATTCGTCGCCAGCAGCGCAGATAGACATGGCCGCGCCGGCCGCCGAGGAGGGCCGCCGCGAGGGCCCACCCGATTATCGGACGTCCGTTACGGGGTCCGCAGGACTGCGCCGCCTGACGTGTCGACATTAGAGCTAGCCGGGCGGGTCGTCAGCGTCAGCACTACGCCGCCCGAGGCCGAGCCGTTGAGGGAGCCGCTCACGGTCAGGGTCGCCACCACGCCACCGCTGAGACTGACGCTCGCGTCCCTGGCTCGGAGTCCACCCAGATCCGCGATCGCCCCACCGCTGGCTCCGAGGTCGAGGTCGCCGATGGACCCGGACAGCGTCGCCCGAGCACCGCCGGACATGTCGATCGCAAGCTTCTCGGGAGTTCCGGCCGTGCCGGACGCGCCGGCTCCCCCTGAGAGCCCGATCGCGGTCAGGCTCGGCGCCGTGAGCTTCACGACGAGGCCCTCGCGGGTCACGTACCCGCTCGTGGTGTCGACGGTGAGGCGCGAACCCGACACCTCAGTCGTCGTGATGCCGACGATGTTCGGCTGCGCGGTGACTACCACTTGATGCGGGCCGGTCGCGAGTTCGAGCTGGATGCCTGCACCAGCCTGCACTTCGGTGAAGTCGGCCACACTGCGGGTCTGGGAGGTGACACTGCCTGAACCGACGACCATGCCACCTGCAGAGCCGTAGCTGCAGGCCCCGGGCAGGGCGGCGAGTGTCGCGAGCGCGAGGGCGCCGAGCCGGATGGATACGCACCTCGTCACTGACCTCATGGTTGCCTCCATCCGCGAGCATGACGGCGGCGATGCTGGGTGGGCAGGGCACAAGGTCCCGCGACGCCGCCTCTGCTGCAGCGGATGCGGAGAGGTCCGCGCCACTGGGTCGGGCAAGGCCATCCGACGACGCCACGAGCCCGCTGCGTAGGTCCTTGGCGGCGTCGCGGTTGGGGAAGATGCCCACGACGTCGGTGCGGCGCCGGATATGGCGGTTGAGCCGCTCGTTGGGGTTGTTCGACCAGATCTGGCGCAACCCGCATCGGACGAGCTCAGCGGAACCAGGGCATGACCGGCGTCACCCTCGTGACTCCCACGGGGCCGCCATCAGTAGTCACCAACGTCGCACAAGAAGTAGTGCCGCCGACCTCGGCGGGGCACGCCTTCGGCTGTGGGACGCTCCCTGATCGTCGTTGGGTGTTTGCTTACAGCCCTCTATCGAGGAGGCCACGTCAGGATCGAGGGCACTCGACGGCTGGGGGCGCGGCCTCGCATGCCTATTCGCCTGTAGGACCGTGGGGCCGTTTTGGGCCCAACGCTGTGCACGCCATGGCGCGCAGCCGCCCCCACGGCTCAGTCATCGCCCGGTCACGTCGGGTGTCGTGCAGGTACCGGTCACGTTCTGTCGCGCGGGTGCCGAACCTTGACAAGCAAGCAGACATGGTGCGTTTCAACGTAGGTCAGCAAATCACGGCCGGCCACCCGCAGGATTTGGCTGGGGCCCGCTTGCATGCCGGATCCCATCCCGTCATCGGCACAGTCGATAGGGGGCTCGACGGCACGAGAGGATGAGCCACAACTGTCGACCTCGTGGTTGGTTGTTGCGGGCCGGGTCACCGGTTCGGCGCGACTCATGAGCACGTGTTCGGTTGTTGTGCAGCCAGGTACGAGCAAAGTGCACTGGCCCACTACAAGACCCAGCCGCGACCGGACCTCGTAGGCCACTCACGCGGAGTCAGCGTCGTGACCACTCGGCCTGTGCATGCCGTGGTCAGTCGGGTGCGGAAGTGACCACTCGACCTTTGGCACGTCGAGTGGTCACTTCGTATGGGCGCACGGATCGTCCGCCGGGTCGTCAGAGGGCTTTGACGGCGAGCTGGATCTTTGGCCGCAAGGTGATGCTGCCAGCCGGAACCGTCGAGCGGGTCGACTGGGACGACAGGGACGTCTGGGTCGACCGCACGAAGGACCAGATCAAGGACTCGCCGGATGTCGACGAGCACCAGCTGACGGATCCTTCGAGCCGCGACCGCGTGGGTGCCTATTACGGCGGGACCTGCGACGAGCGGAACCCGCTCTGACCCGACCGGTTGTGTGAGTCAGGTATGCCGCCGGGCGTCTGCCCGGCGGCATACCCGTTCGACAGCGAGGTAGTTCGGCCCAGCATCCGAGCTCTTCGACGTCTGCGAGCCGATGCGCGCCGGGCGAAGGCAGGAATCGTGAGGATGGTCTCGAGGGTTTGCCTCAGTACCCGGTCTATGGCTGGGCTACCCGTTGATGGCCGGACGCCTCAGGCCCGAGAACCGGCTCGGCGCTCCAGGGCTTCGATGACGGTGTGGCACACATCGATCTCGTAGAGCCTTTCGATGCTCTGCATCCCACCGGGGCTCTCCGCATTGATCTCCACCACCTTGTCCCCGATCACATCGATACCGACGAAGAACATGCCATCGTCCAGAAGTTTCTCGCTCATCGCGTCGACGATGCCGAGCTGAAGCTCGCCGATCTCGAACGGGACCGGGTGCCCGCCCGTACTGATGTTGGCGCGTAGGTCGTTGCCTGTCGGCACCCGCCGGAACCCAGCCAGCCTCCCGTCGCGCTCGAGGATCCGTCCTTCGAGCAGGAAGATCCGGGCATCGCCGTCCTCGCCGCCGTCGACGAACTCCTGCACAAGTGCGTAACCGTCCTGAAGGACCGCCTCTGTCATCTGCGCGAGGTTCGCTTCGCCCGCGTCTTCGATCATGAACACGTTTCGGCCCTTGGCCCCGTATAGGGGCTTGACGACCGAGCGGCCGATCTCGGCAACGAACCGTTCAACAGCTTCAGGGTCGCGCGTCACGAGCGACCGTGGTCGGATCTTCTCGGGAAACTCCTCCAGGTAGAGCTTGCTCGTCGCACGAACCAGGGACATGGGGTCGTTCACGACGATGACCCCTCGCCCCTTGAGCATCTGGCCGAAGACCACACCGAGTGGACTTGCCCAAGACCGTTCCTGCAGGTCGTCGATCGACTCGTTGCGCAGGAACAAGGCATCGAGGTCGTCCATCACGATCCGTTCGGCGGCGCCCACCTTGATGCGCTCCATGAAGCTCTCGAGCGTGTCGCACCGCTTGAACCGTGCGGCCTGCGCGCGGGCCAGCAGCTGCCCGTCAGCCTCCCCGAGCTCGACGTCCCCGAGACCGACATACCAGGCCTCGTGACCTCGCTGGGCTGCGGCTCGCGCCAGCCGTGTGGTCGTGTACTCGTCGATCTCGGTGGCGACGTCGTTGACAAAGAACGCAAGCCTCATGCTGACACCTCTCCCTCATACAGGTCCAGGACGGACGCGCCGGCGCGCAGTCTTTCGAGACGCTTCTGGGAACCTGGCAGGTCCAGCCATCGCGGACGAACCCATGGCGCGGTGAGCACGTCGCGGTCGAGCAGGTCCTGGATCACCGGGACGTGGTCCAACGCGAGCTTGCCGACGAAAAGCACGTCGAGACCGATGCCTTCCGCCAAGGCCTCGAGGACTCGCGAGATCCCACGAAGGTAGATCACGTCCTTCACGCAACCGCCTCCGACGACAACACGAATGGTGATGGTCCATGCGGTCTTCGTCGGCATCCGGTGTTGGGTGCGCAACGCCTCGAAGATCTCCAGGAACTCGGCGCCGTCGAGCAGCTTGTCGACGGCGACGACCCTCGCCGCGAGCACGCGGAGACGCCGCGGGTCCAAGCCACCTGTCAGGTACTCGGCGAGCACGGCCAGCCCCTCCTGGGTCTCGTCGTAGCCCGGCAGCCCGACCGTCAGCAGCTTCAGGGGTTGCCTGGCACCGTTCTGGTAGGTGACGACATGGGTGCCTATCTCGTGATGCAGCAAAGGCTCGACGCGGTCGGCTCTGAACGTCGCGGCTTCAGGGATGAGCAGCCGGCCGTGCGAGACCATGAGCTCGGACACGTCGTCGCGAACGTCCATGTGGGCCGGGAAGTCGCGATATGCGGCTCGGTACCGGTCGAACTCCGCACGAGCCGCCTCCGCGAACACGCCGGCCGTGACGCTCCTGGTGCGCGTGGCCGGGGCCGGGATGGTCGCGAGCAGCTCCTCCGCGGTGGACAGGAGCGGCGGGGCAATCCCTCCGTAGAGCTGAAGCGACCCGTACACGAACCGTGACGTGTCGCGATCCTCCAAGGCCGTGATCTGTCGCGCTATCTCGTCCCGCTTGGCCCGCAGGAGCGCGTGCAGTGCCGGGTCGGTGACCTTCTCGATCTCGAGGCTGTAGAGGTCCCGCCGCACGAGATCAGGATCGAACTCCAGCGGTCTGAGCCGGAGCGTCGGGACCGTGTCGAAGTCGCTCCGCTCGAAGTCCGTCCATGCCTCGGCCGCGTTGAGTGGCGTGATATTGAGCAGGAGGTCCACGTCGCGCTCGAGCGCGGCAAGGCGCGCGTCGATGTCCAGTGCAGGCGCGAGCCCGAGGTCCGGGAACGTCACGTCCCTGAGATACCCACATGGTTCTCCCAGCAACCCGCCTGGGGATAGGGGATCGCGTGGGGGAACCTGTCCCGGCGTTGTGCTCGGAAGCGCCCCCACCGACGCACCAGGCGGGTCCTGGGCGACCACGATTCTCGCCAGCCCGCTCGATGTGGGGATGCAGTTCGACAGACATCGGGGAGGCCTTGGCCGGCCTTCGACTCCAATCACCGCGCATAGTCGTCGGCGAGGCGTTCGATGTCGTCCTCGTCGAAATGGCCGAACGCGACTTCGAGCACCCGGCCCGGGCGCGGCCCGGGATTGCCCAGACGGTGCACGGCACCGCGAGGCACCCAGACGGAGTCTTCGGATCGTGCCGTCCAGCTGCGGGCCCCGACAACGACCTCCATCGGCTCGTCGAGGACCCGCCACAGCTCTCCGCGGTGCGCGTGCCTCTGCAGTGAGAGGCGCTGTCCGGGCTCGACGGTCAGAATCTTGACTGTGACTGGCGTGTTGGACACCAGCTGCTCGAACTGCCCCCACGGCCGTCGCGCGGTGAAGGCCGCGTCTGCCGAGTGACCGGAGCCACCCGCCGTGGCTCGCGCGCGCTGGTTGAGATCACGGACGACGGAGTGGGTCATCCCCGTGTGGCTGTGGTCACGGGAGGACGGATGGGCGAGGTCCCTCGGTGCCACCCGGGGATAGGTGTTGCGCGAGGTCGCGGCCGGCCTGCGGTTCCTCATGAGGTCTCCTTCGAGGGCTGGTCTGCGATGTGCAGACGGGGTCGGAAGCTGCGGGTGAACGCGGACGCTCCATCGGGTTCTGGGACACGGATGGCGCAGACCGTGACGACGAGTCCCATGAGGTCGACGTCGACTGGGCCGATGGTGACCGGTGCGTCATCCGACTGCCCGAGCCGCGCTGGAGCGGACTGCCGCCTGCTGCAGGCACCGATGCGCTTCCCGTCGGCGTCATACAGCTCACCTGTGAAGACTCCGTCTGCCCAGGCTCGTGTTCCACCCAGGCGAAGGCGCAGGAGACGCAGCGAGCCGGTCATCGTCCCGGACCGGCCGCTGGGTCCTGCGAATCTGCCGCAGATCGCCATGGACCGGCATGTATCGGCGGAGTCCAGGTGGCACCCGGCGGCCTGGCGCTGTGGAAACGGGATGACAGTCATCGTGAGTCCTTGGAGTCGCTTCGTCCTATTGCGGGTATGACGACGCCGTGGATGGATCGGCATGACGTGGGACCCGGGGCGCGAAGGATGAGCGCCGCGCAGGACGATCCGCGTGCCGAGGTCGAGGCCGGCGATGTGGCTGCTCTCATGCCGATGGTCCGACGGATCGTGGGGGCCAGGGTCGGTGCCCACCCGGCCTCTGAGGACCTTGTCCAGGAGACGCTGGCTCGCGTGCTGGCGGCATCGTCCACGATCGAGGACGGGATGCTCGAGCCGTACGCCATCGTCACCGCGAGAAACGTCGTCGCCACGATGTGGCGTGACGAGGACCGACGCAAGCGCAACGTCCATCGCGTCCTGGACCTGAGCCAGCCCGAGTCACCCGATGACCAGCTGCTCCTGTCCGAGGAGCAGTCCGCCGTCGTGCAGGCGCTGGCTCACCTGTCCGAGCGGGAGCGCGAGGCGCTGCTGGCGCACGAGGTCGCGGGCCAGGGCACCCGGACGCTGGCGGATGAGACCGGCAGCACGCCGGGAGCGATCGCGGCGCAGCTGAACCGCACTCGAGCACGGATGCGGGTGGAGTACCTCTTGGCCCTGGAGCAGATCGAGCCACCCACGGACAAGTGCCGCCCCGTCCTCTACGCCATCTCCGGCGGCGACCGCCGCCGCCAGAAGGAGGTGGACGCCGCACGCCACGTGCTCGAGTGCCGCCTGTGCGGCCGCCTCAGCGAGCCGCTGACGGGGCGTGGCCAGTCCCGGGACGACGAGCTGCGCGTGCCCATCGCCACGGACGCGGACATCGTCGCGGCACGTCGGGCCGCGCGTGAGATGGCCAAGCGGGTCGGCTTCGGCGGCACCGACCTGACGATCATCGCCACGGCCGTGTCGGAGGTCTCGCGCAACATCGTCCGCTTCGCGGGACAAGGTGAAGTGGTTTTCGAGCTCCTGAAGGAGCCGCGACAGGGCCTGCTCGTGGTCGCTCGCGACAGCGGTCCCGGCATACCCGACGTCCAGCAGGCGCTGCAGAACGGCTACAGCACCTACCGGGGGCTGGGGCTCGGGCTTCCCGGCGCCCGACGACTGATGGACGAGTTCGCGATCGTGTCCGAGCCGGGCCACGGCACGACGGTGACGATGACCAAGTGGCAGAAGGGATGACGACGATGGAGGAGGACCCACCCGTGGCACAGCAACAACTCAGCGACGTGGCGCAACGCCAATCGGGAGACCAGCTGTTGCCCCAGCTCGTAGCTCACCTGCGAGAGCACCGGGAACGGCTCCGAGAACAGTGGGCCGACCGGATCCATGACTCCCATCTGCTCGAGGCGATGACCCCGCAGGAGATGGCAGCCGAGACGACGTCCGTGTACGACAACTATGTCGGGGTGCTCGAGACGGGCAGCGTCGAGGCGCTGCAGCACTACGCACGCGATCTGTCCGAACGCATCATCCCGCGCGGTGTCGAGACCCACGAGGTCGTGGGGATCGTCCTGCTCCTGCGCGACGTCCTGGCCCGATCGCTCTTCGAGAAGTACCAGCGCGACTTCGAGCTCCTGAGCCGCGTCCTCGACGCCTACGAGCCCGCCGCCAACCGCATCGCCAACACCGTCGCGGTCAGCTTCGTCGAGGAGCGCGAACGGGTGATCCGCCAGCAGCAGGAGGCGATCAGGGAGCTGTCCACGCCCGTCCTGCCGGTCCGGGAACGACTGCTCATCCTGCCGATCATCGGCGTCCTCGATGGCGAGCGCGCCCGCCAGCTCACCGAACAGCTGCTCACCGGCATCCGCAGACATCGGGCGAAGGTGGTGGTGATCGACATCACCGGCGCGCCCGATGTCGACCAGACCGTCGCCAACCACCTCGTGCAGACCGTTGACGCGTCACGCCTCATGGGCGCGAGCGTCATCATCACCGGGTTGTCGCCGAAGATCGCCCAGACACTCGTGACGATCGGCGTCGACCTGAGCAAGATGGACACCATGGGTGACCTTCAAGGTGGTCTCGAGAAGGCGGAACGTCTCCTCGGATATGCCGTGACACGAAGCTCGGAGGCTGATCAGACGTGATCTCGGGGCCGGCCCTCGTCTCGATCCTGCGGCAGGGACCGTACCTCATCGCGTCCATCCACACCGCGCTCGACGACTCCGAGATGATCCGGTTCCGCAACGACCTCATCGAGCAGATCGGGATGCACCGGTCGCGCGGCGTGATCATCGATGTCGCCGCGCTCGACGTGCTCGACTCCTTCGGGTCCAACACGCTCGCCGAGATCGCGCAGATGTCCAGGCTCAGGGGCGCCGAGACCGTCATCGTCGGCATCCAGCCGGATGTCGCGTTGGCCATGGTCATGCTCGGCATGGGTCGGTCGTCGGTCCCGACCGCTCTCGACCTCGAGGAGGGGCTCGCGCTGCTCGACCGGCGGTGCCGTGAGGACGGCGGATGACCGAACAGCCACGACGCGATCTCGGCGACCTGACCGCTGACTACCGCGTGGCCTTCCTGCGCTTCCTGCCGCGGCGCGAGGAGGTGGTCCTGGCCGCGGCGTACGAGCTGGGACGCCGCGCGTACATGGGCGGCGTGAGCCTGCTCGAGCTTGCCCGAATCCACCACGAGATCCTCATCGAGGTGATCGAGCAGACACCTCCCGACGGCGTGGCCGACCTCGCCGAGTCCGCCTCGGCATTCTTCCTGGAGGTCCTCGCCACGTACGAGATGGCGCAGGACTGACAGCTCTTGCCGCCGCTGGCGTCCATCCGCCTGGTCGGACCCGGGTGACCCGGCTGTCGACGTACGCCCAGGCGCCGTCTGGATGACGCGGACGGCATACCTCGTCTCAACATGTGGACGCACACGGAAGGCTCGGGCGCCCCGACCTCGCAGCACCGCTTCGGGTGTGAGTGGCTCACGCCCCGCGTCATGCCCGCCGAACCACGGCGTTTTCCTGGGTGAAGAAGCCGCAGTCCCGTAACCGACGAAGGAGAATCCCGTGCGCACCTGGCGAGGTCCCAGCGCGCTACATCCACCACGCCCATCCGTTCTCGTGTGGCTCACCGTGATCGTGTTCATCGTCAGCCTCATCCTGTATCCGCGCGCCTGGACGCTGGGGGAGTTCGGCTTGGGGGCCTACCTCAGCGTGGTGTGGACCCTGCCGACCGCACTGTCGGTGATGGCGGTCATCGGCAGCGTCCTGGCCCGCCGGTCGCTCGCCGGGTCAGCGCGCCTGACGCCCACGACCCTCTGCGACGACCTGCTCGTGGTCCAGGTCCCGACGATCGGTCGGACTGACGTGATGCCGGCACTGCGACGAGTCGTTCGCAGCATGGAAGAGACGATCCCCGCGTGCTTCTCGCAGTGGCGGGTCGACGTCGTGGCCGAGGAGCGGTCGGAGGCTCGGGACGAGCTCGAGGCGCTCAGGTCGGATCATGTGCGCGTGCTCTTCGTGCCGTCCGGCTACGCGACGCCGAACCACACGCAGGCCAAGGCGAGGGCGAACTGCTGGGTGGACCGGCTGCGACGGCAGGAGGGAGAGTCGCGCCACGACGTCTGGGTGCTGCACATGGACGACGACACCTCCGTAGGACCGGACACGGTCCGGCATATCGCCCGGTTCATCAACGCCAACGCATTCGGTGACTACCGCAGCAAGGTCCTGGCCCAGGGTGTCCTGACGTATCCGCGGCAGTTCTCGAGCAGCGGACTTGTCTGGCTCGCCGACGCGGTCCGGCCGGGGTCCGACCTCTCGGCCTTTCGCCTGTGGACCGGCCTCGGCAGGCCGCTTCTCGGGGCGCACGGCGAGCTGCTGCTCGTCCGGGCGGACGTCGAGTCCGCAATCGGGTGGGACTACGGCCGGGACCTGTCGATCACCGAGGACGCCAACTTCGCCCTACTCTTCGCAACCCGGCATCCAGGCCGCTCTGCCTGGTTTCCGGCCCGCTCCTACGGAAGCTCTCCCGAGTCGTTCAAGGACCTGGTGACGCAGCGCCGGCGATGGGCGCGCGGACTGCTCCATGTGGCGCGGAACCCGGCGGTTCCCCTGCGCAACCGCCTGCTCCTGAGATATGCCCTCACGTCGTGGGTCGTGGGGCCACTGCAGCACGTGCTGGTCGTGCTCGGCGTCGCTGCCGCCCTCGGCATGCGATACACCGCACCGGTTCAGCAGTGGATCCTCGGCGCGTGGGCGCTCAACATGGGCGTCGGGCTCTGGATGTACGTGGACGGCCTACGAGCCAACTGCCACGCCTCGGGCGGACGCGTGCTTGCTCGCTACGCGCTGGGCCTGCTGCTCATCCCGTTCTTCACGTTGGTCGAGGGCTGGGCGGGCCTTCGGGGGTTCCTCGCCTACATCAGGGACCGCATCGGCTGGGGCCGATCCGAGCTGTTCGAGGTCATCGCCAAGACCCACGAGGTCCCGACGACCTCAGGAGGTACACATGCATAGCGCACTGACCCGCTCCTTGGGAGCCCTGGCTCCCGCCCTCGTGGTCCTCGGTGCATGTTCGTCACCGCTGTCATCGCCAACCATCGAGTCGAGAACGCCGATGACGACATCGAATGCGGCCGGGCAGTCGACGAACGACGGGACGACCTCTGCCAGCGTGCCAGCGCAGAAGCGGTGGCGGCCCGGGGCCAAGCAGTACGGGCTCCAGATCTATGCACACAACGCCAACGGCAGGACCGCAGAGGCCAACATCGACAAGATCCTCGACTACGCCGTCAGGCGAGGCGCCAACAGCGTGGCCTACAGCTTCCCGATCTACACCGACGGGCAGCGACCCACGCGGGTCTACACCGGCCCGGAGACACCGACGCCGGCCGCCCTTTCCACGATGGTCGCCGCCGCGCACGCCCGCGGCTTGCGCGTCACCGTGCGCCCCTTGGTCGACGAAGCCAACCTTCGGAACTCCGAAGGTGGCTGGCGCGGGACCATCCGTCCACCACGGCTCTCGGCGTGGTTCGACAGCTACGAGCAGACCCTGAGGCCGTTCCTGAAGGCCGCCACGAAGGCCCGGGCCGACGAGTTCGTGCTCGCCACCGAGCTGACCTCGCTCCAGACGCAGCACGAGCACTGGAGCCGGCTCGCCAAGTCGGCCGGCAAGCTCTTCCCGGCCATGCTGAGCTACACCTTCAACTGGGATGCCCGCGACACACAGATGGCGCCACCCGACGGCGCCGTAGGCCTCGATCTCTACTTCGCCGTGGATCTGGGACCGGACGCCACGGTGGAGCAGCTCGCGACTGCACTGACTCGACAGATCATGGCCAAGCCCAAGGCCCTCCGACAGGTCATGGTGGCCCAAGAGGTAGGCATCGCGGCCCAGGACGGCGCCTATCGGGAGCCGTGGAACTGGGGGAACCCCAAGCTTCACGGGCTCAACCCGGCCATCCAGGTCAACTGGTTCACGGCCGCCTGCCGCGCCGTCGACCGGTCTGGGCTGGACGGCATCTACTTCTGGATGCTCGACAGCAGCGTGGACCCGACGCAGGTCGATGCCAAGACCGAAGGCACCGCTGGCTTCATCGGCAGGCCGGGCGAGAAGGCCATCGAGCGTTGCTTCGCAGGCAAGCCATGAGTCCGACCGGGAGGCGACCACTCCGCCTCGAGCGAGGCATGTCCTGCGGCAAGGAACGGCACCAACGCGGAGCAGGACGGGAAGGAGAGACGTCGTGCGCGCACTGACCATCGACGAGGCTATAGCGGGGCGGCGCGTGATCTACGTGGGACGGGTGGCTCCCTCGAACATCACCAGACGCGACCTGCTCGAGGGCGGGCACATCCTGATGGAGCATCACCCCGGGACCATCGACCATGCCTCCGACGACGGGCTGGTGTTCATCCGGTTCGTCGGGCTCGAGGACGAGCCTCTGACTGATGTCGGCTGGATGCCCGACGAGAATGCCCGGTATCCGGGGCTGGTCCTGGTGGACCCTGATGAATGGGAGGCGGCGCTCGTCTCGGGCTGGTGGGCCGGCGCCACGCCCGCCTGACTGGCTGGGCGCGGAATGGGCCGCCTCAGCCGGGCGGCTCCGTCCGCTTCGGGGGCATGCACGAGCAGGGAAGGGCGCCGGACGGGTATGGACACCGTGGTGGCCGCGGGCGTAGGCACCCGAACGCACCAGAGAGGCCGGGTGCGATATGACCGTTATCGCGTTTCACTGCTCACACGAGCAGGAACCGCCCGTCCGACGTCGGCCAGCGGGCGCAGAGCCTGCTGGCGGAGACAGCGTCCAGGACTCCAACAGCCGGTCCGTTGCGGCCACCCTGGGGTCATGATGAGGGCACCGGGGCTGGCCTGGCTCGATGCAGGGGTGGGCGACGGGATCGAGGCGGTTCTGCGAAGGCACCACCGACGACGGCTGGGTCGGCTCGGCTGGTCAGATGTGCTCGACCCGCCACGGCCCTCCACCGAGGCGGGCGCGCAGACGTGGTGGTCGAGGCAGGCGCCGTTCCGGTCTGGCAACAGCCTCGAGGTCCTCCTCGACGGAGCCGACGCCCTGCCCGAGATGGAGCGGGCGATCCGGTCCGCACAGCACCACGTGCACATCGCCGGCTGGCATGCGACGCCGGGCTTCCAGCTGGTTCGGGGCCCTGGAGCCGTGCGCCTGCGTGACCTGCTGGCCGAGGTGGCCGAACGGGTCCCAGTCCGGCTGCTCCTTTGGGCGGGTCCGCCGCTGCCGCTGTTCGAGCCCACCCGGAAGATGGTTCACCTGGCTCGCGAGGAGTTCATCCGGGGCAGCCGCGTGCAGTGTGCCCTCGACAAGCGGGAGCGCACCATGCACTGCCATCACGAGAAGATCGTCGTCGTCGATGACGACGTCGCCTTCGTGGGGGGCATCGACCTCACCGACCTGCAGGGCGACCGGTACGACGACGAGCTTCACCACCCGCGTATGCCGCTGGGCTGGCACGACGCAGCCGTCCGGCTCCGGGGGCCGGTGGTCGGCGACGTAGCGCGTCACTTCCAGCAACGGTGGACAGCGGTCACGGGCGACGACCTGCCGGCACCCGACCAACCCGCACCCGCAGGCGAGCTCGACGTGCAGCTGCTGAGAACCGTGCCCGAGGACGTCTACGCGTTCGCGCCACGGGGTGAGTTCACGATCCTCGCGGCATACCTTCGTGCGCTGCGCTCCGCAGAGCGCTTCATCTACCTCGAGAACCAGTTCCTGTGGTCGCCCGAGGTGGTGGACGTCCTCGCGGAGAAGCTGACGCATCCGCCACACCCCGACTTCAGGATCCTGCTCGTCCTGCCGGCCAGGCCGAACAACGGCGCGGACACCACTCGCGGGCAGCTCGGGCGCCTGCTCGAGGCCGACGGCAAGGAAGGCCGGCTGCTCGCGACGACGATCGGCGCGCACGACGGCAGCGAACACGCGCCGATCTACGTCCACGCCAAGATCGGCATCGTCGACGACCGGTGGCTCACGATCGGATCCGCCAACCTCAACGAGCACTCGCTGTTCAACGACACCGAGGTGAACGTGCTCGTCTGCGACCGGGGGCTCGCCCGGACGACCCGCCTGCGTCTTTGGTCCGAACACACCGAGCGGCCGATCGAGGAGATCGACGGCGACCCGTGCACCGTCATCGACCAGACCTGGCGGCCGACCGCGCACGAGCAGGCCATCCGGGCCCGGGCCGGCCAACCGCAGACCCATCGGCTCAGGCTCCTCGGCAGCGTGTCCAGGCGTGCCGACCGCCTTCAGGGACCGGTGCGCGGCCTGCTGGTCGACGGCTGACTCGGCGGCAGTATCCCAAGACCGACGCGCATGCCAACGCGGTCCGTCAGAACGACAGCAGCCGATCGAAGAAGGAACGATAGTGGCCGAGCGCCCGCCGCAGGTCCTCGGTGCTGGTCTGCTCGTTGTCGAGGCCGCGTTCCAGGTCGGCCCGCTGGCGCCGGAAGAGGTCCTCGAGCTCGTCGAGGACCTCACCGACCAGCTCGTTCGCGTTCCGTACCGCGGCGCGCGGCTCGTCGACGAACTGGCCCTTGAGCTCATCCCACCGGCCGTTGTAGCTCTCCGCCCGCTCGGGCGCGATCAACCGTGCGCGTTCGCGGGTAGCCGCCTCGGCTGTACCGGGAGCCTCACCGCCGCGAGTGTCGCGGTCTGCCGCGGGACCCGGCTGCGCGGTCTGCTCGCGCTCGGACGGGCCGCCCAGCCTCTCGGCCGCACTGTCGGCGCGGTCTCCGGACCCGGTCTCGGTGGTGACGGTTCGTCCGCCGTTGGCCGGTGCCTCGTCGGCGTTCCTCGTGGCGTCGCTGGTGGCTGCGTCCTGGGTGGATGCGTCCATGTTGCTCATGCTCTCGTCTCCCGCTCGGTCGTCTCGTTGAAGTCCCGCTCGCCGGTCCGCTCGCTCCGCCGGTCATCGCCGTCCCGATGGTCGCCCACGTCCTCACCCAGCAAGGCCCGTACCAGCGCTCGGTAGTTGGTCACCGCCTGACGCAGGTCCTCGGTGGTCACGGTGCCCTCGAGGTTGGCCTGGGCGACGCGGCGGGCCTCCCGGTAGCGCTGGGTCACGTCAGCGTGACGAACCGACAGGTCATCGGCGCGCTGGTCGAAGTCGTCGACCGGGTAGCCACGAGCGGTCATGACCTCCGTCACGAGCCGGTCCGCGTTGCGCACCGCAGTGCCGGGGTCGTCCACGAACTGCGCTTGCACGTCCGACCAACGGTGCTCGAAGTCCTCCCTCTCCGAGGGATCCAGGCGCCGAAGGTCGTAACCCTCGTGTCGCTTCGAGCGCTCACGAAGCTCGAACTCCGCCTCGCGTTGGCTCTCTGCCTGGTCGACCACTCGGTCGTACTCGGGTCCGTACTGCCCACGGAGCCGCTCGGTCTGCCGTCGCTGGGTCATCCGATACCCGATGGCCACAAGCGCGACGACCACGATCACAACGACAACGACCACGGTGGTGGTGCTCATGGTGGCGAAGTACCCCGAGGGCCTTCGCGACTAACCCGACCCGGACCGCGGGCGGGATCCAAAGCACGCCACCGTGTCCGTGCACGGATGCGGCCGTGAAGCTGAGCGGCCGGGTCGCGGTCCGCATGCGTCGACGGGTATGCCGTTGGGGTCCGCGAGGTCGGCGTCGACCGTCCTCGTTCACCGGTAGTGGCGGCGGACCGTCTCGTGGTCGCTCGGTCCTGGTGTCCACGCCGCTATCCACGGCCCGGTGCCCTCGGACTGGTCGAGCACTCCGTGCTCGAGCCAGGTGAAGTCTCCGTCGAGGACGCGGGCGGCGATCCGTCCGTCGTTGTCGTCAGTGTTGGTCCAGAGTCGTTCGAAGAGATGGTCCACGCGTAGTCGGGCCTGTTCGCAGAAGGCGTCGGCGAGCGCGACCGCCGCTTTTCCTTGGTCGGGGTCGTCGGTGCGGATCATCTCGGCGCGTGCGCAGGCCGCAGCGATGGCGAACAGCTCGGCGCCGATATCGACGATGCGTCCGAGGAAGCCCTGCTTGTACTCGAGCCTGGCTTGCCAGCGCGACATGCCGTAGAAGGTCTGGCGGGCCAGCTTGCGTGAGGATCGCTCGGCGTACCGCAGGTGCCGGGCCAGTGGCCCGAAGTCGTGGTAGCCGGTGGGCACGCTCCCCGTGCCGGCGGCGAGGTGGGGGAGCCACTTCGCGTAGAAGCCGCTTGCCTTCGCCGCGGCTCTCAGCTTCTGCTGAAGGTCGGCGTCGGGCTTGGCCAGGTCGCCGGCCGCGGCCAGGTGTGCGTCGACCGCTTCGCGCGCGATGACCAGGTGCATGATCTCGGTGGATCCCTCGAAGATCCGGTTGATCCGCAGGTCGCGGAGGAGCTGCTCGACGTTCACGGCACGCTCCCCGCGGGCGGCCAGCGACTCAGCGGTCTCGTAACCCCGCCCCCCTCGGATCTGCACGAGCTCGTCGGCCACCAGCCACGCCATCTCGCTGGACCAGAGCTTCGCCAGTGCGGCCTCGATCCGGATGTCCTTGGTCCCGGCGTCTGCGAGCGCTGCCGACAGCTCGAGCACCGCCTCCAGGGCGAACGTCGTCGCAGCGATGAATGAGATCTTCTCCGCGACCGCAGCGTGCTGGCCGATTGGCCGTCCCCACTGGACACGTTCGGCCGACCACTCGCGGGCGATCTTGAGTGACCACTTGCTGGCCGCCGCGCACAGGGCGGGGATGGAGAGCCGCCCGGTGTTGAGCGTGGTCAGCGCGATCTTGAGTCCCTGGCCCTCGGCGCCAAGCCGGTTCTCGACCGGCACTCGGACCTGGTGGAAGCGCGTCACGCCGTTCTCCAGGCCCTTGAGGCCCATGAACGCATTGCGCCTCTCGACCGTGATGCCCTCGGACGCAGTGTCGACGACGAAAGCGCTGATCCCGCCACGCCCGCCGTCATGCTGGGGGACTCGTGCCATCACGACGACGAGCTCGGCGATGACGCCGTTGGTGGTCCACAGCTTCACACCGTCGAGCAGATAGGCCGTCCCGTCGGAGGTGGGCGTCGCAGTCGAGGACATCCGGGCCGGGTCGGAACCGACGTCGGGCTCGGTGAGCAGGAAGGCAGTGATCGCGCCCGCAGCACAGCGGGGCAGGAACCGCTGTTTCTGTTCCTCGGTCCCGAACATCCTGACCGGCTCCGGCACGCCGATCGACTGGTGCGCCGACACGAGCGCGCCGATGCTCGGGTGTACAGACCCTAGGAGCATCAGGGCTCGCCCGTAGTACGCCATGGTGAGCCCCAGGCCGCCGTAGCGCCGCGGGATCTTGATGCCGAAGGCGCCGATGTCCGACAGGGCCGCGAGGTACTCGTTCGGAATCCGGTCCTCGCGCTCGACGCGGCGGCCGTCGATGGTCTCGCACACCGCGCGCAGCTTCTCCAGAAATGCCTCACCGCGCTCGACGTCGTCGTCGGCGCCGCGGGGGTGCGGGTGGATCAGAGAGAGGTCGAAGCGGCCGAGGTAGATCCCCTTGGCGAAGCTGGGGCGGCTCCACTCGGACTCACGTGCGGCCTCGGCCAACGCCCTGGCCTCGGACTCGGTGGCGTCCAGCCGCGTTCCTGAAGCCCCGTCGCTGCCTCTCGCGGACTGCACGGGGACGGTCGCCGCCACCTCGCCGGCGTCGCGCTGGTGTGCTTCCCTCTCGGACACGTCTTGAGTCATCTGCGCCTCCCGTTGTCACCACCAGTGTTACCTAGTGGTAACCGAGTTCGGAAGTAGTAGCCGGCACCACCTCTGTCATGGAGTCGACCGATCGGACGCGCAGGTCAGCGGTAGTCGGCGAAGACTCTTCTTGTCGCACCATCCACAGTCATCATTCCTCCGTACGGGACGATCCACTGTGGCCTCGTGTGACCGAACGGTGGGCCCACGACCACAACTGCGTCCGGGTTGTACCGCTCGATGACGGCGAAGGCCGCGTCCCGTTGCTCGTCGCGCTTGGCTCGACGTTCGGCCGCGGTGGGCTGGACGGTGAAGTCCGACGTGGGTGGCCTGGCGACTATCACGGCGTCGACCGCCGACAGCAGACCGCGCTCGCCCAAGGAGCGCAGGATATAACCGAACTCGCGGGCTGGGATCAGCTCCTCTGACGTCTCCAGCAGGAGCACGCCACCGTCCAGGACTGACGGGTCGGCCGGGAAGCGGCCAGCGCTGAGAATCCACTGGATCGCCTCGATACAGCCACCCCACGTGCGTCCGGTCACTGGGCGCTCGGGTCCGGACCAGGACCATGGCTCGGTGGGTTCGCGGCTCCCGAACTCTGTCAGGGCGCGGGGGTCGTTCCATTCGCGACCCATGTCCTCCGACTCTCCGGGCTCGGTCACCTCAACAGGCTCGCCGGTCAGTAGGGCGGCACGAAGCGAGATCTCGTGCACGCGATCCAGTCGCGGTCCGGGACCGATCTGGACCTGCGTCGAGCCACCGTAGAAGCCGGGGACGCCGTTGTTCCACAGCCAGTTCAAGACGTTGGTGTTGTCGCTGTAACCGAGGAATGGCTTGGGATCGTTGGCGATGAGCCGCGCGTCCAGATGCGGGACGACGGTGATCTGGTCGTCGCCACCGATCGTGGCGAGGACGGCGCGGATCTCGGGGTCGGCGAAAGCTGTGTTCAGGTCCGCGGCACGTTCTGCGGCAGATGCGCCGAGTTTGCGGGTGGTCGGGTATTCGACCGGTACCAAGCCGGTGACTCCCGCGAGCCGCCGAAGCGCCTGCTCGTGGATCGCTGGCGCAATGGCGGGCGCGGCGAACGATGGCGACAGCACGGCCACCTTGTCACCCGGCCGTGCCTTCGGCACCGAGACGAACTCCATGGCTCGACCTTAGGTGCGCCGTCAGTGAGACAAGTAGCCAATAATCACGGGGAGCGGGTGTTTCGCCCGCGTTGGCAGGGAGGGGCTGTGGAGACCTCCACACGGGAAGTCGGTCGACGATGGCGGCGCGGGCCCGTCCTGACCTGCCTGTGCTGCGTTCTCGCGGCTACTGGTGCCTGCACTGACGCGGCAGGACCGCCCGTCGTTCCGCCGCTGTCGACAACGGCTGGACCGCTCGACAGTGACAGCGACGTGAGCGGACCCACGATGACGCCGGTGCAGGAGGCGCCGCCTCCGGTCTATTCCGTTCCGGAAGCCCCTCAGACGGTTCCCGCGCCGCTCGAGTGGCAGGCCCAGCGAGTCGCCCCGACCGGCCCGGTGGTTTCCGCCCGAGCGACGTTGCGGCCCGGCGCCACGTATCGGTTGACGATCGGCCACGAGTGGCCGGACGAGTCCCTGCCGGGGGTCGCCGCTGGTGCCGTCGTCGAGGTCACCGTTCCTGCCAGCGGGTGGTTCCTCGAGAAGGGCGCTGTCGTGAAGGGTCAGGTGAACGGTAGCCAACCTGACGTCGCCGGAGTGCGCGCTATGTCCATCGACCGAGTGGCGAGCGGAGGATGCGACAGGCTGCGGCGCCGGTGGGTCGACCCCGGACCGAGACCGATCGACCTCGCGACAGCCCTGCCCAGGAGCTACGGGCTCGACGTCCTCGAGCAGCCTGAGCCCGTCAGGGCGTTCGGCCACGAGGGCGTGCACGTGATCCTGCAGGTCCACGCCGAACCGGATGCCGGACGGTGCCTCGACTTCAACCTTGCCACGTACCGCAGCATGACCTGGTTCGCCGAGATCGTGGAGCTCTGGATTGTCGACGTCCACGGCCGGCGGGTGGTGATCGAGCGGTCCGCCTTCCCTCAGACGTCTGAGCGGGTGCTGGCCCAGCAGCGCGTCATGATCGCGACCATCCGAATCCTCGGACCGTGATCGAGCATCAGGCGGTGCGAACCGTCTTCAACCCAGGGCGGATAGGGCAACGTGGAACGCGTCGCCCCATGTGGCTTTCAGTGATGGGACGAGAGGGAGGAAACCCATGTCGGGTGCGCGAGGATGTCGTCAACGCAGCCCCTCCGTGCCCGGCTCGAGCGGGAGGCGTAGCGCGTTCACAGCGAACGAGATCGCGTGGTACCAGCCTGCAAGGAGTAGCAGCTCCAGCGCGCCATCGTGACCGACGGAGCCGACGAGGTTGGTCCAGGTTTCGTCGTCGAGGTCGGACGTCTCGTGCAGAGTGTCGACGGCCGTGAGCACCGGCCGGTCACGGGCCGGCCAGCACGCATCCGTCGGCTTGCCCGTCGCCAGGGACTCGAGCTGGGGGTCGCTGAGGTCGGCCTTCCCAGCGAACTGGGCGATGTGCACGCCCCACTCGTAGTCGGCGCCGCACAGGGCGGTGGTGCGGTCGATGACGATCTCGCGATGGCGAAGTGACAGCGCGGATCTGCGCGACAGGTAGTAGCGACCCCAGCCGGCGACCGACCGAGCCAGGTCGGGCCGCCGGGCGAACACTCGAAACAGCTGGATCGGTGGCCCGAGCATTCCCAGCGCCTCCGTCGTCTCAGCGTCGTAGGGCGGCTCCACCGGCGGAATGCGCGGATGCTTCGTTTTCAGAGGCACGTCAGTCACGGTAGCATCGGCGCTTCGGAAAGGAAAGCAACCATGGCAGCTACGCCGTTACCCGGACGCCCGGTGCGCGGGTCAGAAACAGGCCGGCCCATCATGGCGCTGCTCGACCTGCTCGGGCGACGCTGGGCGCTGCGCGTGCTATGGGAGCTTCGGAGCAGTCCCACGACATTTCGCGAGCTGCAGAAGCGCTGTGGCGGCGTTTCGTCGAGCGTGCTGGCCGAGCGGGTTCGCGAGCTGAAAGAGGCGGGGATTCTCGCGCACGGCGAGGACGGCTACTCCCTGACGGAACAGGGTCGCCTGCTGCTCACGCACCTCGAGCCGCTCGACCACTGGGCGAAGGCATGGAGGCCGTGACCGCACACTCGGCCCGGAGCGAGCGGCGGCTGCTCAGTGGGGCGCGCGCTCGCGGCGGTACCAGTCACGCCAGACGAGCCGGTGGATCGGGATGAGTCTCGGGATGTCACGCAGCCCGGGGATGAAGGGGAGCAGCACGAGGCCGAGGCTGAGAAGCATCATGAGGCCCCAGACGAGCGCGTCAGCGTTGTCGGACGTGCTGAACGGCGGGATCTGGTACCAGAAGGTGTAGAGCCAGAGCCATGGCTGGCCGGGGTAGTTGCCGGTCTCGTTCATCATCCCCCACTGGTCACCCCCGAGGCTGCGCGCTCGGGCCTGGTCCTCGAGGTAGGTTCCGTCGGCGAGCAGGAGGAGTCGACGTGTGGGATCGCCTCCGTAGAAGGCGTTTTCGCTGACGAGCTGCTCAAGCCCGCCGCTCGCCGCCACGCGTTCGTATGCCGTCGACAAAGTCGGCACCGGGCCGTAGTCACCGGTGACGACCTTGGCGGGATCTCCGTTCTCGGCGTTGCCCAGGGCGGTGACGTAGCCGCTGGCCCACGAGCTCTGCTGGTCGGGCGTCGCCTTGGCCCACTGGTCGAGGGCAGCGGTGAGTGTTGGGTCGCCCGAGACCGCCCGGAGCGGGTTGATGACGAAGTCGTTCGCGGCGTCGATCGGGTAGGTCACCCCGGCCCACTTCTGCAGGGGGATACCCAGCAGCTTCTGACCGTCGGACGCGTCGTTGTAGGGCGGGCCGTACCCGGCCGTACCGCTGTCTCCGGACAGCTCGGCGGCCGCAGTGGCCACAACGTCGTTCGGGGCTGCCTTGGCCCAGTCCTGCAGCGAGATCGCCTTCTCGTCGGGTGAGCCGAAGATGATGGCGAGGACGACCGTGAGGGCGGCGACCGAGGCGAGCGCGATGACGAACTCCTTGACCAGGTCGTAGCGGCGCGTCGGGAACGTGTGCGAGTCCGGAGTCACGACCGCATGCCGGTGCCTCGCGTGAGTGCTCATGACGACAGCTCCTTCGCGTCGATCGGTGGGACGACGCCCTTGCGGCGGACCAGGATCACGTGCACCACGGTGATGAGACCGACCGCGATGGGAAGCAGGACCACGTGGAACAACACCATCTGGGCGGTGTTGAGGACGTTGAAGTAGGCGCCGATGCCGACCGAGTTGAGCCCATCCTTGGCTTGGGTGCTGATCCACTGGCTGTCGAAGTTCGACTGGATGAGATAGCCGGTGAAGGCCGTGCCGATGGAGGCGAGGAACGCGACCGCACCTGTGACCCAGGTCAGGGCCCGTCCGCCGCGCCACGCGGCCATCCAGAACTTGCCCCACAGGTGGATGACCATGAAGAAGAAGAAGAGCTCGACCGACCACAGATGGAGGCTGTTGACGAAATGGCCCACCGACGAGGTGTGCCACCACTCCACCCCACCCAGGCTGAGAATGCAGCCCGTGAGGACGATGACGACGAGCGCGGCCAGGGTGAGCACGCCGAAGACGTAGATCCACGACGAGACGTATGCGGGCTGCCGGTCCGGGAGCGCCTCACCCGGTGGGACGGTGTGTTCGATCCGCGTGCGCAGCCGCTCGGTCCAGGTGGTCGAGCTCATCGGTCCACCCCCTTCTCGTCGGGGTTGTCTGCAACCGATCTCCCGGCGCCTCGCGACGTTTCGCCACGTGCCTTGGGGAAGGGGATCAGCAGTGCCGCGAAGAACACGACGACCATGAGCAGGATGACCAGGAGGTTGGCCAGCGAGATGTGGACGACACCCCAGTCGAGATAGGTCCCGGCGCCGTCTTGTGCGGCGAGGAGAGTCACCATGGTGACGCCCTCCTTTCTGGTCTCAGACGTTGCGCGGCACGTGGCCGTTGAGGCTGAACATCCAGCGCATCACCTGGTGCCCGGGATCTGCCGTGGGTCCGAACATGAGCGGGCAGCCGCCGTCGATGACGCTGATCCCGTGCCCGCGCGCCCAGTCCGCGGCCTCCTTCGAGACGCTTCCGCCGCCAGGGCCACGATGCATCCACACCCGCTGGATACCGAGCGCGGCGCACTCCTCGAGCGTTGCCCGCGCACGTTCAGGACGGGTTCCGATCACCACCGCCTCGACGCCGCCCGGGATGGACTTCAGGTCCGGGTAGGCGGTGTCACCCTCCACCTGTTCGGCGTTCGGGTTGACGGCGTACACCTCGTAGCCGCGCTCCCGGAGCCGCTGGTAGACGGCGTTGCTGCCGTGTGACGCCGCCTTTCGGGATACGCCTGTGACAGCGACCCGCTTGTGGCTCAGGAAGTCAGCCGCCGCGTCCTTGATCGCTTGCATCTCGGTCCACCTCGCCTGGGGTCACGTTGAGCGCGCCGCGCTCGAGGATCAACGATCCCCCCGTGCCCGGGGTCCTCTGCCAGGGCCGAAGGTCCCGCCCGTTGCCTCGTCCTGGTGCTCGTGTGGACTGTGGGACAGGTGAGGCCGGGACGGTTCGGCAACATCTTGACGTGCCGTCTCTGAGGGTGAACGCCCGATTAGTTCCAAGTCGCGGACCTCGAGCAGAGGGGTCACAGTGGACGTCCTGGGGCGGATCCAGCCCCCGGTCTCACGCAAGGAGCCACAGCATGCAGACCCTCACGACCCTCGCCGCGCTACCGGCGGCCGACTACGGCACGTCCGGGCTCGTCGGCTGGCTGCAGAACAACGCCATCCCCCTGGTGATCCTGATCCTGGCCATCACGGTCCTGTGGGCGGCACGAGGTGGCAACGTCGGCAAGGGCATCACGATCGTGGCCGGCCTGTTCCTTGGCCTGGCCGTGCTGGGCATCGCGACCGGAACCAACGCATCGGACATCGGCACCTGGATGGCCGGTCTGCTCAGAGGCAACAACTGACCGCCATGCGGCTCCCGGACGACGACGAGCTCTACGAGGTAGACCAGACCTACCTCGGACCACCGGGCCGGTACATCGCCCCGATGCGGCACAAGGCCATCTTCGCGTGGCTCGGGATCGCCCCCTTGGCCTTCGTGATCGCACGCCAGGTCGGTATGCAGTTCAGCCTGCTCAGCGTCGGCCTGCTGCTCATCGGTACGGTCTGGGCGGCCATGGTGATGGCAGACCACGCGACGCCCGAGCGCCCGATCAGCGCGATCGCCGCGTCCTTCTGGAACGATCTGCGCGCGCCGCGGCTCGACCGAAGGGCCCGTGGGTCCAGGGGCGATGCCTTCGGCCGCGTCATGCGGCCGCGGGGTGCGCTGGGACGGTACCTGGCCCGCCGCGCCCGGCGAGACCGGGAGGACTGAGCCATGTGGACGCCGTTCAGAAAGGGTCAGGAGCGCCGGGCACCGGTCGGCGACCAGGCGCAGTACCGCGGCCGGCTCGACGACTGGGCGCTGCGTGCGGTGGTCAACCACGTCACCTTCTCGGGCAAGGGATCGGACCGGATGGTCGCGTGGTACCTCGCGGACCCGCAGACGTGGAGCTTCCGGTCGGTCGAGGAGGGCGAGGGTCTCATCTACGACCAGGCCGTGCAGCTCGCCGAGCTTGTCGGCACGACGGTGTACTGCCGCGTCACGACCCGGCCCTACCCGGTCCACCACTGGGCCGCTGCGGCATATGCCAACGCCCCGGAGCCCCAGACCGGGTTCGACGAGATGATGCACCGGGACCAGCTGCACATGGCGCAGCACACCCAGGCCGACAAGCTCGTCTTCTACGGGGTCGACCTGGGCGAGCGGGGGGTTGCGCTCAAAGCGCTCGGAAAGGTGCTCTCGGGCGCGGTCGACCGGGAGATGCAGGCGCTGGAGGAGCGGCTGCAGGCGGTCGACGCGATCATGGCCGGCCCTGGCATCGAGGCGGCCCCGGCGTCGCCCAAGGACATGGAGTGGCTGCTCGCACGCTCGTTCGCGCTCGGCTGTCCCGTCCCGGTGCCCAGTCCCGACGAGCCCGACCGCCACTCGCTCGACGAGGATGACCTCGCCGAGTTCGTCAACACGGCGTCGTGGACAGCCGAGCCGCTCGGCGCCTCGGTGCGGATCGTCACGGCGGTCAACGACGTGCCGGTGACACGGCACGTCGTGGTCCTGACGGTGGCGCGGGTGGGGGAGATCCAGATCCCCGAGAAGCACGAGCCGTGGATGGCCAAGTCGGACCGGCTCGGGTTCCCCGTCGAGTGGTTCTACCGCGTCGACCCGCGGGCGCCGGAGGAGATCTCCAAGGAGATGTCTCGGCTGACCAACCGGATCGACGGGCAGATGACGCACTGGCGTGAGGAGCACGGGAAGCGCCCGCCGAAGCAGCTCGCCCGTCAGGCCGACCGTGCGGCCGACGTCGAGGACGAGATGCGGACGGAGTTCACAGGTCTGTCGACCCGGACCCGCGGCTGGTACCGCGTGGCTGTGTCCGGCAGCACCGAGAACGAGGCTCTGGAGCGCGCGTCTCGGCTCGTCAACCTCTACAAGCCACAGATCAAGCTGGTGCGGGAGCTCGGGCAGTACCACCTGGCAAGGGAGTTCGTCCCCGGCGAGCCGTTGTCCAGCAACGCTCACGCGCGCAAGTTCCCGATCCTCAAGGTGGCCGCGGGGCTGCCGGCCGTGACGGCCGAGGTCGGCGACCGCCGTGGCGCCCACATCGGTGAGACCGCCGGGCTGTCGGCCCGAGCGGTCTGCTTCGACCCGTGGTTCCTCACCGAGGTCATGGAGCAGGGCGGCCTCGTGCCGGTCGTCGGCACGCCCGGCTCCGGCAAGTCGATGCTGCTCGGGACCTGCTCGTACAAGTTCGTCCTGTCGGGCGTGCGCGGCGTGGCCATGGACCCGGCCGGCCGCCTGCAGAAGATGCTGAAGCTGCCCGAGCTGGCGCACATCTCGCGCAGCGTCGACCTGCTGGGTGGCGCGCCAGGCAGTCTTTCGCCGTATGCCGTTGTGCCAGAACCAAATCGGGCCATGGTCGCGCTCGACGCGCAGGACGAGGAGGACTTTGCGACCAAGCTCGAGCTCGCGGAGAACGCGGCCCGGTCCACCCGGCGGGACCTCGCGTACGAGACGTTGCGCTGGTGCCTGCCGCTGTCGATGGGCCGCGACCCCAGCGCACAGGCGAGGCTCCGCTCGGCCATCACAGCCTCGCCGGACACCCGGTACTCCTCGCCCATGTCCGTCATCGAGCAGCTGCGGCGCGGCGACCAGCTCGCCCAGGACGTGGCCAACGAGCTCGTGGCGGCATCGCAACGCGAGCTCGGGCGGCTCTTCTTCCACGCGCGCACCGTGACTCCGGCGCATCTGGACCGCGCCCAGGAGGCGAGGTTCACCGTCTTCAACCTCAAGGGACTGGTCAAGCCGGACGAGTCTGTGGCGTTGGAGGACTACAGCCCGGAGGAGCTGCTCTACCGGCCGATCATGGCGCTCGCCGCGTGGTCATCCCTGCAGCTGATCTATCGGGGCGACCCGCACGAGCGGAAGCTGTTCGTGCTCGACGAGGCGCAGGAGGTCACCGAGGGATCGGGGGCGGGTCGGACCCTGGTCTACAAGCTCAGCTCGGACTCGCGCAAGAACAACTGCGCGGCCCTCGTCGCGATGCAGAACGCCTCGACGGTGCTCGGCGCCAACAACGTCAACAACTTCGTCGGGGCTGCCCTGGTCGGCCGGACGCAGGACATCGACGCTCAGCGGGACGCTCTCAAGCTCCTCGGCAAGCCCGAGGGCATTGGCTACGAGGAGATCCTCGGCAACCTCTCGCCCCGCGGCCGCCGCAGCGAGGAGCGGCTCGGGTTCCGCGAGTTCATCTACCGCGACGGCCTCGGCGGCGAGGGCGGGCGGGGCGGGATGGAGAAGATCCGGGTCAGCCTCAAGCACCACCCGGAGCTGTTCGAGGCACTCAACACGACGGCCTCGCCCGAGAAGCGCGCGACCCGGATCGCGCAGTTCCCACCCCGCGAGAGCGAGGGCGCTGCGTGACGCGGCGGTTCGCGCTGGCCCTCGTGGCCGCTGCGATACTGCTGCTCGGCCTGGCGGGGTCCGCGACGGCGGCGCCGCTCACGGCTCCCGGGCCCGCGGCGCCCTCGGCCGCCGTCCCGGAGCTAGCGGCGGCACCCGCCCTAGGCCCGGACTGCAATGGGGACCCGCCGCTGCCGTCGAATCCCTACGGGCACATCGCGGTTCGGCCGGCGATCGTCGCCGACGGAGACCCGTTCAGCGACCCCAACGTGTCGATCCAGTCGGTCTACGGCACCAACTACAAGTGGTGGAACTACGACAACGGCTGCTCGCCGCAGGACGGGATCATGCCCAGCCTCGGGGCGAACCTCGGGAACCTGATCGGCCTCGAGCTGCCCGGGCTCCTCCCGTCGTGGGGGCAGGGTCTGTTCACGCTCGTCGTCGACCCGTCGGGCTGGATCGGCTCGTTGGACACGACGGTCGCCAGTGTGACGGCCTCGACGGCAGCTGGCACGTGGTTCCCATGGCTGAGCGTCGCCATGACCATCGTGGCGATCGTCACCCTGCTCAGGGCGCGCAGCGGTCAGCTTTCGGGGTCGATCAACGCGGTCGCCTGGGCGCTGCTCGTCCTCGTCGTCACGTCGTGGGCCGTGAGCTATCCCGTCGAGTCGGTCAAGCTCCTCGACGACGGCGTCCAGACCGCAGTTGTCGCCATCGCCGACGGGTTCGACAAGGCTGACTTCGTCGGTCCGGTCGCACCGCAGTCCACCCAGGACAAGGCGACCGCGGCCAAGCAGACCCTCGACCGACAGTGGGACACGCTGACCCGTGAGACCGTGTTCCGCTCGTGGGCCGAGGGGGTCTTCGGCGACGCCGACGGCGTGACGGCCCGGACGTACGGCCCCGACGTCTTCGCCGCGACACACTTCACCTGGAACGAGTACGACACGTACGCAAAGGATCCCGCCGGCGCCGGAGCGCGCATCGTCGCGGCGAAGGCGCAAGCGTTCCGGCAGCTCGCCGACAAGATCCAGCAGGACGACCCCGTCGCCTACGACTACTTCACCGGCAACAAGTGGGGCGAGCGCATCACGACGGCGCTGCTCAGCTTCGTCTCGGTGCTCACGGTCGCGCTCTTCCTCGTGGTCGCCGGGATCTTCGTCCTGGGCGCCTACGTGCTGATCCGGCTGCTGCTGCCCCTGACGCCCGTCGCCGGCGTCGTCTTCCTCGTCGACTCCACCCGAGACATGGCGCTTGGCCTGTTCAAGAAGGTCGTCAAGCCGCTCGTCATGGGCCCGATCTACTTCCTCGCCGCCCTCGTCGTGCTGCGCTACAACGTGGGCGTCCTGCGCTCGAACCTGCCCGACTGGCTCAAGCTCGTGCTGGTGTTCCTTGTCGCCTACCTCGCCTGGAGGCTGCTGCGGCCGACTGCGGTCCTGCCGAAGATGAAGTTCCCGGGGCGGTTCCTGCCCGCCTACCTCGGCACGCGCGTCGGGACCGAGCGCGGGAAGGACGCCGACGACGCGCGGGACAAGCAGCCCGGGCCGGATGGCATACCCCCGTCGGGGCCTCAGCGACAGCACCCGGTGCACTACCCGGCGGCAGTGCCGCCGTCCTCCGAGGCTCTGTTCGTCGCCGCTTCGCGGACGCCGGAGTATGCCGGCGAGCTGACCTCCGGGCCCGCCCTCCGTGGGACTGGGCGGGGCACGTTCGCGCCGCGGGAGCAGCCGGTCGCGGGGCTGCCATCGGCCGAGGCGGGACGGATCGCGCGCGAGGCGTCGGGCGGCACGCGGTCGACGTTCGCTCAGCTCGGCTCCGGCGCGGGTGAGTTCGTCCGGCCCAGCGGGCCCAGCCAGGAGCCCTACCTGGGGAGGCACGCGACGCCCCTCGTGGCGCGCGAGGAGCCCCAGCGCAGCATCCCCGACCTGGTGCCGGTCGGCAGTCGTGAGGGCCTGTCGCGTCGCACGCCGCTCGGGACAGGGGCGGTGGAGGGGCGCGTCCTCGACGACCGCGAGACCGCAGTGACCTCGGTCGTCGACGACTCGAACCTGACATATGACAGCGCCGGCCAGCGCGTGTTCGTCGTCTTCAGCCCGGCAAGGAACCACGCCGAGGACGGGAGTCTCGTTGAGTCCTAACCAGCGCCAGACCCGCGGCGTGCTCTGGGACGTCATCGCTCCCTGGGTGCGGTGGCCCCTGCACTCACCGCGAAGACTCTTCGCCGTCCTGGGCGGCGTCGTCGTCCTCATGGTGCTCTGGCACGTCGCGTCCCGGGCCGCGGCCACAACGCAGCCGACCGCGAGCGCGACCTCAGCGGCGGTGACGAGCACGGCTGCCCCCAGCACCCCGTCAGACACCGCGCCCGCACCGGCCAGCACCATGACCGCCATGCCCACGGGCACGCTCCCGGGCACCACGCCGTCGGCGTCGGTGGGCACCAGCCCGGCGGGCGGCAACCCGAGCGACCCGACCGACCCAGCCGTTCCGGCCGGGTCCGCGGAGGCGGCCCAGGGATTCGTGACGGCCTGGGCCCGCCCCTCGCTGCCAGCCGACCAGTGGCTGTCAGGTGTGCGGGGGTACGTCGCGCCAGAGCTCGAGCGTTCGATGTCGTACACCGACCCGGCCCGGATCGACGCGACCACGGTCACCGGTCCGGCGCGGATGGTCCATGTCCTGCCCGACGGGAGCGCCGCGACGTTCGAGGTGCCGACCGATGCCGGAGCCACCCGGGTGGAGCTGGCGCTCGTCAAGGGCCGCTGGCTGGCCACCGACATCGTGCCGGCGTCGGCGGCCGCACCGGGGGACTGAGCCGAGAGTGTGGGCCCGCCTGCTCCTCGCGATCGGCCCCCGCAGGCTGGCCAAGGGTCTCGTCGGCGGTCTGGTCCTGGCCGCCTTCGCGGGCATGCTCGGCTTCACCCTCCTGCTCGGCGCGGTCGCCGGGTCGAGCGCCAGCAGCCAGGACCCGGCCCCGGTGGCCTGCACGTTGGCTCCTGGGTCGGGCTCTGCCGGCACGGCTGCCGTCGACGCAGCGGCCGCACGGACCCCGTCGGGCGCCGCGGCCCGACCGGCACGTGCGAGCCGCTGGTCGGCGGAGCAGCTGGCGAACGCGACGGTCATCGCCGACCGGGGACGGGCAGCGAACGCAGGCGCGAATGGGGTCATCATCGCGCTGATGACCGCCATGCAGGAGTCCTCGCTGCGGAACCTGCCGAGCGGCGACCGTGACTCCGTCGGGCTCTTCCAGCAGCGGCCGTCTGCCGGGTGGGGCACCCGCGAGGCGATTCTCGACCCGGTCCAGGCGAGCGACGCGTTCTTCGGCGTCTCGGCCCACACGAACAACCCGGGCCTGCTGGACGTCCAGGGCTGGCAGAGCATGCCCTACGGGGTCGCGGCCCAGGCCGTCCAGCGCTCGGCCTTTCCCACGCTCTACAACCGGTGGGAGCCCGACGCCCGCGCCCTGGCCCAGGTGCTCCTGTCGGGGGCCGCCGGGACCCTCGACTGCACCGGTGCCGCAGGCGCTGCCCAGGTGTCGGGAGTGTGGGCGCACCCGCTGGCCCTGGTGGCATACGTCCTCGTGAGCCCGTTCGGGATGAGGCTCGACCCGGTCAACGGGTCGTGGAAGCTGCACCGCGGCCAGGACTTCGCCGTCCCGATCGGCACGCCCGACCGGGCAGCGTGTGACGGCGTGATCGCTCGCACCGATCCGGCCGACCCGTTCGGCGGGGGAATGCAGACCGACCTCGACTGCGGCAGTGGCGTGGTGCTCAAGTACATGCACCAGAGCGCGTTCCTGGTCACGGCCGGCGACGCGGTCAAGGCCGGGCAGGTCATCGGTCGGACCGGGAACACAGGTCACTCGACCGGACCGCACCTTCACTTCCAGGTTGACGTCGACGGGCAGGCCACGGACCCCGTCGCGTTCATGCGGCTGCGCGGCATACGGCTCTGAGACGGATGAGCCCGATGTGCTGTCTACCGAGAGGCCGCGACGCGGTCGGCATCGGCCACGACCACGAGCCTCGTCGACGCGGTGGGGGGCTTCAGTATCGTGAGGGCAACCACAATCGCTCGCCCTGGAGGCGCAGATGGCAGTTCGCGTTGACCTCAACATCTCGCTCGACGGATTTGCGACCACCACGGATCAGACCCCCGAGAACCCGATGGGCGAGGACTGGTCGCGCCTGGTGGACGCCTATGTCGCGACCAGGACCTTCCGCGAACGCGTCCTGCACGACACCTCGGGGGAGGGCACGACCGGCGTGGACGACGAGTATGCGCGGGCGTACTTCGCGGAGGTCGGCGCGGAGATCATGGGTGCCGGGATGTTCGGCCTGCACAACTTCCCCGACGACCCGGACTGGCGAGGCTGGTGGGGCGACGAACCCCCGTTCCGGGTGCCCGTTTTCGTGCTCACGCACGGCGCTCCACGGCCGCCGATCGAGATGGCCGGCGGCACGACGTTCCATTTCCTGTCCGCGACACCGCAGGAAGCGCTCGACCGCGCGCTGGCAGCCGCCGACGGCAAGGACGTCCGCGTGGGCGGCGGAGCCAGCGTCGCGCGCGACTTCCTCAGGGCGCGGCTCGTCGACCAGCTCCACGTCGCGATCGCACCGATCCTGCTCGGTCGCGGTATCCGCCTCTGGGACGACCTGCGCGGTCTCGAATCGGGCTACGACGTCACCGCCGAAACGGCCGAGAGCGGCACCGTCCACCTGACGTTCCGACGGTAGGCGCGCGGCGTTCCGGATGTGGATCGTCCGGAAGCGCGCCTAGCCTGCTGGGATGGCACCTGCGCTAGAGGACGCGGACGGATGAGCACGGTGCGTGTGGTGCCCGCGACCGCCCGGACGTGGCCACAGCTTGGACGCGCCTTCGGACCGCGGGAGAAGGACCCCACATCGTGCTGGTGCCAACGCTTTCGACGGCACGGCGAGCCCGATAACCGGGCCGCGCTGCACCGTGAAGTACACGAGGCAGATGTCCCGATCGGCCTGTTGGCCGTCCTCGACGGCGTGGTGGTCGGCTGGACGCGCGTGGTGCCGCGCTCCACGCTGCCGGCTATCACCGAGCACCGGCGCCTACGCCGCATCCTTGATGACGATCCCGACGCGTGGTGGGTGTCCTGCTTCGTGGTGCGTCGCGAACACCGGGGGATCGGCATAGGAGTCGCGCTGCTCGAGGCCGCCGCGGACTGGGCGGCGCAGCACGGTGCCTCGGTGCTCGACGGTCACCCCGTCGACACCGATGGTCTGGCCGGCACCCCGTCACCGTCAGCCGTATTCACGGGAACCCTGGCCATGTTCCAGCGGGCCGGATTTGTCGAGATCGGACGTTCCTACCGCACGCGCCCCGTCATGCGGCGGGAGCTTCGGCAGCCGTAGGTTGTTCGCCCGCGCCACGGAGTCCGGCGATCTGGCCTGCGTTCATGCGGAGCCCGGCTATGCTCCGCACTCACTATGGCCGATCAGACGACGTCGTCCCGCGCCCGGTGGAGCACGCTGATGCGACGCCGAGAGCTCCGTGCGTCCGCCGCCGCCGGCGCGGTCGTGCTCCTGCTCGTCGTGGTCCTGGCGATTGCTGACCCGACGGGCCTGCTGGCGCCGGTGGGAGGGCACGGGATGCCCGTGGTCGGGTTCGGTGGTCCGTACCAGTGGGCTCCCCTGGTCGTGGGACTGCCGGTGCTGCTCGCCGGGACGATGGTTCCGGTCTACGCGCTGGGCCGCTCGAGCCGACGGCTGTTCGCCTTCACCTGGGCCTCTGTTGTCGGCGCGGTCGCCCTCGCTGCCGCCGCAACCGGGTTCGCGGCGGCCGTCCCGATGCTTGGGCCGCACCTGAGCCTTGCTGCCGCCCTGAAGTTCGCCGTTGCGACGAGCGGGTTCGCCGGCATCAAGGGCCTCGTGGCGGGACCACTGGTCGGGGCGGGCGCCGCTCTCGGGCTCGGCCGCCGTGTGTCCGGAACCACGTCTGGAACGGCGTCCGGAAACGAGTCCGGAACCGCCGCAGCCCCGGGCAGCGGGCACTGGCTCGAGTCGGGCTGGGCGTTCCTGGTAGCGGTTGCTGCAGTCGTCGTTGCGCTCACGGCGCTGGGCAGCTCGAACTGGCGCGGCGGCCCGGTCGGTTACGCGTTCAGCGGGTCCCTTGTTGCCCCCACCAGCGCCGCGAGCGCGCTCGGCACGCTGGCCGGGATAGCCGTGTTTCTCGGCCTGTTCGCGCTGACCGTCCGGGCCGCGCTGCGCCGGACTCCGGACAAGGCCCCGCTGGCGGTCTGGCTCGCGGCGCTCGTCGCGGGCATCGGACTCGGGGTCGTCGGGGCAGCGGTTGCTGCCCTGACCGGTCACCTCGACGACGCCGGCGGGGACAGCTGGTGGATCGCGACCACGTTGATCGCCGTTGCGACAGGGATCGGGTACGGCGTGGGCGTGGGCCTGGTCGCTGCGGTGGCGACCGGAGTCACGTGGCCCTGGCGAGCTCGCATCGGCGCAGGCGACGAGGAGAGCGCGACGCCCCACCGCGCGCGCCGGCGAACCTGGATCGTCGTAGGCACTGTCGTGACCCTGCTCGTGATGCCACTCATCGTCCCGACGGGAAGCCCAGGCCCTGCAGCCGTCGCGCCCGTCCCCGCCAGCGGCGGACTGGAACGACTGCACCTGCTGCCGGCACAGACCAGCGACGGGCTCCCCGTCATCGGCGACGTCACCGGCCGACGGGTTTTGCTTCGCGGCGTCAACGTCAACCAGCTGATCGACTACTACCTGCGCGACCCCGACGTCCCCGCGACCCAGAAGCCCGTCGACGACGACTTCGCGCAGATCGCGTCGTACGGCTTCAACGTGGTCCGCCTGGGCATGTCCTGGTCGCGGCTGGAGCCGACCAGGGGCAAGTTCGACCAGGGCTACCTCGACGAGATCAAGGCCGCAGTGGCATCAGCGAAGGCGCATGGCCTCTACACCGTGCTCGACATGCACCAGGACGCCTGGGGCAATGCGCTGGCCGCGCCCGACGCGACGTGCGGCGGTGGGACGTCCCCGACGACCGGGTGGGACGGTGCCCCGGCGTGGGCGACGATCACCGACGGTGCCCAGCACTGCCAGTTCATGGCGCGCGACCTCGCGCCTGCGGTGGCGACGGCATACAGCAACTTCTACACGGACCGCGACGGCATCCAGACCGAGCTGGTCCGGACCTGGGCGACGGTGGCGAAGGCATTCGCGAACGAGCCGGCCGTCGCCGGTTATGACCTGCTCAACGAGCCCGGTATCGGCGCGACGCCGCCGGTCAGCAACGCACTTCTGCTCGGGCGCTACTACGACGCGGCGATCACGGCGATCCGCGAGGCGGAGACCCCCGGTTTCGCGCACTTGATCTTCTTCGAGCCGAGCGTGCTGTGGTCCGGACTCGGATTCGACGTGACGCCACCCCCCGGGTTCACCTCCGACGCTCAGCTGGTGTTCGCTCCGCACCCGTACAGCGAGTCGATCACCCTGGACCAGAGCCTCGGGCTGACCATCGCATCGATCGAGCGGAACCTGGCGATGTCGGCCGAAGCGGCCAAGTCGTACGGCGCCGCGCTGTGGCTGGGCGAGTGGGGCTGGTTCGGGAACCCGGGTGTGGATGGCGCCAAGGTGCAGCGCTTCGTCGCGGCACAGGACAGGCTCGGCGTCGGCGGCGCGTTCTGGGTTTGGCGTCAGGGCTGCGGCTCCCCGGAGACGGGGGACGACGCGACGAGCAGCGGCAACCTGGTCTCGGTCGACTGCAGCACGGGCAGGCTGAGCCCGCCGCCTGCGGGCTTCGCAGAGCCTCTGAGCCGGGCATACCCGCGCGCATTCCCGGGGCGGTTGGACTCGCTGGCTTCCCGCGGCAGCGATCTGGCGTTCGCGGCGACCGTCGACGACCCCGACATCAACTGCCAGGTCGACATCTGGGTGCCCGGCGACACACACCCGAACCTGAAGACGACGGGCGTGACGGACACCGAGGTGACGCAGGTCGACGGCGGGTGGCGGGTGTCGGGCTGCGCGACGGGCAGCTACAAGATCCACGTCACCTAGCCCATCCGGCGGCGACGCCGAGTCAGAGCTGGACGCCTCGGGTCAGCGCACCGTCGACGACGAGGTTGGTGCCGCTGATCCGGCTCGCGAGCGGGCTCGCCAGGAACACGACCGGAGCAGCAACCTCTGCGGGGGTGCCCATGTGGCCCGTCGGGTTGAGCCCGACAGCTGTGGCGTAGAGCTCGGGGTTCCCGGTCTCGATGCTCGCCCACACGCCTCCGTCGAAGTAGGTGTTGCCCGGCGAGACGGTGTTGGCACGAATTCGCTTGTCCGCCAGCTGCAGAGCAAGGCCGTGGATGTAACCGACGATGGCTGTCTTGGCGGTGCCATAGGGACCGGAGGCGAAGTCCGACTCCCGGCCCGAGACGCTGGAGATCGCGATGATCGATGGGGCCTCGCTCCGCTCTAGGTGTGGCATCGCCGCCCGCACCAGACGCACCGTGTGCATGACGTCGACGTTGAGGCTCTGCTGCCAGTTCTCCTCGGTGTCGGGGATCGCCAGCGCGCTCACGTTGGCGACCACCGTGTCGATGCCGCCCATCGCATCGGCGGACCGCTCGACCCATGCAGCCAGGGCCTCGCCGTCACCGACGTCGAGCACGGAGCCGGTGACCTGGCCGCGGCCGGACAGGTCGCCCTGGGTCCCGTCGACCTCGTGGGGATCGCGCGCGCAGTAGCCCACGACGGCTCCCTCGTCGAGGAACGCCTCGACGATCGCTCGACCGATGCCTCGGGTGCCTCCGGTGACCAGGACGCGCTTCCCGGCGAGATGCAGATCCATGGGGTTGGGCCTTTCGTCGTGGTCGATGCCTCTGTCAGTTCGAGCCGAGGCCGCGGGCCCGGTCACGCAGGTCGGCGTGGATACCGTCGTAGACCTGCGCCCCTGGAAGCAGGGCTTTGGGCGCCTTGACGACGACGCTGTAGTTCGCGTCGACGACGTTCGCGACGGGCACCTGGGCAATCTGGGAGCACAGCTGGTAGGCGTCCATCGTGTGCAGACCGAGGAGCTGGGCGACCCAGTGCACGAGCTCGGCGTTTCCGATGCGCCACGAGTCCTCCAGCGGCCGGCTCGACCCGACCGCCATCACGTGCGCGTCGTCCTCGATGCGCGGCCATCCCGGTGCTCCGCCCTTGACCAGCTCGACGATGAGGGTCGAGTTCATCGCGCCCTCCACCGCGGTGCCGCACGCCTCTCCCTCGCCCTGCCGGTAGTGCCCGTCGCCGATCGAGAACAGCGCCCCCTCGACGTTGACACCGAGATAGACCGTCGACCCGGCGCGCATCTGCGGCGTGTCCATGTTCCCGCCGAAGCGGTCGGGGACCAGCGAGGAGCGCACCTCGCCTCCGGCGGGGGCTACCCCCACGGTGCCGAGCATCGGCTCGAGCGGCAGCTCGATGCGGTGGTCGGTATGCCGTGCGGCGAAGGCCACGGTCCGGCGGTCGCTGTCCACCTCGTAGATCCACGTCGTGTCCGGGAGGGGGTCCTGCAGAGTGACGACACGGTCGGTGCTCGTCATGCCCCCGAAGAACGGGATGGCCGCAGAGGCGCCCCAGTCTCGGGCCGGGGTCAGGTCCACCAGGTGCAGGACGAGGGTGTCGCCGGGCTCAGCGCCCTCGACGTAGAAGGGGCCGGTCTGCGGGTTGACGAAGCGGAGGTCGACTTTGGCGCTCGACAGGTCGTCGACCGTGCGCAGGACACCTCCGAAGGCATCGTCAGACCACAGCCGAAGGGCGTCTCCCGGCTTGATCCGCATCGCGGGAGCGACGCCGCCGAAGGTGTAGGCGTACTGATCACGGCTTGGCGTGAAGTCAATGACGTCCATGCTCGAAAGTACCGCCGGGCTCGCGGATCTGGACATGGTCTGGCCGAAGCTCCGCGACACCACCCACGCCGAGCAGCGCGAGGGTGCCGGTGAGCTCACGGAGCAGGATGTCCGCCGCGCGCTGCACCCCTCGCTCACCGCCGGCCATGAGGCCGTACAGATACGCCCGTCCCACGAGGGCAGCCCGGGCGCCGAGCGCCACGGCGGCCGCGATGTCGCTGCCCGACATGATGCCTCCGTCGACGTACACCTCCGCCCGGTCACCGATCGCGTCGACGATGAGCGGCAGCACCTCCAGCGGTGTCCTGCTCCGGTCCAGCTGGCGTCCGCCGTGGTTCGACACGACCACGGCATCCGCGCCGGCGTCCACGACTGCCTTCGCGTCAGCGACCGTGAGGATCCCCTTGACGACGAGCGGCCCATCCCACGCCGAGCGCAACCAGGCCAGGTCGTCGAGTGTTGCAGCGGGGTCGAAGAGCCGGTTGACGAGGTCTGCGACGGTGCCGTCGGAACGGTCGAGCGACGCGAACTCGAGCGGCTCCGTGGTCAGTAGGTCGAACCACCAGCGCGGATGGAGGGCGCCGTCGACGAAGGTCCGCAGGCTGAGGGAGGGCGGGATGGTCAGGCCGTTGCGGACGTCGCGGAGCCGGGGCCCGGCGACCGGCGTGTCGACCGTGAGCACGAGCGCCTCGTAGCCCGAGTCACGGGCGCGGGCGACGAAGTCCCGACTGGCCGCCCGGTCCCGCCACAGGTAGAGCTGGAACCAGCGCCGAGCGCCCGGGGCCGCGGCGGCTAGATCCTCGATCGAGGTGGTGCCCATCGTCGACAGCGCGTAGGGGATGCCGACGCGCTCGGCCACCCGCGCCACGGCGGGCTCGCCCTCGGTGTGCATCATCCGGGTGAACCCGGTCGGCGCGAACACGAGTGGTGCCGCGGACCACCTGCCCAGAATGGTCGTCGAACAGGCGACCGCGGAGACGTCGCGGAGCACCTGCGGGTTGAACTCGACGCGGGCGTATGCCGCTCGGGACCGTCGCAGGGCGTACTCGTCCCCGGCGCCGCCGTCGGTGTAGTCGAAGACCGCACGTGGCGCCCGACGTCTCGCCAGCAGCCGGAGGTCGGCGACCGACGCGGCGTGGGCCAGCCGTCGGTCGGTCGGGTTGAGTGGTCCGCCCCGTGGGCGCAGCAGGGGCTGGAGCTCGGACCACCTGGGCCGCCGACGTGCGGTCATCTACGAGTTCTACACCGCGCGGGCGGTGCGCGGAACGGGCCCGAATGGGTGTCGGTCACAGGTACTCGCGCTTGCGCAGCCAGAAGATGGCCGGGTATCCCCACACCGGCGGAAGGTATGCCGTGATGAGGCGGTAGGCGAACGTGGCGGGCACCGCTTGCGCCTCCGGGACGCCAGCCGCCATGAGTCCCGTGATGATCGCGCCCTCCATGACGCCCATGCCACCGGGGACCGGCGCGAGGCCGCCGAGCAGTGAGGCTGCGGTGTTGACCAGGATCAGGACCCATACGGAGGCGGAGCCGCCGTATGCGTGCAGGCACAGCCCGAGGCTCCACGCGAACAGAACCTGGCTGCACAGGTTCGCACCGAAAAGGCGTTGCAGCTTGGCGGGCTTGCTCGCGATCTCGCGCAGGTTGTCGCGCACGATCTCGTACTGGGGTTTGGCCTTGTCGACCACCTGCTGACGGAAGCGGGGACGCAGGGCCAGCAGTCCGGCGATCACCCCGACGAGCACCAGGGCCGCAAGCAGCAGCCACAGCAGGTAACCGTGGCCGCCCGCACTGTCCGAGGTGTCCGAAGAGCTGGACTGCAGGTTCGCCAGGGAGAACGAGCCCCATGCGAACAGCGCGGCGATCAACGAGAGCACGATCTGGACGGCGAAGCCTGCCAGGCTGTACAGAACCCCCGAGCTCACCGCGACGGAGGCGCCGAGGCCCTCCTTCTGGAAGAAACGCACCGCCGCCGCCGTGGTCGCGACGGTGCCGCCGATGAGTCCGAAGAAGCCGTCCGCAAGCCGGAGCATGACCAGCGGTCCGATCCGCATCGTCGCAGCAACCGCGCCGCTGATCGCGACGGCCTGCGTGAAGTTGGGAAGCACCCCGACGACGAACGCCGCGGCGATCCAGACCCAGCTTGCGGACAGGATGGTCTGCCAGAGATCGTCGAACCCGGCGAACTGGCCGATCAGCAGCCAGACACCGAGCAGGGTGCCGGCGGCCATGAGGATGCTGCTCGCCTTGAGCCTCCGGACCTCGGCCAGCTCGGCCGACTCGACGCCGAGGTCGCTGGTCAGCGCCTGGCGCAGGTCCTTCAGCAGCGGGGACTTGCGGCTCGGACGCGCGTCCGCAGGCAGCGCTGCCACCTGGACCATCGACAGGACGTCGCCGAGCTGCTGGTCGTCCAGAGCCCGGCGGCAGGCAGCAGCGGCGCGGTCAGGACCGACGACCCCGGCGGTGACGACGAGGCAGGCGGCCCGGTCGGCGGCGAGGTCGCGATCACTCGCAACGACCGATCCGCCGGGTAGGTTGCGCAAGGTCCACGAGGTGCCGTCGGTCGCGGCCGCCTCGGCCGTGATGGCACCGTGCGAGACACCGGCCCGTCCGAGTCGGAGCATGAGCTGCCACAGCGTGTCCAGGAGGCGGTCGTCAAGGACGTCGTCGTCGAGCTCGGCAAGCGTCCGACCGTGGTCGAGCGTGGTCACGACGACCACGTCCTCAGCGCTTCCGGCGAGGCCGGCGGCCAGGATGCTCGTGGATGACGCGCCGGCTTCGGCCGCCCGCATCGTGACCGCGAGGTGATGCTCGAGGTTCTGGAGCCGGGTCAGCGGCACTGGCATACGTGCGTTGCGGTACCAGAGGAACCGCAGCAGCCGCGACAGCACCTGGGTATCGACTGTGCTGCGCTGGTAGACCCAGATCTCCACGCTGCCCACGTCTGCGCGCGCGTGGAACCGTTCCGCCATGCCGTTGCGTGCCTGCCGGACACGCTTCGGGTCCGCGATCACCACCCCGATGTCGCCTGCCAGGGCCGCCGCCTCGGCGGGAGTGACTGTCGGGATGTCGCGGCCGACGATCAGACGCCACGCGCATCCGGTGGCATAGCCGATGGCCGCCATGGCGGCGAGCGCAGGAAAGGAGATCGTGGTGTAGAGCAGCACGTACACCGCCGTGGTCAGCTCGCCCAGGACGAGCGCCCGATGGAGCGGACCCAGACCAGCCGGCCACTGGGCCGCGGACGCGGCGACCCCCATCACCCACCCGACACCGGCAAGCGACACATCGCCGGTTGCCGCCCCGACGACGACCAGTGGCGCGGCCGCCGCCCCGATCCCTGCGGGGAGCCCCAGAAGCCAACGGCGCTGCCGGATCGCCAACACCACCAGGGCAACTCCGGTCCCGGTCAGCGCCAACAACATGATCCCAGCGAGCAGCGCCCCGACCCATACCCCCGACAGGGACCACCCCGAGCCACGCACGTCCCCGCCGGCCCACCACGCCACGGCCGCGACCAGCAGCGCGACGACACAGCGGACGGCGTCGACGGGCGAGCGCACCACACCCTTGGACTGTGCTCCGCTCCGCAGCAGTGCCCCAGCCCACCGGTCGAGGACGCTCGACTGTCGGGGCTCGTCCGCGGACAGGACCATCCCCGCTGCGCTCATGCCCTCACCGCCTTCCCGCCAGGATTATGTCGGCCGCAACACACCTGGCGCTGGCGACTCGCCTAACTGCGCTCGCTCGGTCGTCCGGCGACAGCGCTCGTGCCGCAGGCCGGTAGGAAGGCACGTCAGCCACAGCGACCCGCCCGGGGTCGTGACCGCCTCTACCAACGTCGCGCACGGTGCGCACAGCTGGTGCGGCCTCGGGCCGGCGTCAGTCAGCTGCCCGTGCCGATGGCCCTGCAGGCATCGTCGGCGCCGTCGAGGCAAGGAATGACCTCACGGCTCGCATGACCTCGTCCGGCCGCTCGTCATGTGGGTTGTGGCCGGCCGCCTCGATGAGCACGAGCTCCGAGCGGGGGATGCCGTCGGCGAGCTCTCGTTGGCACTCGGGCGGGAAGACGAAGTCGTCCAGCCCGGCCAGGACCAGTGTGGGCACGGTGATCTCGCCGAGCCGGTCGGCCACCGACCAGTCGTGAAGCAGATGCCGGCTTGCGTAGATGAAGGCCTCGGGCCGGATCCGCGACCGCCACCCTCCCGCGGCCAGCTCGCGTGCCACGGCGCGCAGACCATCGCCCGAGCTGTAGGCGTCGCCGATCCGCCAGAAGATCCGGTAGTACTCGCGGCGGCTGAAGTCACCCCGGAACCACCGCCGCACGAGCTCGACCTTGTCGGGTGGGTATCCACGCCGCGCCAGCACGTCGGGCGCGACCTCCCGCGCCCACCGGCTGTCGGCGCCCGTGTCGACGAGCACCAGCCGGGAGACATGGTCGGGGTGGCGCAATGCGTACTCCAGCGCCACATGCCCCCCGAACGAGTGTCCGAGCACGGCCCAGGTCTCGAAGCCGAGGTGCTTGCGCAGCATGTCGGCGTCTGCGGTGAGGTTGTCCCAGCTCATCGACGACACCGGCGCGCCCGTCGATCGCCCGTTGCACCGGTGGTCGTAGAACACCAAGGTGTACTCGTTGGCGAGCCGCCGGAACGCGCCCAACGTCCAGAGATCGGCACTGGGCCCGCCGTGCATCAGCACCAGCGGTTCACCCGTGCCCACCACGTCGACGTAGAGGGAGACACCCCGAAGCGTCACTCTTCTCGGCCAGTCCCGCGACCCGATCGGCCACCGCATCGTCCCTCGCCCCAATCCTCTGAGAGCTTCGCCGGCCTCCCAAGCCGATCGCGGTGCGTCCCAACCCACCAGAGCCCAAGGTCCTGCCACCCGCCACGCGGAGGTGGCCGGCATCACCTCAGGCGGAACGGCGGAGCCGGAGATCCCTTCGCGACGCACGACGTGTTGAGCCCGATCGCGCTGGCGCTGCTGAGGAAGGCCGCGATGATTGACGGCATACAGCCGAGCTGGCCGACGACGTGCTGCTCAGCCGGCATCACGACGATGCGACTGTTCGGCTGTTGGGCCGGAACACCGGCGAGGTTCGACGGCGGGTCCTGAGGATCGCCGTCGCCCACCAGCCACAGCACAGGAGTCCGCGTCCGGACCGCGGCGCCGTCCGCCGGCGCGACGGCGCCCTTCGGCAGGTACCGGCACTTGGCCTCGCGCTGCGTCGCATTCGACAGTTCCAAGGGGCGTGAGTAGCTGCCTCTGCCGAGCCGCGCGACCTCGGCCGGCCTGAGCGTGGCCCAGGCCTCTGAGCACAGGATCTCGTCGGCCATGACCAGCGTTGGACCGCCCGAGGGTGGTGCGCCGATGACATCGGCCGCCTCGACCCACCGACCCAAGGAGGCGAGGTGGATGCCAAGCGGCACCTGCGCCGCGGTCGACTCGTTGAGCAGCGCCAGGTGAATAGCGTTGGCCAGCAAGGCTTGGTCGATGACAGCCGTGTCACCCGATGCGGGGTCGACCACGGTCAGGGGCTTGGCCAACCGGTTCAGTAGAGTCGTCCACTCGTTCGCCAGTCTCGGGAACGCCTCGTGGCAGGCCGGGTCGGCTGCGCAGCGCTTGAAGAGCAGGTTGAGGGCTGCCTGGCTGCTGGCCGCCATCCGTTCCAGGACCGGCACGTCGACCGGGGTCGAGCCGTCGAGGACGGCCGCCCGCACGCGGTCCGGGTACTGGCGCAGGTAGTACTGCACGAGGGTCCCACCGTAGGAGGTCCCGTAGAGGTCGATCTGCTCGTAGCCGAGCGCCGCTCGGACGTCGTCGATGTCGTCGGCCGCGACCGTCGAGGTGTACAACCGTGGGTCGCCATCGATCGACGCGAGCGCGCCGCTGGCCCAGGCAGATAGCCGCGTCTGCGCGGCGGTGGGGGAGAGCCCCTTCGTGTCCGGCACGGCCGGGTACTCGAGAGCGTTCGAGGCGCCCGTGCCGCGCTGGTCGACAAGAACGATGTCACGCGAAGCATGCACATCCGCGAAAACCTTTGGCATCCAGGCGAAGAACTGGGTGCTGGGTGCGCCCGGGCCCCCCGCCAGCACGAACAGCGGCTCGGGCGCTTGACGCGGCGCGAGCGCGGGGACGACCGCAATGCGCAGCGCGATCTGGCGCCCGTCAGGCCTTGACCGGTCCTCCGGCACCCGAAGCGTGCCACACAGTGCCGACGCCTCGGCATGCACGGGATACTCACCCTTGATCGTGCAAGAGACCAGAGGCTCCCCGTCCACGAGCCTGCCGTATGCCGGGTGCGCTCCTTCCGAGACCGTGTCCGGTTGCGTCGTGCACGCGACCAGAGCCACGGCCATGGGCACGATAGTCGACATGACGATGGCGGTGACCAGCCCCGTGCGGGATCGTCGGCCTCGTCCCATCGGGCACCTCCCTCACCGGGCCCTGCCGAGCGCCGGGCAGGAAGCGCCGCCGTCTCGGACATCGGCTCCAGGGTGCGACCGGTCGACGTGCCGTGCTAGATCCGAAGGTCCTCCGCCCGGGGCCGAGTCCGGCTATACCGGGCACGAGTGCTCCCGGTCCGGCGTAGCGTGAGGACACCGGGGAGCTCCAGGACGCCGACAGAAGCCGTCCGCGTCGCCTCGGCGACAGGACGATACGGCTACCGGAGCCGAGACAGGTCGCTGGACCATGAACATTCCCAGCACAGCACCACCTCCGTCCGGGCCTCCCAGGCATCCACCACCTGGGTATCCGCCGGGATACCAGCCGCCGGTTGAGACGCCGCCCCGCCGCAGCCTCGCCGCCCTGATCATCGGCTGCCTGCTGCTCCTGCCAGGTCTGGGGCTGGTCTTGGGCGGAGCCGGCATCGCTGTCGCGAGCGCCGTGGCCAAGGACGACGCCGGCTTCTTCTCGGCGTCCCTCGACAGCCTCCGGACTCCGACGCCTGCCATCACGGTGGAGGACGTCGTTGTCCGGAGCGAGCCCGACGTGCCGCAGTGGGTGCTGGATCGTCTTGACATAGAGATCCGACTCACGGCGCGCTCGGTGGACCCAGGAAAGGCGATCTTCCTGGGGTTCGGCCCTGCGGATGCCGTCAGCGCCTACCTAGCCGGGACAGCGCACGACCAGATCATCGACATCTCCGACCGTCGGGTGCCGACCTACCGCACGGCTCCCGGAGACATGGAGATCGCGCCTCCGACCGAGCAGACGTTCTGGACGTCGAAGGTGTCTGGGACAGGCCAGCAGGTGCTGACCTGGAGGCCTTCGAGCGGGCGCTGGGATGCCGTGCTGATGAACGCCGATGGCTCGGCCGGGGTCGACCTTGCTGCCACGGTTGGCGTGCGGGCCGGCTTCCTGCTGCCGATGGCCCTGATCATGGTGGGGCTCGGTGTCCTGCTGACAGGTGTCGCAGTCGCACTCATCGTGTTCGGTGCCGGCGCCGCGCGGACGGAGCCCGGCCCGCCTGGCCCGTACCCGGCATACGGCGCCCCTGATGTGAGCGCCGGTGCCGACTCGGCGAGTCCGCCGGTGCCCGGAGCGGTCGGCGCGGTCCGGGTGCTCGACCAGGAGGGGCCGCTGGGCGGCCCGCCGGCTCCGGAGGCTCACCCGTGGGCCGGCAGTCCGGTGGCCATCAATGCGTGGCTCGACGACGGGCTCTCGCGGTGGATGTGGCTGGTCAAGTGGCTGCTCGCGATCCCGCACTTCATCGTGCTGGCGTTCCTGTGGTGCGCCTTCTGCGTCGTCGCCCTGATCGCCTTCTTCGCGATCCTCTTCACGGGGACCTATCCCCGCGGACTCTTCGGCTTCAACCTCGGCGTGCTGCGCTGGTCCTGGCGGGTCGAGTTGTACTGCGCACATGGAGGACTCGGCACTGACCGCTACCCACCCTTCAGCCTGGGCGCCGAGCCGGACTACCCAGCCACCCTCGACATCGCGTATCCGGATCACCTGTCGCGGGGGCTCGTCCTCGTGAAGTGGTGGCTGCTCGCGATCCCGCAGTACCTCATCGTGGCCCTGTTCGTGGGCGGGGGCTGGGGCTGGACCAGCACCCGCAACGGCGACATCTACCGCTTCGACCCGATCGGGGGTGGCGTCCTCGGCCTGCTCGTCATCGTTGCCGGGGTCATGCTCCTCTTCTCGGGCCGGTACCCGACGTCCCTCTTTGCCTTGATCATCGGGCTGAACCGGTGGGTCTATCGGGTCATCGCGTATGCCGCCCTGATGACGGACGCGTACCCGCCGTTCCAGCTCGACGAGGGAGGCCTGGAGCCACCTAGGGCGCCGGTCTCGGCGCGCGTGCCACCCGGGTCGGTCCCCCTGTCTCGGGCGCCGTCGCCACCGCCAGAGTAGGACCAGGGTAAAATTGGTCGGTGCACGACCGGGGTAACCAGCCCGGATTGGATGGCGTCCGTGGCGTGGCAATCCTTCTGGTCCTCGGCCAGCACGCCCCGACCAGACCGCTCATCGACGGCTTCGTCGGTGTGACGGTGTTCTTCTGCCTGTCGGGGTATCTCATCACCACCTTGTTGGTCCGGGAGCTCGACACCGGCCGCATCGATATCCGGGCGTTCTATCGCCGGCGCGCTGCGCGCCTCTGCCCGGCGTTGGTGACAGTCGTGGCGGTGACGATGGTGGTGCTGTACCTGGTCCGGCACGACCTCGGCGTCGGGCAGATTCTCGGACCCGCCGGCGCAGCAGTCACCTATACGACAAGTCTCTTCGACTGGGCCGGCCATCCTTTCGCGACCCAGGACTACCTGAACTACACCTGGACGCTCTCCGTCGAAGAGCAGTTCTACCTGCTCTGGCCGTTGGCCCTGCTGTGGGGATACCGACGCAGTCCTCGGCTGTTCGCAGCACTCACGGTGACGCTCATCGGAATCACCGTGGCGCTTGACCTCTACCTCGGCCTGAGTCGAGAGGTGTTCTTCGACCAACACGAGTATGTCGGGACAGACACGAACGCTCTGCCCATCTTGGTCGGCTCACTGCTCGCGATGGTTGTTCACAACACGTGGCTCACCATGACGGTTCGGCGTCTCGCGCCGACAGCGTTGATGGCCGTGGCCCTGCTGCCGGTTCTGGCATATCGGAACGACACCTATCGCGCCTCTCTGGTGATCGTCGCGGGGACCGTCCTGACCATCGTGATCTTGGCTGGTGTCGTATCGGCACCGGCTTCTGCAGCTGGACGCCTCCTCGCTAGCCGCCTGATGCGGTGGCTCGGCGAAAGGTCGTACTCGATCTATCTCTGGAACGTCCTGGCGCGAATTGCGGTGCTCAGTGTGCTCGGCCGCACTGTGGTCGGTGATGTCGCCTGGATCGTCATGTCTGTCGTCCTGGCCGAGGCGAGCTTCCGCTTCGTCGAACGCCCCCTGCGCGCCAAGCTCGGCCACAGACCTCGGCGCGCCGCGCCGCCGATCGGCGGTGGAACGCGACGCGGGCTGCGGACTCGACCCGGCGGCATACCCGACGTGTCGGCCAGCCACGTGCGTACGGCGCCCTGGCCCGGGTACGAGTTCTCTTCGGGGCGTCATCCTGAAAGGACCGGGCTGCCGCACGGGCCGTCGCTACACTCTGAGACGACGGGAGGCGTCCGGTTGGACGCATGATGACCGAGGAGCACCATGCTGTTCCATATCAAGCAATCTCATGCCCCGGCGGACTGCCCGTACGGCGCGGGCGGGTCACGGTCGCTCTTCGACCGCGACAACCCGGACGTGACGATCCACGGCTTCTGGCTGGCTTTCCCCCAGCACACCACGTATCTCGTGGTGGAGACCGACGACATCGCGCATCTCCAGGCGTTCCTCAAGCCGGGCACGGGCGTGACGGTCTGCGAGATCACCCCGGTCAGCGACAGGCCGGTCGCTCCCAACACCTAGCCGCGCCGGACACGTCGGCAGGGCCCGGTACTGACGCCACAAGGGGGAGCGATGCGCAACGAGGCCATGGAGCGGCTGGCTGTCCTGGTCGGGTCGTGGCACGCGACGCTGCGAAACGCGTGGTTCCTGGAACCGGCCGACCTCGAGGTGCCAGGCTCAGCGACGGTCGAGTGGCTGGGCGACGCGTTCGTGGTGTTCCGCTGGACGATGGAGGGCGATGTCGGATCCGCCACGAGCGAGATGGTCCTGGTCCTTGGTCGCAGTGACGCACGCGACGCATTCACCGCGCTCTACCACGACGAACGAGGGGTATGCCGCGTGTTCGCCATGACGTTCGCCGGCTCTGCGTGGACCCTGAGCCGAGAGGACCCTGACATGTTCCAGCGGTTCATCGCCGACGTCGGGCCCAGCCGGATCGCGGGCCGCTGGGAAGCATCTGAGGATCGCGGAACCACCTGGCGCAAGGACTTCGACCTCGTCTTCGACCGGGCGTAGCACGGGTCGTGACGCCATCGCGTCACTCGTGCCCTGAACCGACCTCACTGCGGTTCACTGGTGCCGTGGCTGCCCGGGACCAGCGTCTGGGGATGGCGCCTCTGGCCGATGGGGCGCGAGTGGCCTACGCCCTGACGGGCACCGGTCCGTTCCTTCTTGCGGTGCCGGGTTGGCTGAGCCATCTCGAGCTGGGCTGGGCGATCCCGGCCGACCGCGTCTTCTACGAGGCGCTGTCGTCGGGCCGCACGCTGGTGCGCTACGACCGACCGGGCTGCGGGCTCTCCGACGCATACGAGGGCCCGCGCACGATGGACCTTGAGGTGGCCACGATCAAGGCGGTCACCGAGGCGATCGGCATGACCCGTTTCGACCTTCTCGGCTGGTCCATGGGGGCAGCGGTGGCGGCCCAGTGGGCCGCAGACCGGCCCGCCGGGGTCTCGCGACTGGTGCTGTACGGCGGCTGGGCCACAGGTGCCGCCATCGGCGACGACGACAGCAGGCGCCATGTTCTCGGGCTCCTCTCGACTCACTGGGGCCTGGGCTCGGACCTCCTCACCGATCTCTTCGCGCCTGACGCGGACGCCGGCACTCGCAGAGCCCTCGCCGGCTACCAGCGCGCCGCCTCCTCGCCCGAGACAGCGGTGGCACTGTTGCGCTTCGCGTACGACATCGACGTGCGTCCGGTCCTTCCGCGCGTGACAGCGCCGACGCTCGTGCTGCACCGGCGCGGCGACCGCGCCGCGCCCGTCAGCCAGAGCGTGGTCCTGGCCGACGAGATCCCCGATGCGCAGCTCGTCGAGCTCGAGGGCCGCTCACATCTGCCTGCGTTCGGGGACGCAGAGTCCGTCGTTGCCCAGGTTCGGCGCTTCCTCGGCCTGGCCCAGCTCAGAAGCACGATGCCGACCGGGCTCACACCCCGCCAGTCAGAGGTCGCCGCTCTCGTGGCCGACGGTCTCACGAACCGTCAGCTGGCCCAGCGCCTGGGCATCACCGAGCGATCGGCCGAGTCGCATGTCGAGCGGATCCGGCTGCGCCTCGGGTTCAGGACCCGCTCGCAGATCGCCGCCTGGTACGTGGCGAGCGGACCACCCAACTGAGGTAGTTCCACGGCTGACTCGGCCTGCAGATGTTCGCACGATGAAGTCATGTCACGACGCCCCGTGTATCTCGTTCTCTCCGCAGCCGGCTGGTGCGGGTTCGTTGCGGTCACCTTGTGGACCATGGCATTCCTCGCCGGCGTCGTCGTCCCGAGGACCGTCGACGGACCCGCACGCACGACGACCGCCTGGGCGATCGTCGTGGACACTGCGCTCCTGCTGCTCTTCGCCGTGCAGCACTCTGTGATGGCACGTCATCAATTGAAGTCGTGGCTCCGTCGGCGCGTCCCCCCGGCGCTCGAGCGCACGGCATACGTCCTCGCCACCGACCTCTGCCTCGCCGTGCTGCTCCTGCTGTGGCAACCGTGGGGCGGCCAGGTCTGGCGCGTCGACGGTTTGGCCGCGATCGTGCTGTGGTCGCTGTGTGCAACCGGCTGGATCCTCGCGATCGCGTCGACGTTTGCGGTCGACCATCTCGAGCTCCTCGGTCTGCGACAGGTCGGATGGGCGCCACGGCGGGACGTCGGGACCATCGCGGGCCTGCGGGTCGACGGCCTCCACGGTGTCGTGCGCCATCCGCTGATGACGGGCCTGTTGGTGGCCTTCTGGGTGACTCCGCACCTGGGAGCAGCGCATCTCTTCTTCGCCCTCGCCGCGAGCGGGTACATCGCCGTGGGGATCGCGTTCGAGGAACGCGACCTCAGGCGAGAGTTCGGGCCTGCTTACGACGCGTATGCCGCCCGCGTCCCGGCGCTCGTGCCCAGACTGCCGACCAGGTAGCGGCCCGGCCTGGCCGCGACGATCCGGCTCTCATCGCGTGGTGACATCGTGTGGTGTCATTGCGTGGTGACCGCACCCGCTGACCCTCGTGCTCAAGGGATGCTCGATGTCGGTGAGGGGAACGAGATCTACTGGGAAGAGTGGGGATCGCGGTCTGGTGTCCCGGCTGTGTATCTTCACGGTGGTCCGGGCGGCGGCCTGCGCACGAGCCTGTACCGCACGCAGTTCGACCTCGACCAGACCCGGTTGGTGGGCTTTGAACAGCGGGGATGCGGGCGCTCGACCCCACATGCCTCAGACCCGTCGGTGTCCCTGTCTGCCAACACGACCGACCACCTCGTCAGCGACATCGAGCACCTTCGCGAGCGCCTCGGCATCAGCTCGTGGATCGTCAACGGCGCGTCCTGGGGGTCCACCCTGGCGCTGGCGTATGCGCAGGCACATCCAGACCGAGTGCTCGGCATCGTCCTGTTCGCCGTCACGACGACGAGCCGACGTGAGGTCGACTGGATCACTGAGGGCGTCGGCAGCGTGTTTCCAGAGGCCTGGGACCGTCTCGCCGCTCACGCCGAGAGCGCCGGCATCGGCTATCGCCGCGGTCAGGGTCGGCTGGTCGAGGCGTATGCGCACCTGATGGAATCGGCAGACCCGGCTGTCCGTGAGATCGCGTCACAGGAGTGGGCCCTTTGGGAAGACACTCATATCTCCATCGGCACCGGAGGCTTCCGGCGCGACCCGAGGTGGGACGACCCGCGTTTCCGGCACGCGTTCGTGCGCCTCACGGCGCACTACTGGTCGCACGACGGGTTCTGCAGTCCGCCGATCCGAGATGGGATGGAACGCCTCCGAGACATTCCGGGCGTGCTGGTGCAGGGTCGACGGGACATCTCATCCCCGACGGTGACTGCGTGGGAGCTGCACCGAGGCTGGCCCGGGTCGACGCTCATCGTCGATGAAGGGGACGGGCATGGCGGCAGCTCGATGTCACAGCGCTGGCGCGACGCGAACGACCAGCTGGTGGCGCGCCTGCGCCAGTGACCTGCGGTCAGAGGCACGGCATCGCGGATACAATCGAGCCAGGCCCGGCATACTCACGTCACGGCCCTCCAGAGCCGCGACGCACGCGCGGATCCAGCCGCGGGGCACCCGGCCGGGCGGCAGAGGTCGGAGGTACTCGATGAGTGATACCGACCTGCTGCGCGAGCTGCACGAGGCGTATATCTGGGAAGTCAACGCCGCCGTCGGCGAGGATCGCATGGACCTCGTCTGGCAGCTGGCGGACGAGTACACCGACCGGGCCATTGCGCTGATCACGGCGATGGGGTCGCCCGGGTGTGGCCGACCTGACTGCGTCATCTGCGCACGGCCCGCATCGTCGCACGCCGTTCCCGTCCCCCACAGGTCCTGGTGGGCGCGCCGCCGCCACGCGTCCTGAGGCCATCTCCTGACCCGGGCCCCGTCGTTGACGAGGACGACCTTCGCGACCCGGCCGCGAGTATGCCGGCGCCGAGGGTCCGCGCGCGCCTGCCCTTGGGGTTGACGCTGAGCCGTCGAGAAGTACCGTTGTCTTATGACACTAGATAAGCCGATCAGCGGGCGAGGGGTTGAGTCGGCACCGGCGCGGTCGCCGATCGAGTTCCGTCTTGACCCGGCGTCCGGCGTGCCGACCTACCTCCAGCTCGTGCGTCAGGTAGAGGAGGCGCTGCTCGTCGGCTATCTGAGGCGGGGAGACCAGCTGCCGAAGGTCCGGGAGGTCGTCGCGGACCTCGCCATCAACCCGAACACGGTGCTCAAGGCCTACCGAGAGCTCGAGCACAAGGGCCTGGCATCGGGTCGTCCCGGCCAAGGCACCTTCGTCGAGGGCGACGGGACCACGGCGACGCTGCCCGAGCTCGCGGGCTTGCGTCGGCGGTTGCTTCGCTGGCTCGAGGAGGCTGAGGCAGCGGGGCTGGACGAGAGCCGTGTCGTTGCGCTGTTCAGCACGACTTTGCGGGATTTCGATGAGCGCCGGCGGACGAGCGACGCCGGCGGCCTGCAGCCGGGCTCGGACCAGGTCAGCGGCGGTGTCGCGTGAGCATCATCGAGGCCCGAGGGCTGAGCAAGCGATATGGCCGCACCTCGGCTCTTCGAGACTGCACCCTCGCGATCCCGGAGGGCCACCTCGCAGCCCTGGTAGGTCCCAACGGCGCCGGCAAGACCACCCTCCTGCTCATCGCCGTCGGCCTGGTGGCCCCGACCAGCGGCGAGGTCACCGTTCTCGACGGGGTCCCCGCGGGTTCGCCTGCCGCACTCGACGGCATTGCCTTCGTCGCCCAGGACATGCCGCTGTACGCCCACCTGTCTGTGGGAGACATGGTGCACCTGACCCGCAACCTCAACCGCGGGTTCGACCTCGCTTTCGCCCGCCGCCGACTGGGCGAGCTCGAGATCTCGGATCACACCCGGACGGGGCGACTGTCCGGCGGGCAGCAGGCTCAGCTGGCGCTGACGCTCGCACTCGCGCGGCATCCGCGGCTCCTGGTCATGGACGAGCCGACCGCGCGGCTCGACCCGATCGCCCGTCACGACTTCATGGCGACCGTGATGGGTGCGATGGCCGAGGACGGCGTGTCGGTCCTGCTCTCCTCGCACGTCCTGGCTGAGCTCGAACGCGTCGCCGACTACCTGGTCCTGATCACCCACGGACTCGTCCGGCTCGACGGACCCGTCGACGACCTGTGCGACCGGCACCGGCTCATGACGGGACCAGCGGGTAAGCCACCCGACCCTAGCTGGGAGGTCATCGAGTCGAGCGTGGCCGGCGCACAGCAACATCTGCTCGTGGGACTCGACCCGGCGGTCGATCCCGAGCCGGTCGGCTGGCAGGCCCGCGCGGTCGGGGTTGAGGAGCTCGCGATGGCCTACCTGCGTGATGCACCGTCGGCGCCCGCTCTTGCAGCCGTGGGGGCCGAGCCATGACCACCGCCCTGACGGTGACTCCGGCATCCGCAGCTCGTCCTGTGCCGTGGCGTCGCCTCGGGTGGGTCGCCTGGCGGCGGTATCGCGCCACGGTGGCCGGGGCCGTTGCGGTGTTGGGCGCTGTGGCGCTGTACCTCGTGATTCGCGGCGAGCAGATGAGGAGCGCGTACGACGCAGCGGTGGCGTGCCGGCCCCTGGCATCTGCGGCATGCCACTTCGCCTGGGACACCTTCCAGGACACCTACGGCAGCCCGGGGTTCATCGACGGAATGCTCGTGTTCCTGCCGGGCGTCCTCGGAGCCTTCGTCGGCGCGCCACTGCTCGCACGAGAGCTCGAGACCGGCACCTTCCGGTTCGCCTGGACGCAGGGGGCCGGGCCGATCCGCTGGCTGCTGGCTGTCGTCGTCCCCGGCGCTGTCGGCGTCGCCATCATGGGCGCGCTCTACGGAGCCCTCGTCTCCTGGTACGACGTCCCTCTGATCGGCGCCGGCGACCTGCAGCGGCTGCATCCCATCGTGTTCGGGATCACCGGTGTCGCCGCGGTCGGATGGCCCCTGCTGGCGTACTCCATCGGCGTGCTCGCTGGGCTGCTCACGAGGCGCGTCGTGCCCGCCCTCGTCGCCACCCTGGCCGCCTGGACCGGACTCGCCTTCCTCACCGCCGAGCTGCGCAAGTATCACTACCTCGCACCCCTCGACACGTCCCAACCGCGAGTGTCCAGCGGCGACCAGGTGCTCGGGACCTGGTGGACCCGGGGAGGTGTCCGAGTCAGCGACGCTCAGGTGAACCAGGTGCTGCAGTCCCTCGGTTTCCAGACCAGCAACGCGGGCGGCGATGTCGCTGCCAAGCCCGGCGGTGACCCGACCGACCCGTTCCACTACCTGGTCCAGCACGGCTACACCCAGTGGACCACCTACCAACCCGACAGCCGCTACTGGACCTTCCAGGCCATGGAGGTCACCTGGCTGGCCGTCGTGTCCCTCCTGCTGCTTGCGGCGACCGTGTGGCTGGTGCGCCGACGTCCCTGACGCGCATCCGCGCTGAGGGCGCTGTCGGCGCACCCGGCATACCCGCCCGCAAGCCTTCCCGCCGTGACGGCACCAGCGTCACGTGCGAACCACGATGACCGGCGTCTCGGCGTAGTGGATGACAGCGCGGCTGACCGACCCGAGCAGCAGGCGCTTGAAGCCCCCGAGTCCCCGGGTCCCGACGATGAGGAGGCCCGCCTGCTCGGCCGCGTCGAGCAGTCCCACGACGGGATGTGCCTCGACGACCCGGGTCTGGACCGTGACGTCCGGGAAGGACTCCTGAACCGCCCCCGCAGTCGAGTCGACCGACTCGCGAGCCGCACTCTCGTAGAAGGCGATCTCGTCGGGCTCTGCGGCGACGCCACCAACGGAACCCGCCCATCCAGTCAGGCTCGGGAGCTGCCACGCCCGGACGACCAGCAACGGAGCACCCCAACGGGAGGCGATCTCAGCCGCCCGGAGGGCAGCTTGCATGGCCGCCTGGCTTCCGTCGGCGCCGACGACCACGGGGCGGTCGGGCCTGGGCAGGACCAGATCGCCCGGTGGCACGACGGCGACGTCGCACTTCGAGTGTGCCGCGACAGCGAACGCGACTGAGCCCGTGATGTACTCACGCGCCTTGCCTCGTTCTGGGTGCCCGACGACGACCAGGGATGCCTCGCGCGACTCGTCCACCAAGGCACCCGCGGGCTGCCCCCAGATGGTAACCGTCGCGACGCGTGCGTCCTCGAGGACCTTCTCCGCACGCCGCCGCCCCTCGGCCACGACACCGGACGCGGACGCGGACGGGTCTCGGGGGGGCACGGCGAGGACGCCGGCGCCCGCGAACGGGAGGTCCACATAGACCCTGGCCGTCACCACGCGCAGCGCTACACCGCGGCGGTCGGCCTCCTGAGCCGCCCAGTCCACCGCGCACTCAGCACCAGGGCTCCCATCGAAGCCCACGACGATGTCCGTTGCCGCCTTCATGATCGTCCTTTCTCCTTGTGCTCCAACCCTTTCGCGCGCCGTGGTGCCCGGGCAGGGACCAAGGTCCCGGCGGGGGACTCGTCGGCTACGACGTGAACGTGGCAGCCCGCCATGGCGCGGCAGTAGTCCGCGACGTGGCCCATCACGTCGGACTCGTTCAGGTGGTCCTCGCCGACCACGAGGGCCAGCGCCCCCCGGCTGCGGTCGACCAGAAGCCGTCCTGGATCGCCACACGGATACTCGAAGGTGACCCGGACCCGAGGCTGGCCGCGAAGGGCGTCCAGCGCAGCAGCGAGGACGCCGTCCTCGAGCTCCGCCCGACGTGCCGGGGTGGTTCCTTCGGGGATCACCTGCACGAACCGGACCTGCGCGGCGAGCTCTCGCGCGAGCCGAACCGTCGTCGTGGCGACGGCGCTCGCGCACTCGTCGTTGACCAGGCCGCCGACTACCTCCCGAGTGCCCGGGTCGCGACGGACAGCACGAGGTCGGGGTCGGGGGCCGGTCATGATCCCAAGGATGACCTGCGAGACGGCTGTCGCCCTGGGCCGATGGTCCCGCCACGACCGCACTGTGATGTTCGTCGGGGCACCTTCGCTCTGCACCGCCGGGGACTGCGGCCGGGCTAGGCTCCTGATGTGGGCTCGGGCGAACCGTTGGCAGCCGAAGGACATTGGTCGGACGGCTCGGCTGCGAGCGTCGAGGATCCGACGTCCAACCCTGCGGACCCGGCGGGCGCCGAGCTGCGTGGGCACGCGCAGCTCGAAGCCCTCCTCGACGCCGTCACAGCAGTCAGCGCCGATCTGGAGCTGTCCGAGGTGCTGGGCCGCATCGTGCGTACGTCCTGCGCACTGGTCAATGCTCGCTACGGGGCCCTGGGTGTCCTTTCCCCGGACGGGGAGCACCTTGTCGAGTTCGTCACCCACGGGGTCAGCGCCGAGGAGAGGGAGCTCATCGGTGACCCACCGCGGGGCCATGGGGTCCTGGGCCTGCTGATCAGGGACCCGCGGCCGCGGCGGCTGACGGACATCACCGCTCACCCGGACTCGTATGGGTTCCCGCCGCACCACCCGCACATGACGAGCTTTCTCGGCACGCCGATCCTGATCCGGAACGAGGTCTTCGGCAACCTGTACCTCGCCGAGCGCCAGGGCGGGCATGAGTTCACGGCGGCCGACGAGTCGATCCTTGTGGCTCTGGCCGCGGCGGCTGGTGTAGCGATCGAGAACGCCCGCCTCTACGAGAGGGCCCAACGACAGCGGTGGTGGGCAGAGGCCACCGGCACCCTGACCCAGTCGCTGCTCGAAGGCGACGACGAGGATCGCGCGCTCCGGCTCATGGTCGAGCTGGTGTGCGGCCTCACCGGCAGCGCGATGTGCGCCGTGGCGCTGCGCGACGAAGCCGGCCACGTCTCGGTCCGGGCCATGCATCTCGCCGATGGAGAGCCGGCCGGTTCGCGCGAGCGACCGGACGACTGGCCGGTGCTCGGGGGACTGCACTGGGCCGAGGTGTTCGGCGCCAGCCAGGATCTGCTCCTGCTGCCCGGCCCCGACACCCGCGGTTCGAGCGCTGTCGTGTCAGCCGTGGCGTCCATCGCTGGTCTCGATGCCGCGGGTCCGGTGGCGATCGTGCCCATCCCGGTCGGGGTGGGCGACATCGGGTTCCTGCTGCTCGCCTGGTCACCGGAGAAGGCCGAGGCCGAGGCCGCCAGCGATGCCATGGCAGACCTGGCGGCGTTCGCGCAGCAGGCGGGGCTCGCGCTCACGGCATCGAGGGCACAGCATGATCGGGCGCTCGTCGCGATGCTGGAAGACCGTGACCGGATCGCCCGCGACATGCATGACCATGTCATCCAGCGTCTCTTCGCGACCGGCTTGTCCCTGCAGTCTGCCGGCAGGCTTGCCGTCCATCCGCTGGTCCAGCAGCGGCTGGACGAGGCTGTCGACAGCCTGGACGATGCGATCAAGGACATTCGTTCGACCATCTTCGACCTGCACGCCAACGCCGGTGCTCCCGTCGATCCCGTGGACATCGAGGGGATCGTGAGGTCGTATGCAGACAGCCTGGGGTTCGAGCCACGCCTAGAGCTGACTGGCGACGTGACCGCGCTGGAAGAGTCGCTCCAGGACGATGTGGCGGCCGTGATCCGGGAGGGGCTGTCGAACATGTCCCGTCATGCTCGCGCAGGCACGGGCTGCGTGAGACTCACGTGCGGGCCGAGGGTGCGGATCGAGATCGTCGACGACGGCGTCGGGATCGGGGCCCGGGGGCGCAGCAGCGGACTCGCCAACCTCGAGCGCCGCGCGACGTCGCGCTCGGGATCATTCACCGTAGCGGCAGCCTCGCCGACGGGAACGCGACTCACGTGGTCGGTGCCGGTCCGGACGCGCCCGGGACGTTCGGCCCTATGACCAGTCGGCGTCCTCGTGCACGATCGATAGTGGCGACGTGCCGGGTCCCCGGCGCGCCCTCGAAGTCCCCAAGGAGTGGCCCGACGTGACGATCAAGGTTTTCCTGCTGGACGACCACGAGATCGTCCGGCGTGGCCTGCGCGAGCTGTTGGAGAGCACACCCGGCTTCGAGATCGTGGGGGAGTCCGGGCTCGCTCGCGAGGCGGAACGGCGAGTGCCGGCACTCCGACCCGATGTGGCCGTCCTCGATGCCCGGCTGCCCGACGGATCCGGCATCGACGCGTGTCGAAGCATCCGGTCGGTCGACCCTGACATCAAGGCCTTGATCCTCACGTCGTACGACGAGGAGAGCGCCCTCGCATCGGCGGTGCTGGCCGGCGCGTCCGGCTTCCTGCTGAAGGACATCAAGGGCAACGGGCTCGTCGACGCGATCCAGCGGGTGGCCGCCGGAGAGAACCTGCTGGACGGCGAGCGCGTCCGAATGCTGCGCAAGAGATGGACGAGCAGCGACGACACGCCCGATCCGCGGCTACGCCACCTGAGCCCGCAGGAGCGCAGGATCCTCGACCATGTCGCGTCGGGTCTGACGAACCGACAGATCGGGGAGTCGCTCTCGCTGTCCGAGAAGACGGTGAAGAACTACGTCACGTCGGTGCTGGCGAAGCTCGGAATGGAGAGCAGGACCCAGGCAGCCGTGTATGCCGTGACGCACGAGCCGGCGCATCGCAAGGACGGCTCGTGAGCCGTTCACGCCATCTGCAGGTGTGAGCGGGCAGCTGAACGCTCCGTCAGGCCAGCAGGACCCGCTCGCCCACGCGCGGGACCACAACCGCACAGTCGATGCTGTGTCTGATGCGCTCGGCCAGTGCGGCACTGGCCGCCGGCTCGCCATGCACGACGTAGACGGACTCGGGTGGCTCGCGCATGGCCTCGAGCCACGACACCAGCTCGCCGGCATCCGCGTGGACGGAGAAGGTGTCGTCGACCACGACCTCGGCGCGAACGCGCACATACCTGCCGAGCAGCTTGACCTCGCGCGCACCGTCCTGAAGGGCTCGCCCGCGCGTGCCGACGGCTTGGTACCCGGTGAGGACGACGCTGTTGCGAGGGTGCGGCAACAGGCTTGCGAGATGGTGCAGCACTCGGCCTCCGGTCGCCATGCCGGAAGCGGAGACGATGATGCTGGGCCTGCCCGGGTTGTTGAGCCGCTGTGACTCCTGCGCGGTGCGGGACTCGTTCAGGCCGTGCATCGTGGTGAGCTCGATCAGGGCCTCGGGGCGCATCTCGTCGCTCAGATCCGGGCGGCGATAGACGTCCAGTGCTGACAGCGCCATCGGACTGTCCACGTAGACCGGCACATCCGGGATGGACCCACGGCGCCGCAGCCTCTCGATGGCGAGCAGCACCAGCTCGGTGCGGTCCACGGCGAAAGCCGGGATGACCACGGACCCGCCCCGGCCGATCGTGCGTCTGATGGTGTCACCGAGCCGATCGTGGCCGTCGGCGGGACGCGACGGATGGGCTGCGTCGCCGTACGTGGACTCGATGACAACGATGCGCGCGGAAGGAGGGTCGCTCCGGGGGAGCAGGAGCGGGTGATGCGGACGACCCAGGTCCCCTGAGAACAGCACGCTGGTGCCGTTGAGCTCGAGCAGGACCGAAGCGGAGCCGAGCACATGCCCTGCTCGGTGCACGGTAAGGGTCACTCCTGACTCCAGAGCGACCTGCTCCCCGTAGCCGATGGGTCGGATCAGCTCTGATGTCCGCACCGCGTCGCTGACGGTGTAGAGCGGCAGCGGAGGGTCGTGGCGCGAGTACCCGGCGGCAGCGGCATACGTCGCCTCTTCCTCCTGCAGGTGCGCGCTGTCGCGCAGGACGATGTCGCACAGCGCGGCGGTCCCGGGCGTCGCCCACACCGGCCCGCCGTATCCCTGACGTACGAGTCGGGGCAGGTACCCGCAGTGGTCGAGGTGGGCGTGCGTGAGCACGACGTCGGCTATCGACGTGGGGGACACGGCCAACGGCTCCCAGTTGAGCCGGCGCCACTTCCGCTCACCTTGGTAGAGCCCACAGTCGACCAGGACCCGGGCGCTTCCTCGCTCGAGCAGGAACTTGCTCCCGGTCACGGTGCCGGCGGCCCCGAGGAAGGTCAGTGCGGCATCCATCTGCGTTCACACCCGCCGGCTCGACCAGCACCCATACGGCAACCGTGACGTGACGTCTGCGGCACTGACAGGGACCTTCGACCCTGCTGCGCTGGTCCGCCCTCGACGAGGATCGATCCGACGGGACGCGCCCGGGTGACCGAAAGGAGCACGACCATGAGCACCGCAGAGCTGGCCGACAGCGCACGCGACCACACCGGCCTCGTCGTCCTCGGGCTGGATGAGTGCCTCGCGAGACTGGCCTCCGCGCCGATCGGGCGGGTGGCCTTCCGGCTCGACGGTGCGATCACCGTCCTGCCTGTCGCACACGTCGTGGACGGCGTCGACGTCTGCTTCCGGACAGCCGGCGCCTCGAAGATCCAGGCGGCGCTCGACCGGGACGAGGTCGCGTTCGAGGCCGACGGCTACGACGTCGCCGAGCGCTCGGGCTGGAGCGTGCTCATGCAAGGGCCGGCGGTCGAAGTCACCAGCGAGCCAGAGATCCGCGCTCTCGAAGGCCGTGCGGACGCGCCGTGGATCCAGTTCCCGGACGAGGGCACCGTGTGGATTCGGGTGAGGGCGGAGAGCATCAGCGGTCGCGAGCTGCCCGGCCGGAGCTGAGCCGATCGGACGCTCGGCGGGATGTCCCTTGGGGTCGGTTCCGCCGGGCTTCCACCTGCCTACATCAACCCGAAAACCTTTGTGTGGCAATGCATTCTGTCGTCTAGGTCACACCCAGGATGTCTGCTGCATCACTGCGTCTGGTATACCCCCAGAGGTATGTTCGATCCATGACCACCACAACGAAGTCACTCGTGGTCCTGGGAGCGGGCACGGCCGGCACCATCGTCGTGAACAAGCTGAGGCAGCGCCTTCCGGCCAGCGAGTGGGAGATCACGGTCGTCGACCGCGACGACATCCATGACTACCAACCCGGCTACCTCTTTCTCCCTTTCGGCCTGCTCCCTCCCGAGAAGGTGCGTCGGTCGCGGCATCCGCTGATCCATGACGGCGTCAACCTGCTGTTCGGCGACGTCGACCAGGTCGACCCCGAGGCTCGCACCGTCGCACTCGTCGACGGCCGCCGGCTGGCTTACGACTATCTGGTCATCGCCACCGGCACGACGCCGCGACCGGACCAGACGACGGGCATGCTCGGCGACGAGTGGCATCGCTCGGTGGGGGAGTTCTACACCTACGACGGTGCGATGGCGCTCCGACGTCAGCTCGCAGCATTCTCCGGTGGCCGGCTCGTCGTGCACATCACGGAGCTGCCCCTGAAGTGCCCCGTCGCTCCGTTGGAGTTCACGTTCCTCGCCGACGACTATCTGCGTCGTCGTGGACTACGAGAGCGCACCGAGCTCGTCTTCGTGACTCCGCTGGACGGAGCGTTCACCAAGCCGGTGGCGAGCCGGGAGCTGGGGCACCTGCTCTCAGAGCGGGGCGTGCGCGTCGAGACCGACTTCATGGTCGAGAGCATCGACCAGGACCGCAAGCTGCTCGTCTCCTACGACGAGCGAGAGGTGCCCTATGACCTCCTGGTCACCGTCCCCCTAAACATGGGGGCCGAGTTCGTCGCGCGATCAGGACTCGGTGACGAGCTCAACTATGTGCCGGTCGACCGGCACACATCGCAGTCCACGGCACACCCGACGATCTTCGCGCTGGGCGACGCCGCCAACCTGCCGACCTCGAAGGCCGGCTCGGTCGCGCACTTCTCCGTCGAGGTCTTCGTCGAGAACTTCATGGAGCTGGTCGCGGGGCAGCCGATGAGTCACGCGTTCGACGGCCACGCCAACTGCTTCGTCGAGTCGGGCCGCGGCAAGGCGCTGCTCCTCGACTTCAACTACGACACGGAGCCACTCACCGGCACGTTCCCCCTGCCGGTGGTGGGCCCGATGAGGCTGCTCAAGGAGAGCCGGTCGAACCACCTGGGCAAGCTCGCCTTCCGGCACCTGTACTGGCACGTCCTGCTTCCGGGCCGCCCGATGGGACTGCCCGCCCACATGTCCACGGCGGGGAAGGTGCCCGCCGCCTGACGCAGGAAGGAGCGTCAAGACCATGACAACCGCGATGATCGCCGGCCACCAGGTCGACGTGAACGACGAGGGCTTCCTCACCAGACCCGACCAGTGGAGTGACGAGCTGGGGGAGGAGCTGGCCCGCCTGATCGGGATCACCATGACCGACGAGCACTGGAGGCTCGTCCGGTTCCTGCGAGACGACTACGCCACTCAAGGAGAGACCGCCACCCTGCGCCGGGCCAGCACCCAGACCGGAGTCCCGGTCAAGACCCTCTTCACCCTGTTCCCCGGCAAGCCGGCCAAGAAGATGGCCTATGTCGCCGGCCTGCCCAAGCCGAAGGGATGTGTGTGATGACCAACACCGCTACCGCCACGCCTGTCGTGCCTGACTTCGACAGCCCGACCTCCGCAGACCGCAAGCTCGCGATCATCTGCAGCAAAGGCAACCTCGACATGGCCTATCCCGGCCTCATCCTCGCCAACGCAGCCCTGGGTGAGGGCATCGAGACGCACCTGTTCTTCACGTTCTGGGGTTTCGACATCATCAACAAGAAGACGAGCGGCGAGCTCAAGTTCACACCCCTCGGCAACACGGCGACTCACATGCCGCAAGGCCTGGGCGGCGTCCCCGGGATGACCCACCTGGCGACGTCCCAGATGAAGAAGGCCATCGCCGAGCTCGACGTGCCGGAGGTGCCCGAGTTCCTCGACCAGATCGTGGCCTCCGGCGGCCACCTGTGGGGATGCCGGATGTCGGCGGACATGCAGCACCTTGGCGCGGACGACCTGCGCGACGACGTCGAGGGCATCATCTCGGCCTCGGATTTCATGGAGCTCACCGAGGGCGCCCAGCTGCTGTTCATCTGACAGGCAGGACGCGTGGACATCGCGCGACGGGACCAGTCGCCCCTGACGCCCCAGCGGGCAGACTCGGCTCGGGCTCGTCCGACCGCGCCGAAGCCGACACGACCCCGGCCGACACGCCCCCGCCGACAGCACCCGAGCCAACCCACTGTCCGAGTTGCTAGAACGGCGGCTCATCACGGCCCGCGCGATTCGGAGGCCTCGGCTCTCCTTGAGGTCGCGGCCGCTCGCCGTTGCGGCGTTCGCGCGGGTGTGCGTCGACTGGGGTGCGGTGGTGTTCGAGCCAGTCTTTGGGGTGGGTGGTGTAGGTGCGTCCGGCGGCGGTGGTCCAGGTGAGGGTGCCGATGTCGGGGTCGCGGTGGGTGGTCCAGAGGCCGGTGGTGCGGATCCGGTGGTGTTGGCGGTGGGTGGCGGACAGGTTGTCGGTCGAGGTGGGTCCGTGTGGGGCGGGGATGTCGTGGTCGAGGTCGCAGCGGTGGGCCGGGACGGTGCAGCCGGGGGCGCGGCAGTGGCCGTCGACGGCTTGGACG